>JAMOBH010000091.1:0-17506 GCA_039908085.1 Magnetococcus sp. YQC-5
ACACCTATGCCAAGACGACGGAAGGGCTGCAAAGGACACTGGATCTCCATTTGATCAATCATAACTTTATTCGTCGTCATTGGACAACAGGTGAAGTGCCAGCTATCAACCTGAGGCTTCAGAAAGCACCACTCACGGTGGAAGCGATTTTGCGGATGAGGAAAGCAGCTTGATCATGGGGTGAGCCGATAGGGTTGGTCAGTCTCAGATTCACGCCATAATGGGATCTTTGCGAATAGTCGGAGCCCAGTGCCCTGCATCCTCCCCTCGCGTAAAACATTGCCCCATGGGGTCACTTTCTGATAACTTGTCACCAGGATTTCACCACTTGTCCCCATTCAGGAACCCCATCATGCAGGATCGCATCGCCATTGTCACAGGCTCCAGCAGCGGAATCGGTCGGGTCGTCGCCTTGCATCTGGCACGGCTTGGCGCGAAAATCGTCCTGATCAGCAACGAATCCATTCGCATCCTGGAAGCTCTCGAAGAGGTCAGAACCCTCTCCCCAGATTCCGAAGCCTTCGAGGCCGATGTCACCTCCCTCCCGTGCCTGGAAGAATCGGTCAAACTCACCCTGGAAAAATTCGGTCGCATCGACATCCTGGTCAATAACGCCGGTATCACCCGTGACTCCCTGCTGGTCCGTATGTCTCACGCAGATTGGGATCGGGTCATCGCAGTCAACCTCACCAGCGTCTTTCATCTCACCCGCATGGTCGTCAAACCCATGATGAAGGCTCGCTATGGACGCATCATCAACATCTCCTCGGTGGTGGGGGCCACCGGCAATCCTGGACAAGCCAATTATGTCGCTGCCAAGGCCGGTCTGATCGGCTTTACCAAAAGCGTCGCAATGGAAACCGCTTCCCGCAACATCACCGTCAACTGTGTCGCTCCAGGATTTATTCGCACCGCAATGACAGATTCGTTGAATATTAAAGCAAAGGAGGCTATCCTCTCCCGGATTCCCATGGGAAATATGGGAAAACCGGAAGATGTGGCCAACGCCGTCGCCTTTCTGGCCTCGGATCAGGCCTCCTACATCACCGGTGAAACCCTCCACGTCAACGGAGGCATGTTTATGGGATGACCGCGTCTCTTCGGTCCATCTTTTTTTTAACCACACTATTCGGCATTCACCAAAAAAAGGAAATCCACTTATGAGCAATGTTGCTGATCGGGTCAAAAAAATCGTCATCGAACAATTGGGCGTCGAAGCCAGTCAGGTCACCGAAGATGCCAATTTTGTGGAAGATCTGGGGGCTGACTCCCTGGATACCGTCGAACTGGTGATGGCTCTCGAAGAAGAGTTCGGCTGCGAAATCCCGGATGACGCAGCAGAAAAAATCGTCACCGTCAAACAGGCCATCGAATTCATCAAGAAAAATATCGACTCTTGACCTTTTTTGGCCGATGAATCCCATGTTCAGGCTGCCATGACCCAAATCTTCAACCTATAAGGATGGGAACCTGGTGTCGCCTGATCCCATTCACCACCCAGGGAGCAACAAGAGTGGATGATCGTCGTGTTGTCATTACCGGTATCGGGCTGGTGACCCCCCTCGGCTTGCAAACCAAGTCCGTCTGGGAGGGACTGATCGCAGGTCGCTCCGGTATCGGTCCCATTACCCGCTTCAACCCAGAAGAATACGCCTGTCGCATCGCCGGGGAGTGCCGGGATTTTCAACCCGAAGATTGGGTTGATAAAAAAGATGTCAAAAAAATGGACCTGTTCATGCATTTCGGGGTGGCCGCCGCCCAACTGGCTTGGCAGGACGCCGGAATCACAGTCACAGATACCAATGCCTCCCGCATCGGCGTCATCATCGGGTCTGGAATCGGTGGCCTTACGGCCATCCAGAATCAGGCCTTTGTCCTGAAAGAACGGGGTCCACGACGCATTTCTCCGTTTTTTATTCCCATGTCCCTGATCAATCTGATCTCCGGTCATGTCGCCATTCGTTATGGCTTGAAAGGCCCCAACCATTCGGTGGTGACAGCATGCGCCACTGGGGCCCATGCCATTGGTGACGCCATGCGTATCATCAAACGGGGCGAAGCCGACGTGATGCTCGCAGGTGGTGCTGAAGCCGCCATTTGTGAATTGGCTGTCGGCGGTTTCGCCGCAGCCAAAGCCCTGACTTCCCGCAACGACGATCCCACCGGAGCTTCACGACCCTGGGATATGGGCCGCGACGGCTTTGTCATGGCCGAAGGGGCTGGGGTGGTGGTCCTGGAAACCTTGGCCTCCGCCCAAGAACGCGGTGCTGCCATCTATGCCGAAGTCATTGGTTACGGGATGTCTGGCGATGCCTATCACATCACCGCTCCCCAACCCGATGGCGATGGAGCAGCACGTTGCATGACCGCCGCCCTGCAAGATGCCCGCATCTCCCCGGATCAGGTGGGGTATATAAATGCCCATGGCACTTCTACCCCCATGGGCGATCATATGGAAACCTTGGCCGTCAAACTGGCTTTTGGCCTGGATCATGCCAAAAAACTCATGATCTCGTCCACCAAATCCATGACCGGTCATCTCCTGGGGGCTGCGGGTGGAGTCGAGGCCATTTTCACCGCTTTGGCCCTCTATCACGGGGTGCTGCCACCCACCATCAATCTGACCAACCCGGATCCCGCTTGTGACCTGGATTACATCCCTAATACAGCCAGAGAGGTCCAGATTGATTATGCCATTTCCAATTCTTTTGGCTTTGGCGGCACCAATGCTACTCTGGTCATGAAGCGATTTCATTGAAAATCGAGATCAAACGCTTGATTTTGAAAATCGTCCTGGGTGTCCTGATCACTGGCAGCGTCATCCTGGGGGGAGCAGCTTTTTCTTTTTGGCGATTCCTCAATACCCCCCTGGAGACACCCAAACTGGTTCTCATTGACAAAGGGTGGAACCTGAATCGAATCGCCAAATTCCTGGAAGATCAAGAAGTCATCTCATCGGCTCAATGGTTTCTCCTGTTGGTGTATTATCATGATTATCAAGAGAAACGACCTCTCACATTGCATGCTGGTGAATATCAATTCATACAAGGCGAATTGCCAGCGCGTATTTTGTCCAGGATGCAGCATGGTGATGTAGTACGTTATAAATTCTCCTTTCCGGAAGGTTTGACTGCCAAGGAAATCGCTGCTCGCATGTTGGCCCAGGGGTGGTCAGACGCCCCACAGTTGATGCAAGATGCCGAGGTGATCAAAAAATTACATCTGCCTGCCAAGGTTTTGGAGGGATGGCTGTTTCCAGAAACCTATTTTTTCACTCGTGGGGTCTCCACGTTTGAAATGTTGTCCCGCATGACCCGCATGACCCGCAAAATTTTGGATCAGGAGTGGCCCAATCGATCTCCGGGCTATGCCTTGACCCCTCAGGAAACGTTGATCCTGGCCTCCATCATCGAAAAAGAGACCGGACAAGCCTCTGAAAGAAATCGGATTTCCGGGGTTTTTCACAACCGCATGCGACGAAACATGCGACTGGAAAGCGATCCCACGGTGATTTATGGTCTGACTGATTTTACTGGGGATCTTACTCATAACCATCTCATCACACCGACACCTTTCAACACGTACACCAATCTTGGTTTGCCTCCCAGCCCCATATGCAATCCTGGTTTGGCCTCCATTCATGCTGCGTTGCATCCAGACAATCACACCGAATTGTTTTTTGTGGCCCAAGGGGATGGCTCCCATGTGTTTTCCAAGACCTTCCAGGAACACAAAGCCAATGTGAATCGGCTGCAAAAAAGCAAAAAAACGAACCCACCCAAAGGCAAAAATGCTTCAGAATGACTTGGCTGCACGCTCTCCCCGTTTGATCACCTTTGAGGGTGGGGAAGGGTCAGGCAAATCCACCCAGATTGCGTTATTGGCGGATCGTCTGCGGGCCTCCGGGGTACGGGTTGTGGTCACCAGGGAACCGGGTGGCTGTCCCATGGCTGAAAAAATCCGGGCGTTGCTGGTGACAGGCCAACCCGGCGACTTGGAGGCGCGCAGTGAATGGCTGTTGATGCTGGCCGCCCGTGTGGAACACATCCGCAAGCTGATTCGACCCGCCCTGGAGCGTGGGGATTGGGTGTTGTGTGACCGCTTTGCTGACAGCACTTTGGCTTATCAGGGCCATGGTCGAGGCATTGACCGGTCCCATTTGGAATTATTGAATCAATTTGTCCTGGATGGATTGCAACCGGATCTGACCCTGTTGTTGGATATCGATCCCTCCATTGGTCTGCTGCGCGCAGGCACTCAGCGTCAACCCCTGAAGGTGCTGGATCCGGTTGCGGTTGAAAATCGTTTCGAGCAGGAAGCGTTGGCGTTTCATCAACGGGTTCGTGCTGGTTTTCTGGAACTGGCCCAAGCCAATCCAACCCGTTTTCGGGTGATTGATGCCACCATGGATCCCCAGCAGGTGGCCGCAGCGGTCTGGGAGGCCATCTAGGCCATGCCTGGACCGGTCTTTAATGCCATTCTTGGTCACGACGAAATCGTGAACCGGTTGCGTCATGCCTTGGCAGATGATCGACCTGGGCATGCGAGATTGTTTCATGGTCCAGCGGGTGTGGGCAAGCGGACTACGGCGTTGGCATTGGTTCAGAGTCTGTTTTGTCCCAGGCCGGTACGTATGGCAACCAGCCTCGAAGGGTGCGGGGAGTGCAACTCCTGCCGAAAGTGCCTTTCAGGCCATCATCCCGATTTGCAATTCCTGGAAGTGTTGGAAAAAAAAGTACGCATTTCTGTGGATCAGATCAGGGAGTTGACTCGTTTTATTGCTTTCACCCCTTTGGAATCAGCATGGAAAGCGGCGATTGTGGATGACGCGGCCCTGATGAATGATGCCGGGGCCAATGCCTTGCTGAAAACTTTGGAAGAACCTCCTCCTGGCTCCCTGTTGATTCTGATTACCAATCATCCTGGCTCTTTATTGCCAACCTTATGGTCACGCTGTCAATCTGAACGCTTTTTGCCACTCTCCGAGAAAAACATTCTGACCATTCTGGAGCGCATGCAGGTGGATGCCACTCAGGCGGATCGTGATGAAGCTGCCCGTCTGGCTGCCGGCAGTGTTGGCGAGGCGATCCGGTTATGTGCCAAGGGGGGGTTGGAAACCCATCATCGTTTTTTTCGGGATTTGAATGCGTTGCCAAAGGGTGGTTTGGCGGATCTGCTGGTGCTGGCCAATGAATGGAGTCAACCGGAGCGGTTTGCGATGATCCCGATGTTACTGCAAACATGGTTCTTAAGCACGATTCGTGATAGCGTGTTGCAGGGTGAGGAGCAACGTTTGACTACCGAACGCTGGCTGGAATTGGCAGCCCGCACCGGGCAGTTGGTCAGAGATGCCCAGATCGTCAACCTCAACCCGCGACTGACGCTGGAGACGATCTTTATTCGTTTGGCCAGAATGCAAGGAGCAGCGTTTTAATGAATCCATCCACCCCGAATCCCGTTGATTCTGACCTGGCGGTCACCAGACCCGCCGGATCCGTCATGCTCGGCTTGCGCATGCCCAATTCCTGTATGGTGTATCGGGTTCCATCGGATATCACACAATTGACTGTGGGCGATCAGGTGGTGGTGCAAATCCATGACGGTGAAGCCATCGGCAAGGTCTTGCATGTTTTCAGCCTGCCGGTTGATCCCTTTCCGGGACCTGTGCGCAAAGTGATCCGCCGCATGACGGAAAAAGATCATAAATTATTGATTATTCGAGAAGAACAGGAACGCAAAGCACAGGTTCTCTGCCGGGAAAAAATCCGGGAAATGCAGCTTTCCATGAAGCTTTCCAAAGTCACCTATTTGTTGGGTGGCGGCAAGGTGATTATCTATTTTACTTCAGAGGCCAGGGTCGATTTTCGTGAATTGGTGCGTATTTTATCCTCTGATCTGAAAGTGCGGGTGGAAATGCGTCATGTTGGTGTCCGGGACGAAAGCAAACTGCTGTGCGGTCTGGGGACTTGTGGAAAACCTTTATGCTGTTCTGAATACTTGACCAAATTCCACCCCGTATCGGTCCGTATGGCGAAGAATCAAGATTTGTCTCTTACGCCTGAAGGTATTTCAGGGGTTTGTGGTCGTCTGATGTGCTGCATGGCCTATGAGAATGAGGCGTATCTCGCCTTGCGGAAGACATTACCCAAGCCCAAGACCAGAGCGACACTCAAGGATGGCCGTGAAGGTTTGGTGCTGGCGGTTTTTCCGATGCTGAATCTGGTGGAGATGCAATGGGGGGATGGAGTCACTGAACAGGTGGCCGCTGATCGTCTGGCTGGAGAATTCGGTGATGCAGAGGGTGTATCACCAAGTGTCAAGGAGACGAACCTCATCCAAGAACCTGAACCGGTGATGGAAATCAAAAAGGCCGCGCCCAAAGGGCCAATGCCCACCAGATCGGCACCTGACAAGCCGCAGCCCCGGACCGCCGCACCCAGGAAAGTTTTGCCAAATCCACCTCGCGCCAAGGAACAGGAAAAAACAATTCCCGTCTCACCCACCTCTCCTCAGGTTCAGGAGCAGGAGGTGCAGACCGCAGATACCACCTTGGCACCTGTCAAAAAGTCTTCGTCCGCACGCCGGAAACGTCGTGGCAAGGCCGCGACTCCAGGTACTCCAGGTACTCCAGGTACTCCAGGTACTCCAGGTACTCCAGGTACTCAGACTTCTCAAGTGTCTCAAGCGTCTCAAGCACACCTTGTGTCTGATGCCGTGGCTAACGCACCCATTTCAGTCGAAATCTCATCCGGTGCCAATGCCGCGACTGAGACGGCTGATGGGGAAGGAACCGTTGCCAGACCGCGTCCTCCAGTACGTCGCCGTCGTCGTCGTATTCCCGTGCGTCGCGGTGAACCCTCCTCCAGTAGCGGTTCGCCTGTCACCACTCCTGATGCCATTGGGGAGGGAGAGGCATCATGATCGAATTGGCGGACAGTCATGCACATTTGAATTATCAGGATTTTCAGGAGGATTTGACCTCAGTCATGCAGCGGGCGGCTGATGCCGGAGTCAAGTATATCAATTCGATTGCCACTCGTTTGACAGAGGTGCCAGCACTGCTGGAACTGTTCAAGGAGCATCCATGGGTATACACATCGGTTGGTATTCATCCTCATTATGCTGCTGATGTGCCAGACCATTCAGTTGAAGCCATCATGGCCCATTGTCACCATTCCAAAGTGGTTGCAGTGGGGGAGACCGGGTTTGATTTTCATTATACTTTCAGCCCCCGTGAGCAGCAGGAGATCGTATTCAGAAATCACATCCGTGCTGCGCAAGAGATGGGACTTCCTTTGGTGATCCATACCCGCGAAGCCGAGGAGGCGACCAAAGCCGTTTTGACCGAAGAAGGGGCACTTACTTCTGGTGGGGTATTGCACTGTTTTACCGGGTCAGAGTCACTGGCGCGTTGGGCAGTGGACCAGGGATTTTATCTTTCATTTTCCGGAATTGTGACCTTTCGGACGGCCATTGAGCTGCAAAAAATCGTCCAATGGCTCCCATTGGACCGCCTGCTCATCGAAACCGACGCCCCTTATCTGGCACCTGTTCCCCACCGTGGCAAACGCAACGAACCAGCATTTGTGTTGCATGTGGCCCAGACCCTGGCCAGGCTGCTGGAACGACCCCTGGCAGAAATCGCCCAAATCACCACAGCCAATTATTGCCGTCTTTTTCGGGTGGATGCCTCGCGCCACAATCACGCCCCATCCTCCCCTCAACAGGCCTTATTGGCCTACCCCATTGGTCAGGCGTTGTATATTAATTTAACGAAAGCCTGTACACTGCATTGTCAATTCTGCCCCAAATGGACCGCACCCCCAAAGGTGCATGGGTATGATTTGACCTTGCGGCGCAATCCCACGGCCATGGAGGTCTTGCAGGCCATGGGAGCGTTTACCCATTATCGGGAAATTGTCTTTTGTGGTTTTGGCGAATCCACATTGCGTTTGGAAACGCTATTGGAAGTGGCGACCGCAATCAAGCGACAAGGCCCCATTCGGGTACGAATCAACACCGACGGCTTGGCCAATCGGGTCTATGGCAAGGATGTGACCCCCCGCTTTCGCGGCTTGATTGATGCGGTTTCCGTCTCACTCAATGCCCAGGATCAGGCCACTTATGAGCGCATTTGCCAGCCCAAATTGAGTGGTTCCTATCAAGCCCTGCTGGATTTTGTGTTGGCAGTCAAAGAACACGTTCCAGAAGTGACGGTTACCGCCATTCAGGGAGTTCCTGGAGTGGATATCCAGGCCTGCAAACGAATCGCGGAAGAAGAACTTGGAGTGCGTTTCCGGGTGCGTTATCTGGATTCGCTGGGGTGATGTGCAAGCAGATGTGATTTTCCTCAGGTTGTACGACAAATCGATGCAACATCAAAGATTTCAATAGACAAGGATGACGATTATGGACCAAGGCAATGGAGCAGAACAAATTTCGGCAATCACCGGCAACATGGTACTTTTTGCGTATGATTTACAAAAAATAAATGACTATATTATCCAGGAGTTGACAAAGCAGCAATTGGATGCGGCAGAAGCATTCATGACGGTTGGTTCAAAACAATTCAAAATAATGATTGACACCGTGAATATTTCTAAAATTTTTTTGGGTCAATTGGATATCGCAGCCCATCTTAACAAAATGATGATGGAAAATACACATCGAACCATGAGCATTCTGTCCAGGGGCCAACAGGAATTGGCAGAACTGATTGAAAAAAATTTAACCAATCTTGACAAGCAAGTCCAAGCCAATCAGGAATAGCTTTTATTAACAAGTCAATTCAACGATACTGATATCATCCTTTTGGGTTCCACCATCCCGGAAACGTTCCAGGATTTCTTTGATGACCTCCAAGGGTTGATTCTGACGTTTTATCTCTTCCAATGAGGTTTGCAAGCGTTGCGAGCCAAAGATTTCCTGCAAGCCGTTCCGCTCTTCAATGATACCGTCCGAATAGATGAATATCTGGTCTCCAGGTTGAGTGGCCACACGATGCGGTTCGCGGATTGGTTGGTTCGACACGCCTCTGGGTAGAGAGCGAGACGGGATGGTTTGGATGAGTTTGTTGTTGCGAAACATCAACAGGTCGTGCAGCCCACAGTTCCATGCCAGCAGTTCTGTGCGAGTTGGGTTCATCTCCAGAAAACCAGCGGCCATGAACATGCCGATGCGCAAAACGGTACACAATTGGGTATTGATTTCATTACAGATCATACCCAATGGAACTCCTTGCCGTGTCTGGGTCTGAAAGGTATACGTCACCAGTGGACCTCCGATGGCCGCAGTCACGCCATGGCCTGTAAAATCCCCCAACATCACATGTTGGCCCCCATCAGGCCGAAACGTGGACAACACCAGGTCGCCAGAGGCCCTTTCCACAGGTTCTATCAAGACGCGGATATGCGTGGGGTCGAATGGTTTGGTTTTTTGAATGTTAGTGATGATCTCTTCAATGGTCTCCCGTTCGTACAGCAGATGGGCATTCAACTCTTCCAGTTCTTGCAATGAGGTACGCAATAAAATATGAGTTTTTATTCTGGCCTTGAGTACGGATGGATTGATGGGCTTCTGGATAAAATCGACAGCCCCCATCAAGAGTCCTTTGCTCTCTTCGCCTCCCTCTGTGGTTGCGGTCAGAAAAATAATCGGAATTTCTTTGGTTGTTTCATTTTTTTTCAGTTCACTGCACACAGCAAATCCATCCAGTGCTGGCATCAGAATGTCGAGCAGGATCAAATCAATCGGTTTGGCTGACGCGGTCTGTAACGCCTCTTGACCATTGCGGGCAAAAAAGATTTTATAGTCTGTTTGCAACAAGCTGTGCAATAAAGCAAGCGTTTGTGGATCATCATCAACAATTAAAATATTTTTTCGTAGAGGCTTATCGTTTGTCATGATGATTCCATGGGTAGACCTAGAATATGCGCGATTTGTTCCAGGTGGGAACGTGCGGCTGGATAATCAAACCAGTTTATAGAATCCAGTATGGATTGTGCAAGCCCCTGACACTCGGATCCTTGCAACAGCCCTTGCAAGGTCTGTATGGCAGTTAACGCTTGTGTGTCACGCTCCTCCAGGAAACCAGCCAATTCCAGCAGCACAGGGGCTACCAGCTCTCTTTGGATTGGAGTGTGGTTACCAGTCATTGATGATGAGGGGGTGGGGTCCGGTTTGTTCTCTTTCAGGGAACGGATGGTCGTCATAACCCTTTGCAACGCGCGCTCAAAGAGGATGAAACTGTCTGCATCCAAATCAAGGTGACCTTGTTTGAATTCCTGTTCCAGAATCGATGCTTTTTGATGCAACTCATGGGCAGAAAGATTGCCTGCGATTCCTTTAATGGTATGTACCAATCTGATGACATTTTGCATATTCTGGTTTTGCAATTCGTCACGTATTTGAGGGATCACGTTTGCATAATCTCGCATGAATGTCAGCAAAAAGGTCTTGTAACGTTCGAAATGATCATCAAACCGCTCCATCAACGCCTCGTTGACATCGAATCCATCGAGTATGGGAGGAGAAAGCGTTTCGCCGGTTGCTCCGTCGAGCATGGGAGGGGAAAGCGTCTCGCCGGTCACTTCGGTTGGTTCTGAATGTTTGACCCATTTGGGAGTGATAACTGACGGCAAGGGCTGAATCCATTGGGTCAGGGTGGTATAAAGCTTTTTATTGTGGATCGGTTTGCTTATAAAATCGTTCATGCCTGCCAGCAGGCTTTTTTCCTTGTCGCTTTCCATGGCATTGGCTGTCATGGCGATGATGGGCACTGTTTGACAGCGAGAATCCTGACGAATGTGCCGCGTTGCCATGATTCCGTCCATCACCGGCATCTGAATGTCCATCAGCACGGCGTCGTAATGGTTTTCGACCACCATGTGGATGGCTTCCTGACCATTGCGCGCCTCTTCCACGACAATTCCGACATGTTCCAATACGCCACGCGCCACCTCCCGATTGAGCGCATTGTCCTCGACCAGTAACACACGGACACCTTGCAACTGCCTGAACATTTCTGCCAGATTCGTACTCTGTGCCCAGGAACGATATACCTTGCTGACTTCCTTGCCAAACAGTTCCATGATGGTGTCAAACAGTATAGAACAATTGATCGGCTTGGCAAGCAACGCATCCACACCTGCGGTATGGGTCAGTTGATGGATGCTTTTTTCCACGGTCGGCGAGGTCAACAGAATCATCCGGGGAGCAGTGAGTCCCGGCCATCGACTCTCCACGATGGCCCGGATCTGCTGCACGATTTCGATTCCATCCATGTCAGGCATGACAGCATCCACCAACAGCAGTTGATAAGGATTAAATGTCTGGCTCAGGTGCGTCACTGCCTCGTGACCAGATTTGACCACTGTGGTGACAAAGTGAAAGGAAGATAAAAGATTGCACAAGGCGTGTGTCGCGGATGCATGGTCATCCACGATCAACGCACGTAAGTTTTTCATATCTTCAGGAATCAGCATGTGATTGTGTTCCGCATCATGCCGATGGATGAACTCAGAGGTAAAACAAAAAAGAGTGCCCTTTCCTGGAGTGCTTTCCACCTGGATTGTTCCACCCATCAACTCCACCAATCGTCTGCTGATCACCAGTCCCAGTCCGGTGCCACCATATTTTCTGGTGGTGGAGCTGTCCGCTTGGGTAAAAGGATGGAACAAGCCTGATATTTGTTGTTGGGTCATGCCGATGCCGGTATCGTGTACTGAAAATTTCAGCACCACACTGGCGGCCTTGCGTTCTGCCACTTCCACCTGGAGTTTGACCTCACCTTGCTCGGTAAACTTGATGGCATTGCTTACCAGATTGATCAGAATCTGCTGCAAGCGCAAAGCATCCCCAGTCAAGGCCAATCGGCATGTTTTGTCCAGTGTGACGATCCATTCAATATTTTTTTGTCTGCAGCTGTTTCTGAAAAGATCCGCCACATGATCAAGCACTTCAAGCAACCAGAAATCAACTGCTTCCAGTTCCAGCTTGCCGGCCTCGATTTTGGAAAAATCGAGGATGTCATTGACAATATGCATCAATGAATGCGATGCGGTCTGGATTTTGCTCAGAAAGCCATGGGCTTTGGGAGGCAACCTGGTCTGCAATGCCAGATCGGTCAGGCCAATGACTGCATTCATCGGGGTACGAATTTCGTGGCTCATGTTGGCGAGAAACGCGCTTTTGGCTTGGTTGGCCGCTTCCGAGGCCTTGGCTTGCAGGATGGCGTTCTCGGTCTCTATGCGATGAGAAATATCATTGAGCATGAACAACAGATGCTGCTCTCCTTGATTGACAAACGTGGCGCAAAAGACTTGCAACCATACTTGATTGCCATGATTGTTTTCGATGTTCAGATCCTCATGCAGGTCGCAGTCAGAAGCCAGCCTGCGATCTGCCACGATCAACAGATTCATACGGTGCTGCCAAGCATCGATATCTGTGAGATTTTCTAACAACAGTTGCTCTCTGGTGATGCCAAAAATCAGGGCAGCCGCCTCATTGGCCAGCACACATTGACCGGTTGAAAATTCATAGGCGAGAATGCCATAATAGGCCGAAGCGAAAATTTTTTGATTCAGCTCCATGGCATCTTGAAGGTGCTTCTGGGTCTCATAGAGATTCAACACCATCTCATCGAAGGATTGGGACAAAAGCTTGAATTCGTCCTTGAAATCAGGACTGTTTTGTGTGGTACGTTTTGTTTGTATCTCCATGGCATAGGCGAACAGATTGCCTGCCGTGATGTGTCGGGTCATTTTCAACAGGGGCTGGATGGAACGGTCAAAGTAACGGGTAAAAAAAATGGCCAACAGGATCGCCAATCCAATGCCATTCAGGGAGATGAGGATGATCTGATCACGCAGATCAATGGCATGGGCCAATGCGATTTTTTTTGTACTTGACAAAACCAGAGACCATTCACTTCCCTTGAAATCATGAAGTCCGGCACTTTTGGCTTGTATGTTGAAATGTGTTTCGACATCATTGGCCACAAAGTGCCTTCTTTGTGTTTTTTGATTCTCCATGGAGTGATGGTTTGAATAAAGCACATCTCCATGGTGGTCAAGCAGATCGATCTGAACCAATGCCATGTCTTTGGTTATTGTGGTGCTCATGAACCAATTTTTCAAATCCCACAGGTCAAGCTTGGCCACCACCAAGCCCCGCGTTGTTTGATCTCCAGAGCAACGCACCTGTCTGAATATATGAAGCATGTCCTTGTTCAGAGTCTCGGAATATCCAATGTCGATGGTAGTATTTGTTTCCAGCCACTCTGTCATTTTTTGGCCAACAAATGATTTTGGATCAATGTATTGGTCAGAAACCAATCCTGAACTGTCCACCAATACTCTGCCTTCTTTGGATATATAGATGATTTTTGTATAAAATTTGAATGTGTTATAATATTGTATGAAGCGGGCGGTGAGCTGCTGTACAGGCAAATCTTCTGCGCATAGCAATGGATCCGAAGTGATTATTTGGATATCACCTATACGTTCAAATAACATATGATCGATATCTTGCATGTAATATGCGGCCCGTTCCATGAGGTGGTCTATTACCTCTTGTTCAACGGTTTTGACGGTGATGGCATAGACAAAATAGGCTATACCCAATCCAGTCATGGTCACCAGACCAACGCACAGAAGAATCAATTTTGTACTGATTTTCAAGATGTTTGCTCCTTGATTCATCCATCAGGACGCCCGACCCAACGCAGTTGTCCTACCCTGGGTTTTCCCCTTGGATCCCACCATGGGCGTAAGCTGCTGGACCCTTCAAATAATTGTCCCGCTTTGAATTCACTTCGTCATAATATGAGGCTCTTGAATGGGGACAAGCATGAAAAACTTTAGCGATCAAGCCATCAGAAAACAACACTATGGGGTAATATTTTACGCTTGAACTACTGAAGCCGCTCGACTTTCTGCTGAATGACCTTCCCATCCACCTCCGATGGAAACATTTCTTATTTAATCTTAAGGTCTATTAATGATACAAAGATCTATTAGAGCCTTGATCCTCTTTTCGGCATTCCTGGGGAGGCGGTGAACCGCCTCCCCAGACCCCTCCACCCTTTTTTTTTAATTTTCAGGAATTACCCAACTGTGGCCGACAGAAAATCAATGCAAACGCTGTTTCACCCAACTCAACAATGAATGCAACGGCATGGCACCAGACTGACGCCCCACCTCCCGCCCATCCCGGAATAATACAATGGTAGGAATACTCTGAATACCGAATTCCGCTGCGATCATTCGTTCCGCCTCGGTGTCCACTTTGGCAACCCTGATGGACGGTTCCAGTTGAGAGGCTGCCTGGGCAAAAACAGGGGCCATCATCTTGCATGGGCCGCACCATGCCGCCCAGAAATCCACTAAAACCGGAATGTGACTGTTTGCGATCTGTTTATGAAAACTGTCGGCTGTCAGATTGACTGGTACTCCTTGAAACAACATGTTTTGGCATCGCCCGCATTTGCTCTGCATGGCAGGCTTGTCGTGCCGCAGCCGATTGGTTGCGGCACAGGAGGGACATACAACCTGAAAAGTTTCATTCATGGCAATCAATCCTTTTTAGGATCAGGAGACCAGAATCAACCCATCCCGATCTGACGGAGGAGTCGTTTGATTTCCGCTTCCTTGTCCTGATACTGCCGAATTCTACCCTCGATTTCATAAGGGGATTTGCCCTGCAAATCCTGCATTGCGGATTGCAAGATGGTCAACTCTTTCTGTAACGTTTCGAGCTTCTGGATGGTTTCCGGTGTCAAATTCAGGGCAGTGTTTGGGCTAATCTGGTCATGCATTTACAAAACCCTTTTCATGGAGAAGACAATAAAATATACCCAAAACCGAAGACCTTCAACCCATGCATAAAGTCGATCTGGAGCGGGGCAAAGGTGCGATCAGCAACCGTGCGGAGTTCATGCATCTCTCCTGTTCTCATTCGACCAGGGCCACCCGATGGCCGAATTGGCCTCGGACAACAAACGGTCCCAATCGTCCGGCGGATAGCCAGCTTCAAGCATCTTGCCAAATACCCGATAGACATCCTGACCGCTTTCATAGACACGTTTGCTCTCTTCATCGTTCACCCAGGCGTAAATGATTATTTTGGATGATGCATGGTAGCGAAAAAACAGTCGATACTGCTGGAAAAATTTGGCACGGAACCAGTGTTTGCGATGGTCACCAAGGGTATGGCCTTGTCGATACTCTGGCCGTGTCGGATCCTGGGGAATGATCTCAAACACCAACTTGCTAATCGCTGCCAGTCGCTTGCAGGCATTCTTTTTCGCATATCCTGTCGGATCTTTAAGCTTTAACTGCGCAACCTGCCGGGTCAAAGCCTCCATCTGAGCCAAAAACAAAGGATGAACAAAGATCGTCCAACCGTTGATCATCAACCCTGTGCCAGTGCGTTCATTCATCATCGGGCAACAAGGGTGCAGCCAAATCGACTTCGATACCTCCAACCAGGGTATGGATGCGTTGCATCAGGCTGGAATCGACTGATTCCACACGCTCTGGATGACTAACCATGTCCTGGGCCAAAAAATCCAGGAATCTGTCCAGTATCGGATCATTCTCCAAGGAGAGATCGGCACGTGTCAAGACGACCTCGCCGCTGGGACGAATGGTATAGTGGATCTTATCCCGCTTGCCTAGTTTGAGAACACGACGCACTGTTTCTGGAACTGTGGTCTGATAGCGATCAGTCAGGGTGGATTCGGCTTCGAGGGGCGTCAACATGGCACTCTCCAACACATAAAGAAGGGGAACGCCTTAAAGAGTAATGCGATTGCATTGTCATGTCAAGGCACACTTTTGATTCGTGGGCCTTCCATTCAAGCCAGGACAATTTGCAAATGAACCTCAACCAGGGGGAATGATTCCCTCTGAATCCCTCAATAGTTTGTCCAGATTTTTACAAAAAAAAAACCAGGAACAATACCTGGGGTGTAAAAACAGAGATTTAATTCTCTTTTAGGCCAGTCCTGGGGAGGCGGTGAACCGCCTCCCCAGACCCCTCCACCCTTTTTTTTTATTGATTTGACTGGCAAGATGACCCATGCCAAAAAAAACCATCAAGCAAAACGACGCAAGGGTTCGGCAGGAACGACTTGTTGATGCAAGGCCGCCTCTTTCCAACTGCCGCCCCAGGCCAGAACAAACAGTTGGGAATAATAGAGAATCGGGATATTGAACTTGGTCCCCATGGTTTGGTTGATCATGCCCTGATAAACCTCCAAGTTCAATTGGCACACCGGACACGGAGTGATGATGACCTCGGCCCCATTGTCCACAGCGGATTGCAGGATCTGCTTGGTCAGAACACAAGATTTTTCCGTTTCGGAGAACATCAAGGCTCCACCACAACAAGCCACCTTCATGGGGAAAGGCACAGCCGTGGCCCCAGTAGCCTCGATCATCTGATCCAGATACAACGGATTTTCGAAACTGTCTCCACAAATGCCAAACGGACGATTGGTCTGACATCCCACATAACCCGCCACCTTGAGACCGGTCAAGGGTTTGGTCACCTTGGAACGAAGGGTCTCCCAACCGATATCCTCAATCAAAACTTCCACAAAATGACGGGTCTTGATATGTCCGTCATAAGAGAGACCAGCCTCGGCAAGCGCGGTGTTGAGGTCTTTTTTGACGCCAGGATCCTCTTCCAGTCGCTCATTGGTCTCGCGCATGGCCAGCCAACAGGCCGCACAGGTCGCCACCAGGTCGGCATTCCCCCGCTGCTTTTGGGCCAAGGCAAAATTGCGCGCCGACATCGCCATGCGTGGCAATTGTCCCCCACCCGCATAACCAATGGAGGCACTACAGCAGTTCCAGTCGTCAATCTCGTTGAGCTTGATACCGAGCATGCGACACATGGATTGAATCGAATTTTCCATATTCGCGGCTGAGGCATTATGTTCGGAACTGCAACCGGGAAAAAACGTGTACTCCTTCATGCTTTATTCTCCAGTTTTTCCTCAAGTTCGGCTGCTTTGGCCAACATTTTCTTGAAACCGTCATACCCCTTGATTTTGCCCCGGAAAGGAATGGGATTCAGACGTCGGGTTTTAAGCATCCCTAATGCGGAATCCTTCATTTCCAGACCGCGTTGAATGCCAGAACCTATGCCATCCTGAAAATAAAGGCGCATGGTCAGCATGGCTTCACCAACACGACCTGTTGCCGTGATGTTTTTCCAGAACACCTCCACGGCAAACCGGCGGGTGGGTTGCATGCGATCCGTCGCGCCATGGGTTTCGGCAAAACGGGCCAACCCATGGACAATATGGGTGATGGGCAGGTTGCGGGGACAACGGGCAATGCAGTTGTAACACGAGGTACACATCCACATATCCGAGCTTTGCAACACCTCATCTTTTTTCCCAGCGCGCACCATCTGAAACAGTTGCCTGGGTGAATGCTGCCAATGGGCGCGCAATGGACAGGAACCCGCGCATACACCACATTGCATGCACATC
>JAMOBH010000453.1:0-3418 GCA_039908085.1 Magnetococcus sp. YQC-5
CGTCCCGGTTCAACTCCGGGCGTGGGCACCAAATCCCATTCCAGAACATTCTGAAGAGTTCCAAAAAGCCAGAAAGAATCAACGCTTTCTGGCTTTTTTGTTTCTGGAGGGTTCCAGGGAATGCTGTTGACATCCAGCAAAGATGACGGTATTTTTGGCGGTAGTTTTGACTGTAGCCAGATGACATACCGTCACCTTTGGCAAAACGAGATACCGTCACATTCCTAAATCGGCATCAACATTGATGTTTACGGCACAGGAGATACCGTCATGCCCCTTTCAGATACCGCCATACGCAACGCAAAGCCAACAGACAAGCCATTCAAGCTGGCCGACAGTGGCGGCATGTACCTCCTGGTGAATCAGGCCGGACGGTATTTCAGAATGGACTATCGCTTTGACGGTAAGCGCAAGACGTTGGCTTTGGGGGTTTATCCCGATGTGGGTTTGAAGTTGGCGCGGGAACGGCGCGACAGTGCCCGTCGTTTGCTGGACGAAGGCATTGATCCTGGCGAACACCGGAAAGTCACCAGGGTCACTACAGTGAGCCGCATGGAGGATTCTTTCGAGGCGGTTGCCCGTGAATGGTATGCCCGCAATCTTGCCAAGTGGGTGGAGTCTCATGCCGATGACATTATCCGGCGGCTGGAGCGGGATGTTTTCCCCTGGGTGGGCGCACGGCCAAGCAAAGAGATTACCGCACCAGAGTTGTTGACTCTCTTGCGGCGCATCGAGGAGAGAGGGACTATTGAGACGGCACACCGGGTAAAGTCAATCTGTTCAAGAGTTTTTCGGTATGCCATCGCCACCGGGCGGGTTGACCGTGACCCTGCTGCGGATCTGCGGGGTGCGCTTGCTCCGGTTGTGACTTCCCATCGGGCAAGCATTACGGACCCTGGAGAAATCGGCGCACTGTTGCGGGTCATTGATGCCTACAAGGGCACGTTCGTTGCCCGTTGTGCGTTGCAGTTGGCACCGATGCTGTTTGTCCGTCCAGGGGAGTTGCGACAGGCGGAATGGTCCGAGTTTGACCTTGATGGGGGAGAGTGGCGCATCCCTGCCGCAAAGATGAAGATGAAGGAAACGCACATTGTCCCATTGGCGAGACAGGCGGTTGCCATTCTTCAGGAACTCCATCCGTTGACGGGGGCGGGCCGGTATGTTTTTCCAAGCGTGCGCACCGATGAAAGACCAATGAGCGAAAACACTGTTTTGTCGGCGTTGCGGCGCATGGGTTACGCCAATGACGAAATGTGCGGGCATGGCTTCCGTTCCACGGCAAGCACCCTGTTGAATGAGCAAGGGTACAATCGGGACTGGATAGAACGCCAGTTGGCACACAGCGAGCGGGACGGCGTGCGGGCGGCGTACAACTATGCGCAACACCTGCCCGAACGACGGAAGATGATGCAGCATTGGGCAGACTACCTGGATCAACTGGCGGGTCGGAACGTGGTGCCATTGAAAACAACGGCGGCAAGCTGAAATCGCCAACCGAATGCCCGGCATAGCGCGACGGCGCGAAAAGGTGGAACCTTCACCACCCTGGCCGGGCTGCTCCATTGAAGGCAATGCCGATTGAAGGATGCGAGAAGATGGAAGAATTTGATCAAGTAGAAAAGCAGGTGTCTGATAAGAGACCTGCTTTTGTGTCTCTGAGGGAAGCCGGAATCCTGTTGCTTGGTAAAGTGCCAGATGGAGATATGAATATTCGTGGAATCATGGAAAGGGAGCTTGCTTTGGATGTGATGTTTAATGAATTCAAGAATTCCCATCCTGATTGGTGTGAAGAAGATGGTGACAGTAATTACTTTGTTCACGAGATAAAGTTTTGCGCTTGGTGTGTTACGCAGGGGCACACGATCACAGGAGAATTTTCAGTACATGTGAGCAAAGAAGGTTTTGCAAGCCGCATAGATGATTTAAAACGTCTTGTGCAGAAATACAAATACGATATAGAAGCGTTAAGCACCAAAGAGCAACCAGATGAGGTATTTTTAGAAGAGCTTAGGATATTAAAGGGTAAGCTGACTGATACGGAGCAACAGATTAGGAAACTGGCTGAGGTAGGGAGGCAGATTGCGGCTGCCGATACTCCAGAGCCTCCCGGCACCGATACTCCAGAGCCTTCCGGCACCGATACTCCAGAGCCTCCCGGCACCGATACTCCAGAGCCTCCCGGCACCGATGTGGCGGGCACCGGCACCGTGCTGGAGGAGGCACCTAGACCACCACCGGCAAACAAACCCACCAAGAAGGGTACACTACACGCCAGGGTGTTTGCTGAATTTCTGGCGCACGTCGTCGAGCATGGCGGATACACACCAGAGCAATTGCCGTTCAACTCGGTAACTTTGATTGATGTGTTCAATTCCACCGTTGACAATAAATATCACGTCATCATAGAGGACAAGCTTGGATTCGTCCACCGGAACAGGCCGCTATTTCGTGAGAAGCTTGGCGGGAAGGATTTTACGTTTTCAAAGAACACACAGAACAGTGATATTATGGATAAAATAAAAAAAATTCTTGCAGACCATCCTTTCAAATTCACTACCGGACACTTTTTTCCCACCCTGTTGACAGCACAAACGCAACCGGAATTTCTATCTCTTCGTTCATGACGTACTCCAGGAATTTTAACCCAAGTTGAAACAAGCTCAGGTCACATCGTTCGGTTCTGTGGATGACACCCACCCATCCGCCCTCTTTTGCTACTACCCCCAGGTAAATGATCCAGATGTATGCAAGACAAGCGGCGATGAGCAACCGGGAAATTCTATCTGGATCACGCAGATGCGACTTGTGCATGTTGAAGCCACGGCTTTTCTGGTCCGAGAAAAACGTCTCTATCCTGAACCGCAGGCTGTACAAAAGGCAGGCCCTTTCCGCCGAGTCGATGCTTGTTACCAGGAAAATCGGCTCCTTGCACCCCTTCCTCCAGTAGCAAATGACATGGACAGGTCCATATTTTTTCTTTGTAAACAACACATTCTCAAACATCATATACTGACCCTCTTTGATGCAGGCCAGCGCATCACCACATGAGATTTCATCTCCTTGCCACACCATCGAGATGTTTACTCCTGTACGACAAACATAATCGAATCCATACCCCCTTGCATCTCTTTGGAGATCAGTGCCATCAAACTCACCGTCACCCAAAAGCACAACCTGCTTGCCGGCAGGCACAATGGCTTGGAGGCTGTTGAGCAACTCCAAGTGGCAGGACTCTGAAAAGGACCCCCTCGTCAAGACAATTTCCGACCATTAATAAGCTCTGAATCCCGATTACTTTTGTCTTTTGTCCTCTGTTTGTATCTGCCTCTTTTCCTCCGTTCATCCTGACACGGCGGGATATAAATGGATGAACGACCTTTGAGATGGGGTGGAACCTCTGAGTACCATCTGCCATCCT
>JAMOBH010000454.1:0-3418 GCA_039908085.1 Magnetococcus sp. YQC-5
CAAAGAATAAAATTGACACAAAGAAAATACAGAAAAATAATACTCATTAATTTTCGCTGTTTGTTTTAAGAAAAACCAGGAAGAATATCAG
This sequence comes from Magnetococcus sp. YQC-5, assembly GCA_039908085.1. GTDB lineage: Bacteria > Pseudomonadota > Magnetococcia > Magnetococcales > Magnetaquicoccaceae > Magnetaquiglobus. The sequence continues at coordinate 92 of JAMOBH010000454.1, forward strand.
CCTGCATTTTCAAACCGGCCGGTTTCATACACTTTCAGACCGCCGCTGGCAACCAACGATAAAAAGCAGGTGGAGCCCATGCTCCAAGAGTTGAATACCTTGCCGGAATGTCTGGGAAAAGTGCATACCATTCTGGGTGACACCGGGTATTTCAGTGCGGATAATGTTGATGCCTGTGCCAAGGCTGGAGTGACTCCGCTTCTTGCTCCTGGTCGGGAAGAGCACTACCACAGCCTGGAGACGCTCCAAAATATGCCGGAGCCTCTGCCAGTCGACGCAAATGTCGATCCGTTGACCAGGATGAAACAATTTTTGAAAACGAAAGAAGGCCGAAAGCAGTATGGACGCCGGAAATGCACGGTGGAACCCGTGTTCGGGATTATCAAGCAGGCTATGAAGTTTCGACAGTTCACACGCTGCGGCCTGGACAAGGTGCGTAGTGAGTGGGCCTGGGTAAGTCTTGCCTGGAATATACGTCGAATGGCGGTTATGAAGGCGGCGAATGCCTGATAAAATGAAAAAACCGGGAAAAGTAGCCTGAAAGGCCATTTTTCCCGATCATCCTGCCATCAACTACCAGTGTGGGGGATGTTTTTGACGTCCGTGGCCGAGACACGCCTATTTCGGGCTCGCTTTTGAGTGCCACATCCACGTTATGTTCGTGGGTCGCTTCTTCAAATCCGACAAGCTGCTAGAGACTGCACCAGCAGGGAGGGGGGAGTCAAGCCCCCATGTGTGCCTGTGCTGCATTTTTCTCCTGGCTGGCTACTCCGACCCTGCCATGCCCGCAGAACAGGCTGTGTGGTCCCCTGTGCAAATCTCTTTACCTTGCCGCCCCCGGTGCGGTACATTGGGGGCGTGTCCAACCAGGAGGAGAGAGCCACCATGAGCACAACAGCCTTTGCCGTACCTTTCGATACGCTGGCCTTTGTCAAAAAGCTGGAGACTGCCGGGGTTCCATCATCCCAAGCAGAGGCTCAGGTGGAAATGCTTTCTGATGTCCTTCAGAAGGTTGAAGCATCCAGGATGCAGGAGTTGGCCACAAAGGGAGATGTACGGGAAGCTGAACTCAGACTGGAGGGCAAAATAGAGTCAGTCAGAAAAGATATTGAAGCCGCCAAGTCGGATACGCTCAAATGGACAGCCGGAATGTTCGCTGCTCAGACGGCCTTGATTCTTGGTGCCCTGTTCGCTGTCATGAAAATGAACCAGCCCCCCGCGTACCAGTCCCCCGCTCAGGAGATGCGCCAGACCGCCCCCGCCCCTTCCGTTCCCCTGGCTCCCCCTGCGGCACCGACTGCACCAACTGCACCTGCACGCTGACTACCCTGCCCTGGCTGGCCCGCCTGCTCATCGACAGGACCAACCAGGGTGGAGAATCCCCCGACACCACCTCCGCCGGGGGAAAGGGGTTCGCAAAAAAAAAAATCAATCCGTCTCGCTGGCCAACTCAGTCATGGCAATCCGCAGTTCATCCAGCAAGATTTTCTCAATCGTCTTGATGTCCGTCTCGTCGGCCAACCGGGCGGCCACCCGGGGCGCAACACCAAAAATTCTGTCTCGCGTTCGTCTGGCCATGTCAAAGGCATCCTTCGCAACCGTCGCAGCGTCCAGCAAAATCCGTTTCGTTTGAGCAAGCTGGAGTTCGGCAACCTGGCGTTGGGCAGCGACCAAACCCGCCCTTTCTTGAGTCAGATTCAAGCCGCCTGTGCTGGGTTTACCCAGTTGGACGGGGTGCCGACTGGCAATGGATCGAAGATGGCGAATGCAAGCGATTCGCGTTTGATCCAGGTCTATGTTTTTGCTTGGCAAACCAAGCATTTTCAGAACGTCGGACAGGTTGCGGGGGGATATGTCCAAATGTGCGGCGACTTCGATTTGAGTCATTGTTTTGGCCCTCATAAATCAGCAAGTTGAACCCTATAAAATTTTCTTGGGCAGTAGCGAAATGCGGGGGTCCGAACGCACCCCCTCAAGGCTTTCCGGCCAAAGAGTTCAGGGTTGGTGCCGATTCCCATTCTTCGAGAAATAGGGGGGCTGGCGTATCTTTCTGTAAAGCCTGGCTGATCTGTGCGGCTTGCAGAACACTGAATTCAGACCAAACATGGTCCGGGCAGAAGCTACAGGACAGCACGAGCCCCTCCCATAGTTTCCATTTCTCTTTCGCCATCCATTTTGGCCAATCGGGTGCGCGTGGGTCCATGCTGTGTACCTTCTCTGGCATCCTCTATTGATTGAGCCCGGCCAGGGTGGTGACGCTATGCCGGGCATTCGTTCAGCAGGATTCAGACGGTGGCCGCTCTCATCGGCACCACGTTCCGGCCTGCCAGTTGGTCCAGGTAGTCTGCCCACGATTGCATCATGCGCCGACGTTCGGGCATGTGCTCCGCGTAGTTGTACGCCGCTCGCACGGAGTCCCGCTCTGCATGGGCAAGCTGCCGCTCTATCGCGTCACGGTGCCATCCCTGTTCATTCAGAATCGTTGATGCCATGGACCGGAAGCCGTGCCCGGTCATCATGCCAACCTCATAGCCAAGACGACGCAATGCCGCCAGGACAGTATTCTCCGACATTGGCCGATCATCAGACCTTGCCCCAGGGAAGACATACCGGCCATGTCCGGTCAGAGGATGGAGTTCCCGCAGGATGGCAACCGCCTGGGTGGACAGGGGAACAACGTGCTTTTCCCTCGCCTTCATCCGTTCCCCTGGAATGGTCCATGTGGCGGTGGACAAATCAATCTCCACCCATTCAGCTTGCCGCAACTCGCCAGGCCGGACAAAAACCAAGGGAGCAAGCCGCAGTGCTGCCCTGGAGACATAGCTGCCAGCGTACCCGTCAATCGCCCGCAACAATTCCCCAATGGCAGAGGGGTCGGTGATGCTGGAAAAGTGCCCCTCCTTGGGTGGTGGCAATGCCCCGCGCAAGGCAACGGATGGGTCATTCTCTGCCCGGCCAGTTGCAACAGCATACCGAAACACCTGCCCACAGTTCTGCTTTGCCCGGTGGGCTGTATCCAGTGCCCCCCGCCCCTCGATCCGCCGCAAGACAGTCAGCAGTTCCAAGGCGGTAATCTCATTCACTGGACGACCCCCCAGCCATGGGAACACGTCCACCTCCAACCGCCGGATAATCTTGCTGGCATGAGTCTCTGCCCAGGTGGGGGAGAATTTGGCGAACCACTCACGGGCAACCGCTTCAAAGGAATTCTCCGTGCGGTTGGCGGCCATGGTCTTGGTAATTTTCCGATGCTCCCCCGGATCAATCCCTTCCGCCAGCAGACGACGGTTGGAGGTGGACGTGTTCCCATGGCTGGGGGGTCGTCCA
>JAMOBH010000092.1:0-17455 GCA_039908085.1 Magnetococcus sp. YQC-5
CCGCCCCCCAAGGTTTTGAGTCTGGAACCATTGGCTCAATCGGCAAAAACCTCATCTATGGAACGGGCGTCCAGGATGGCTTCCGCCCATGTTTCCAGGAGTTCCGTATTGGCCGCATGGACCTTGGCAACCACCTGCTCAGAAAGCTGACCGAAACGGCGACGCATTTGACGCTTCTGTTTGGCTTGATACGATGATCATACACGCATACTTGCCTGATTGCACTGTCTGTCAAGCTTTCGGTGAATTTGAATTCCGACAATTCCTCTCTGGCAGTGGTATTTTGCAGTCCATCAGCCAGTCTGAGCTTTTGCGCCTCGGTCCAATCCGCCCCCTGCCGACGCAATAAAATGATATCCGCCTTGGGCGACCCGGTCACCACATCCGCTTCAGCTTGTACTGAAATATCTAAATTCGTCAACAATTCCTCAAGAACCTTGTCAAGAAGCGTATATTAACTTGTTTTATTGCTTGAGTCTGGTGCTAAATCATGCATATTGATTAGTTTGCTCATTGAATAACTCAAGGCATTGGTGGGGATTTCTTGGCTGGATTCCAGACTGAAAGCCAAGCATGTGTAGAGATGAATGCCTGAACCTTTTGTGGCTTGTGTGGCGGTGTCCCAAGGGGAGAGATTCAGAGCCATGTCACCCTTTTATGGGTTTTGTGGTGGTGTCCTTAGATTCAAAGGGAAAGGTTCAAACAGGGTGGATTTGTCGCTGTGTGTTGTGGCGAAGTGTGCCGCCAGTGTGGCATGAAAAAAAATGGCCTGGACAAAATATCGTCCAAGCCATTGATTTTATTGGTAGCGAGGGGGGGACTTGAACCCCCGGCACACGGATTATGAATCCGCAGCTCTGACCAACTGAGCTACCCCGCCTCTGTTCATCGTTGTATATTCTAACCACGTCTGCGCGGATGTCAACCCCCAATACACCACTGATCAGGAAGAATGGATCCCACATCGCAACGGATGGTGGGTCAGTGCCTGTCATTCGCACTTGTCCCCTTTTCTGGAATAGAGTAGATTGTGATTGGATGCTTCAACTTGATTTGCTTGCCATCTTCTACTGACGGGTGTCAAACCAAGGTCGTCCCCACACCTGTCATGCCAGTGAACAAAAAATCCAGGATGACAACGAAAAACAGACTCAACCCGAAAAATCGGTCACTCAACAAAAAAAACACAAAAACAATCCATGATGACTGAAAAAACATCCAATCTCATTCTGACACGAAGACGGGTTCTCGATCTGATGGCCGCAGGTGGACTCGCCACGATGATGGGCGGTTTTCCATGCCGGGTGCATGCCGCCGACGATGACACCCTGCGCATCGGCTATCTTCCAATCAACGACGCCACCCCCTTGCTCGTGGCCCATGCCCTGGGATTCTTCGAGGAAGAGGGCCTCAAAGTCGCCCAACCCACCCTTGTCAAAGGATGGGAAACCCTGGTCCGGGGATTCGCGGAAAAAAATTTCAACCTGGTCCACCTCCTCAAACCCATTCCGGTTTGGATGCGCTACAACAACGCCATTCCCGTGAAAATCATGACCTGGGCACACACCAACGGCTCTGCAATCGTCGTTGGCACCCAAACCAATATCCTCGAATTCGCTGATTTTTCAGGCAAAAGGGTGGCCATTCCCTACTGGTATTCCATGCATAACATCCTCTTGCAAGCCGGACTCAAAAAAGCCAACATCCGCCCCATTCTGGATACAGGTGACAAGGTGTCTGCTGGTTCCTGCGCCTTGAAAGTCATTCCGCCTCCCCTGATGGTCAAGGCTCTGGCCACCAACTCCATCGATGGTTACATCGTGGCTGAACCATACGCTGCCATGAGCGAAATCGGCTCACATGGAAAAATCCTCCGGTTTACCGGCGACATGTGGCGCGATCATCCGTGTTGCGTCGTCTGCATGCATGAACAAGATACACAGCAAAAACCAGAATGGACCCAGAAAATCATCAACGCCATCGTCAAAGCCTCGCTCCACGCCTTCACCCACAGGCAGGAAACCGCACGCCTCCTTTCCACGGATGGCCGTGGATACATCCCGGTCAAAGCCGAAATCATGCAACGCGCCATGAACTTCTATAATCCAAAGGATTATCTCCGGCCAGCAGCCCTCCGTCATCAAACGCTCTGGCACAACCACCGGATCGATTTCAATCCCTATCCATACCCCTCTGCCACCACCATGCTCGTGGAAATGATGAATCACACCCTGGTCCACGAAAATCAAACCTTCCTGACCAAAGCCTTGCCAGACTTTGTCGCCAAAGATCTGGTCGCGTATGATTTTGTACGACGAGCCATTGAAAAATATCCTCAATGGCATCAACTGCCCGGCGTTTCCCCAGACCATCCTTTCGAACGAGAAGAGACCCTCATTGTCTGATCCATCTACACACGACCAGAATAACCGCCAGTCACGACTCTTGCATTCCGGCTTGGGTCGCATGCTGCTCATTTGGTTTTTAGGCTTGGCCTTGATCCCATTGGGGGTTGTCAGTTGGCGTGATCACACCATGGTCAGTAATGCATTACGCACTGAGGCCATGCAAAAATTGACCAGTATTACAATACTAAAAAGTAAAACAATAGAAATTTTGATGGATCAATACCAGAAAGATGCAAAATTTTTATCATTAGCCCAACCTAATATAAATTTTTTAAACACTCTTTATGCAGCCTGGCAAACCAGTCATACCACAACAGAAACATTCGTCAAGAGTGCCCTTTGGGCCAAACTGGTTGAAGAACAAGCTGGCGACATGGTAACTTTTATCGAAAACAGCCATTATAATAATTTATTACTAATGAAACCTACGGGAGAGGTATTGTTCACACTCCATCCTGATCCATTGCTTGGGACCAATCTGCTGACCGGCCCTTTTAAACATTCACGCGCTGGAGAAGCTGTCAAAAACGCCATGGCCAAGAAAAAAACGATTTTTTCTGATTTGGAACGCCATGAGACCTACAAGGCAATCGGTTATATGGTGCATCCGATGATTGCGGAAAATGGCGAGATGGCAGGCGTATTGTTACTCCAAAGCCAGATGAACCACTTGATGGAACTCCTCGAAGACCATACTGGTCTGGGCACAACCGGCGAGACCTATTTGGTTGGACAAGACCTGTTGATGCGTTCCTACTCCCGCGCCAAGAAAAACACCTCCATCTTGCAAATCAAGGTGGATACCCCGATTGTCCAGGAGTGGGCAACAAATATAAAAGATATTGAAAAACATCACAAAACACAAACTCAACATTATATCAAGCACCAGAAAAAATCCTACATTGACTATAATGGCCATGAGGTCATAGGAATCTATACGGATCTCCATTTCATGGAAGAGATGGATCTGTTTTGGGTACTCATCGCGGAACAGGATACCGAAGAATTTTTGCTCCCTTTGACGCTTCTGCGCGATCAAAGACTCCTCGCCTTTGTGCTTATTTCTGGCTTTGTACTTCTGGCGGCTTGGAGGGTTACCAGATTCATCGTCACCCCATTGCGGCACTTGACCCAATGGGCACGCCAGATACAAATCGGCGCATTTACCATGACCTCCATCCAGGCCCCCAACAACGAAATCGGCTCATTGGTGACCGCTTTTGGCAGCATGACCAAAGCACTGATCAACTTCCATGACGAAAATCAACATAACTTATGGTTGAAACAAGGGGCCGCAGAATTGAATGAACGGTTGCGAGGTGAAAAAGAACTGCCACAACTCGCGAATGACATCATTTCTTTTTTGGCCACTTTTCTGGGGGCGTATGCAGGAGCATTTTACACCTCACGATCCAACAAAGAGGGGGTCATCCTGTGTGGTACGTTTGCCCTGCCGATGGAGACACGCGCCCAAAACATCTCGTTCGCACCAGGAACAGGTCTGGTCGGACAATGTCTGCTGGATAAAAAACCAATGCGCATCCATCCGGTTCCGGCTGGATATTTCCGTATTCAATCCGGGCTTGGGGATGGGGAACCACACCATTTGCTGCTCTTTCCCTTTCTTCTTGAGGACACAGTCGAAGCCATCGTCGAACTCGGTTCATTTGACCCGTTCACGGATTGGCATATGAACTTCCTGCAACAAGAGTCGAAAAGCATAGCCATGGCCATGGCCGCAACCCACTCCCGCCTTCTGTTACGCAGGACATTGGAACACTCCCAGGCCCAAGCCCTGGAGTTGCAACAAAACAGCGAAGCTTTGCGGCGTTCCAACGAGGATCTGCAAGCTCAATCCAAGGCATTGCATGCCTCGGAAGCCCTGTTGCAACAACAACAGGAAGAACTGCGTGTCTCCAACGAGGAACTGGAGGCGCATGCCCAATTGCTGGAAGAAAAAAATGTCGCTGATCAACGCAAAAACGAGGCTTTGCAAGCGATCAGTCAGGAACTGGCACAAAAAGCCGCCGATCTTGAACAAGCCAGCCGCTACAAATCGGAATTTCTTTCCAACATGTCCCATGAACTGCGGACCCCGTTGAACAGCATGCTGATCCTGGCCAACAGCTTTGCGGAAAACGAGGATGGCAACCTCACCTTGCAACAGCAGGAGGATGCCCTGATCATTTACAATTCCGGAAAGGATTTGCTGGGCCTGATCAACGAGATACTCGACCTGGCCAAAATCGAAGCAGGACGGATGGATCTGCATCTGGAAACCATGACCGTCCAGGAATTCGCCCAGGACCTGGAACGCAATTTCCGCCACATCGCCAACAAGAAAAACATCGCCTTTGCCATCGAAATCCCCGCCTCCGGCATTCCTGAAATCCTTGGCACGGATCGGGAAAAAGCGATGCGCATCCTCAAGAATCTTTTGGCGAACGCCTTCAAATTCACCAGCCAAGGGAGCGTAACCTTGAGCTTTGCCTTGCCACCCAAAGACTGGAAAACCCAAACTTTGGTTCCAGGTGCTCCACAAGGGGGAATCGCCATCTCGGTGAGCGACACTGGCATCGGCATTCCTCAGGACAAGATTTCCACCATTTTCGAGGCGTTTCGACAGGTCGATGGTTCCATAAGTCGTCAATTCGGCGGTACAGGACTGGGATTGACCATTTCCGCCCAACTGGCCCACCTGCTGGGCGGAGAAATCCGCGTCACCAGCGAGGAAGGGATTGGCAGCGTGTTCACACTGCTGTTGCCCTGGCTCACCAGCGTCACCGCTTCGCCTCCTCCTTCCATGCCCCCCCCTTCCAAGGTGTCCGCAATACCCCATGTCGTCACGCCCATGCCAGCCATAAACGATGATCGGAAATCCATTCAACCCGGTGATCGGGTGATGTTGATCATCGAAGATGATCCCACCTTTGCCCGCATCGTCGCCCAGTTCGCCCACGAACAGGATTTCAAATGTCTCGCCGCTGCCGATGGCAAAACCGGACTGGAACTGGCACGCCAATACCAACCCACCGGCATTATCCTGGATATCGGCCTGCCTGTCCTCGATGGATGGAGTGTCCTGGATGCACTGAAAAAAAACGCCACGACCAGACACATCCCGGTTCACATCATGTCCGCCTCTGACATGGGCCAGGATGGACTCACTCGTGGAGCTGCCAGCCAATATGCCAAACCCGTTTCCAAAGAACACATCCGGGAAGCACTTTCCAAAACCGAGCAGATCTCGACCCATCACAAAGGAAGCGTGTTGTTGGTGGATGGGGATGAGGCATCCAGCGCGAACACGATCTCTCTTCTGGAAGGCCGTGACATTCAGATCAGACATGTCACGACGGCCTCTGAAGCATTACGTCTGCTGACCAATACCCGTTTTGATTGCCTGGTCATGGCATGGACCCTGCCTGATATGGATGGCTTCTCCTTTCTGGATCGCCTGACCGCATCCAAAACCTCCAATCCGCCCATTGTGGTCTATACTTGCAAAACACTCACCGAAGTCGAATACGACCGCCTGAAGGCCCATACGGATACGATCCTCCAGCCGGAAACCCATGCTCGTGAATCCATTCTCCTGGCTGTGGAGAAGGCGCGGGGACAAGGCATGGTCATCAAAGGGGCACCCTCACCAGAACACTTGCTGGATGAAGTGGCGTTGTTTCTGCACCGGGTGGAACGGGATCTCCCGGAAAAACAACGCCGATTGATGCAAAAACTGCATAACCCGGAAAATGTTTTCAAAAACAAAACCCTGCTGGTGGTGGATGATGACGTGCGCAACGCCTATGCCTTGACTCGGCAATTGGAACGCAAAGAGTTCAAGGTACTCATGGCCGCCAATGGAGAAAAAGCCTTGACCCTCCTTGAGGAACATCCGGAGATCGACTGTGTGCTGATGGATGTCATGATGCCCGTCATGGATGGCTATGAGGCCATGCGCCGCATCCGACAACACCCCCGTTTGAACACCCTTCCGGTCATTGCCCTGACCGCCAAAGCCATGGAAGATGACCGAAGACAATGCTTGGCATGCGGTGCCAATGACTATCTGGCCAAACCTGCAGACATGAACAAGCTCTTGGCCATGCTTAAAATCTGGCTGTACAGATGATTCCATGAATCTCCTTTCACCCAACAAAAAACCTCTTTTTCTGCCAGTGGCACTGGTTGCCTTGCCTGTTGCCATGGTTGCGGCAGTCGCCCTGTTTTTTCTCCACCAGGCTTCTGTGGAAGAGGGTCTGGTCATCATTCCCGCACTCTCCCTGCTCTTGATTGCCCTGGCGCGTGGTGTGGGGTGGCTGCATGAACGCTCCCTGTCAAACGATCTGATGCAATTGGCCCATGCCGCAGACAAGATGGCCGAAGGGGATATGACCATTCGCGTGCACCTCTCCCCGGTGAGTGACATGAGCCAGTTGGGCAGTGCCTTCAACACCATGGCCGAACGCATGGAAATTCAACAGCGTGAGCAACTCCAAAACCAGTGGCTGATGGAGGGGATGGGCATGCTCCATAAACTCCTGGGCAAAAACGTCGAACTGGTGCAACTGAGTGCATCCATTGTCTCTTTTCTGACCACCTACCTGGACGCTGTTGTGGGTGCTTTTTATGTGGTTGGCGAAAATGGTACATTGAGCCTGCTGGGCAGTTACGCCTACCATACACGAAAAACATCCAACACCCTTTTCATCCCAGGCGAAGGCGTGATTGGCCAGGTCTTGCTGGAAAAAAAATATATTATTATTTCACGAGTACCTGTCGATTATATGGTGGCTCGTTCCGGTTTGATTGAGACGGCTCCCAAAACGCTGCTGGTTTTTCCTTTTTTGTTGCACGGCGAGATGAAAGCCATTGTTGAACTGGGCACATTCAGCGTGTTTACCAACCAGCACCTGACATTTCTTGACAGAGTTGCAGAAAGTGTGGGCATGGCCCTGAGTGCTGCGCAATCCCGTGCCCGCATGCAAGCCACCCTCATCCAACTGGACCAGCAGCGCAAAACCGTGGAGGAGACCAGTCAGGCATTACGCCTTTCCAACGCCAGCCTCGAAGAACAAAAAAAGGCCTTGCAACTGTCTCAGGCCCAACTGTTGGAACAACAGGAAGAACTGCGTGTATCCAACGAGGAACTGGAAGAACAGGCCCAATTGCTTGAAGAACAAAAACTGGCTGCGGACCGCAAAAACATGGAACTCAGCACCACTCAGGAGGAGTTACAACGTCGGGCCAAGGATTTGCAATTGGCCAATCAATACAAGTCTGAATTTCTTTCCAACATGTCCCATGAATTGCGCACCCCATTGAACAGCCTGTTGATCCTCGCCAAGAGTTTTATGGATAACGAAGACCAGAACCTCCATGCCCGCCAGGTGGAGGACGCGAAGATCATCTACGAATCAGGTTCCGACCTCCTCCATCTGATCAATGAAATTCTGGATCTTTCCAAAATAGAAGCAGGACGGATGAATGTCATCCCTGAGTTGATCGATCTGCCCACGTTTGCCGCTGACATCATACGACGTTTCAACCCTGTGGCATTGAGCAAGGGGCTGCATCTGTCACTGGAAATTTCCACCACCAAAAATTGGCAACCCTTCCGAACTGACAGCGAAAAGTTGGGCCGCATCCTGAAAAATCTTCTTGCCAATGCCTGCAAATTTACCAAAAAAGGGTGGGTGAAACTGCGTTTCGCCGCCCCTCCCAAGGAGTGGTCTCCTGCCCCTGACACCTTTGCCCATGAAGAGGCCATCGCCATCTCGGTCAGTGATACCGGCATTGGCATTCCTGAAGAAAAACGCCGCCTGATTTTTGAGGCATTCCAGCAGGCCGACGGCTCCATCAGCCGTCAGTATGGCGGAACCGGGCTTGGATTGACCCTCTCCACCCAACTGGCGCGTCTGCTGGGTGGAACCATTCACCTTGCCAGCGAGGTGGGACAAGGAAGCGTCTTTACCTTGATTCTGACGCCCCTGCCTCCTTCTGATGAAGAACCGACCCAGCTTGTCGAGCCATCTGTCGCCTCCCCCCCAACACGTCAACCCGCCCTTGCACTCAAACCGGACCAACCACTGGCAGGGTCCATGGGCTGTGCTGCTGGTGGGATCCAAGAGCACAACCCTTGGCGGGGTTTGGGGCACCCCCTCAACCCATCCCAAGCATCCAAACCGCTGCAAAACCATCCCGATTCAAATGGTCTCACCCCCTCCCCGATGCCAGAACCCTTGACCCTTCCCAGCCATTGTTCCCAATCCACTCCGTGTGCTTTGCTGCTCGTGGAAGATGATGCCCATGCCCGTTCCGCCATGCTTCACTTGTTACGCAACCACCCGATTCAAGTCACCCAGGCCGCCACCGGGGCCGATGCGTTGACATCACTTCAAAATCACCCATTCGATTGCATTATTCTTGATCTTGGGCTTCCTGATATTAACGGTTTTGATCTTCTGGAAGAAATTGCTGAAAATTATATAGGACGGACGGCTCCGGTTATTGTTTATTCTGGCCAGGAATTGACACGCGCCGAATATGACCGTCTGAAAAAACATACAGACAGTATTGTGGTCAAAGGAAACAATTCCCCAACCCGCCTGCTCAACGAGATGGCCCTGGTGCTGACAAAAAACGCACCTCCCCCCCCAACAACACCCCAGAATGACTCCTCACAGGTAAATACATTTCATGATGAGCAACAAAAAGAGCATACAGAACTCAAAAACAAAATAATATTGATAGTTGATGATGATGTACGCAACACCTACGCCATGACCCGTCAACTGGAACAGCATCATATGAAAGTCCACATGGCTGCCAACGGAGTCAAGGCCCTGGAAGCCATTGCCAAACACCCTGAGATTGAATGCGTACTCATGGATGTGATGATGCCAGTCATGGACGGACTGGAAGCCATACGCCAATTGAGGGCGCGTCCAGAGTCTGCAACGCTGCCCATCATTGCCTTGACCGCCAAAGCCACAGAAGAGGATCGTCGATCTGCCCTGGAAGCAGGTGCAAACGATTACCTCCCCAAGCCTGTGGACAAGGAGATGCTCTTTGTTAAATTGGGCCGTGTACTTGGAGTCTCATGACAAAAAATGACTGCACACAGGATCATTCCTGGTGCCTGCGTTTGGACGAAAAATCAAACTATTTTTAATAGTTGTGTGAAAAAATTCAAAAACGCACCTGGTCAAAATTCGAACTTGCGGGAGTCAAAATGGGCTGATATTATTCCCTTTCTCTGGATCTGTATTTCAAGATGTTTCTGTATCAAGATTTAAGTTCTCATAGAGGCAAGCGTTGCCAAGTCTGCCTTGCGGTAACATGGTCTGGGTCGTAAGCGTTTTGATTGAGACACTATACCTAAGTATGTGAAGACGAGATTAATTATGAATCTGAAAGAGCTTCGTGAAGGTGTATTTCACTTTTGTCCAGAGACTGTGTGTCAGCACACAGGTATTTCTCTTCACCGACTTGAAAGTATCGAAAATGGTGACGCTCCTGATATTGCAGAGATTGAATCATTAGCTACAATTTATGGAATTCCTTCAGATATCCTCTCTGAACTTCCAATCCAACTTTCACCAGATTTCAACGTCCAGATTTTGGCCCGCCGCAATGAATATCAAGAATGGAACGAGCATATTCGATATCGCATAGTCCAGATTTCAAGTGCAGCCAGGAGCCTTGCCAATCTACGTGGAATGGTCCCACCGCAAGGCAATTTGCACGATATTGAATCAAAGTTACCTCCCCTGCCTAGGCTACTTGGATCTGATCAGCCCTGGAGGCAAGGGCGCGAGTTGGCGAACGCATTTAGAAGACATTTCAACCTCGGAGAGTCCCCAATCATTTCGGTACGCGACCTCGTATTGAATTTTGGCTCAATTTCTCTTCTCTATTGCAAATTGGGTGAAAATGGTCCTGCGGGTCTGACCTTTGCCAGCTCGCAACAGGGGGTCGTATTGGCTCTTAACATTGATGGAAGAAATACCAACCCAACAGCACGGCGAGTAAGTCTGGCGCATGAATTATGTCACGTATGGGCTGATTGGAAGCGGACAGAACCATTGGCAACCGTATCACGATACCCTAACCAACAGCAGTTAGAGGTTGAGCAGCGAGCTAATGCATTTGCAATCAGACTCCTTTGCCCGGAATCGGTCATCAAACGCCACCTGGATGAGAGTAAAAATCCAGAAAAAACAACAGAATTTCTGATCAATCAATTTGGTCTGCCGTACAGTGCTGTTCGCAACTATTTGTCACATACATGCAGTGTGAGTATCCCAGAGCGTCCACTGCGGAATATTGGAACAGAACAAAGTTGGGAAAAGCGCGAGGCTCTGGAAGGGGTGTTGCATTTCCCCATACCAGAAGTTTCATTGGAACGGCGCACGTTAGTAGCTCGCCATGCTGCACATCTGTATGCGGAAGGTCGTATACCAAGGGACTGTTTTGCGGAAATGCTTGGGGTGCCTCCTTCAAAGCACTTGGAGTCCATCTTGAATTTTTTTGACATCGCCCCGCCAGATATTCAATAATAGCACATGCATCCCAAACAAATAGTACTTGACTCTGATGCTTATCTTTGTTTGCGCAAGCTTTCTATTCTGGAAAAACTGTGTAAAATGAATAATATCTCCATTTCAATGACGAGTTTTGCCGCACGCAACGAACTGTCTGATATCTCCAGTGAAATCGATAACTTAGTGCGGTCGAATTGTCTTGCGATCAAGAGTGTTCGCGTCCGAACGGTTGAACATCAAAAATATAACGCTTTGATCCGCAACGGTGTCCATAAAGGTGAAGCTGAAGCTATCGCATGGATCGTTAGTCAGCCTAAAGGTCAACGTCCTGCCTTCGTGTCCAACGACCGTGGAGCGCGCAACGCTGCTCTCCAGCAGCACTTGGAAGCAGGAGATGTCATGGATCTCTTGGTGTGCCTTGTGAGGCTTGGCTCACTAACACAGCAAGAAACCGAAAAGTTGACCACTCAGTGGAGCGAACATGTCAACGCTTTCTGCAGACCAACAGATTATAAGGATTTTTATACCACATTCCAAGCCAGAAGCGACCCCCAGATTTCATGCCCACAGATTTGAGAGAATAAGAGAAATAGGTATGGTGCCCCAGATTTACAAATTTAAATGGTGCCCCAAGATTTAAGATTTGGCTTTGTTTGCTGATGACCTACCTGGGCAGTTATCATAATCTTTGCTTCGATGATGAAGATGAGTATTTCATAAGGACACCTTTCGTATCGAATTGAAATATTACATTCTCAGTAGCCACATCACCTCCTCTAGCAAACATATTAACAAATGGGATGTATGTTGTGCCATCAATATTAATTTGCTGCGAAAAATATTGAACAACCTTTGACCCGTCAGAATTATTATCAACGGATGTTGGCTGGCCAAGCAGAGTCACCACTTCATTGTAAGTTGTTTTTCCCTCCTTGAACTGGGAAAGTTGTTCTGCTGAAATTTTTTTTACTGGTGTATTAGCACAACCTGACAAGGTCAAGACGCAAGCAATCAAACCAAGAATGATACGATTCATTTTGTTCTCCACAATTGGTTATCTACGTTAAAAGTTGGGCGACATTATTTGAAGACACAAAAACAAAACATATATCATAAATATATAGTAGTAACTATAGACAAATCCGAATAAATCCGAGGACACCATACCTAATTTCGCTAAAAAATCAATACGAAATCCGGGGGATCCACCCTAAATCTAAATCGAAATCCGGGGACACCATAGCTATTTCGCTAATGGCTAGCAAATCCGTAATTTCCGTACCCACCCATAGCGGATCCATAGCTTTTGGAGAACATATAACCGTGGAAAGAATGATATCCGCACATTTAAACTCCCGCAAGTCCAAATTTTTATCAAATGCATTTTTTAACCTCTCATCGCAACCATTGGAAATATCTGAGTTATTTTATTGCAAAAAAATAGCTCAAAAAGGCTGTGCTAGACAATAAAAAAACATTCAAAATCAAAATGGTTGTCTCAACAGGATTCGAACCTGGGACCGACCGGTTATAAAACGGTAAATCGGGGACAGAAAACGGTGGACACCATACCTATTTCATTATTGAATATGAAATCGTAGGATAGTATATTTATTCTATTATTACTATAAATTTAATCAGCATGATATCAATAGATTAGGCATAGATATGACACCACAGAATTACCTTTTTGTGTCCAACGATTCAGTATGTGGTATGGTGTCCCCCGATTCAGTATATGCCCCGATTCCGCACATAAAAATTTGACTTTTTCTTCTCTGTCTGCCACTATTTTCCAAAAACTGAGGATCCGCTCGTGGTGATCCCGACCGGGTCGGTCCCGCTTGTTCTGCTGTAAAAACAATGTTTGACAGAGTTTGCTGATGCTTGGCGACTTCGAGAAATGACTTGGTCGGCACAGATACCGGGAAGGATGGAAACCTGGGTACTGCTGGATGAATTTTTGTATTTTCCGTATATTGGACTATAAGTCGGATGTATCGTAGTTGGGATGGGACAGTATCGGCCACAGGGTCGTTCCGGTTGGTTCCAGAGTTTTGTGTCATCCCAGTCTTTCCCCATTATTATTTTTTGGATGATTTTCAACCGCCAAAGCGTGCCTGTCGAAATGATTTCAATAGATTCCAAAACCCGCTCTGATCGATGATTTGAAGCAATTGGCCATCTTCCGGTTTTCTATCAGCCTGATCCTTTTGAGCATTCTGTTCATCGACAGATCCGGTTTGGTCCTGGCCGAAGAAAAACGGCTGGTTGCCCACATTCGCCATCGCCCGCCGTACATGATTGTGCAAGGACACTATCTCGGCGGATCCCTCAAAGAGATTCTCGATCTTGCCGCCCAACGGGCAGGATATCGCGTCGATTGGCAGGATGTCCCCTTTGCCAAAAGCATTGAAGCCTTGAAAACCGGAGAAGTGGATCTGGTGCCCCGCACCATTGTTACCCAGGAACGGCAGCAGTGGGTTCGCTTTTTTGCTCCCATTGGATTTGAACAGCAGGAGATCCTTTTTTTGACCCACAAGGGTCAGGAAAAGACCATCCGCAATTATGACGACTTGAAAAACCTCCGCATAGGCCTCAAAAAAGGCACTGCCTATTTTGATCGGTTCAACAATGACACCACCCTGAGCAAACATCCCTTCTCTGGAGATGACTACGGTCTGCTCAATCAATTCATGAGCGGTGCGGTGGATACAGTGATCATCCTGGATCGCCGAGCCATGGACAGTGCGTTGGCAGGCATGGGATTGACCGATTACGGTTATGCCCAATACCGACTGATTCAAAATTTTGAGTTGAATTATGGCTTTTCCAAGGCCTCGTCCCATCCTGAGGCCGCCGATGCCGTGGAACAGGAACTGCAAACCATGAGGGCCAAAGGGGAAGTGGATACCCTGCTGGCTCAAGGTTTTATGGGTTCCTCTGACACGGGATCGGCCACCCGTTTGACCCTGGAAGAGAGTCGGTGGTTGTCCGAACATCCAGGCCCCTTCCGTGTCCATTTTGAAGCCGATCGTGCGCCATTCCATTTCATACAGGATCAGTTTCCCCAGGGATTCTCTATTGATTATCTGGATTTATTGGCAACAAAGCTGGCTCTTCCTCTGCACTATGTCGTTGCTGCTCCCGGTTCCGATGCCCTGCAACGGTTGAAAAATGGTGAAGTGGAGCTTGTCCTGGATCCAGTGCCAGAGGTGGATGCAACTTCCCGGCTTGTTTTTACTTCGCCTTATCCAGGCAGTCCATCGGGTATGGCTTTGCCTGAAACAATGACCCCTTTGCGTGATCTGTTGCAAAAGGCCATCTCCCGGATCACCAACGAGGAGATGAAACAGCTTCGGGAAAAATGGCCGGCGGTTTTCCAGCAGGAAAGGGCCGCAACAGCCTCTTCGGACGAATCCTCACTACAGTCGCGCCTCCAACTGACCCAAGAGGAAATCCGTTGGCTGCGGGCGCATCCCAGGGTTCGATTGGCTGTGGAATCAAACCATCCGCCCTTTGAAATGCTCCAGAATGGCCAATGGATCGGGCTGACTGCTGATTTCATGGCCTTGTTGGCCAAAATGACGGGGATGGTGCTGGAACCAATCCCTGGAATACCGGGGAGGGATGCACTCCAGATGGTTCATGGGCAACAAGCCGATGTGGCTTCCGCCTTTTTGTTTCTGGAGGAACGGCACTCCCCCTTGCACATGACAGAAGGGTATATCACCTTTCCGGTGGTAATCGTCACCCGTCGTGACGCAGCCTTTGTCAGTGGCCTGGATGACCTGACAGGACTCAAGGTGGCGGTGGTGCGGAACGGACCAGAAGCGCGCCTGCTGGAGAAGCATCACCCTCAATTGCGTCAAGTTCTGTTCAAGAACACGGCGGATGCCATGAGGGCCGTAGAGGCCAGAGAGGTGGATGCCTTGGTGGAAAACCTAGCTAAAGTGAGCCATGCCCTGAATCACCTGCAACTGGATCGGTTGCACATCTCCGCCCCCACGGCTTACCAGACCGGACTTTTTCTGGCAGTGCGTTCCGATTGGCCGGAACTGGGTTCCATTCTGCAAAAGGCCCTGAACCAGATCACCCCCCAGGAGAAAAATGCCATCCGCAATGCCTGGATGGCCGTACACATGCAAATTGGGGTTGATCTTAAGCAACTGTTCATCTGGGGAGTACCATCCCTGCTGCTCGTTGTGCTGGTCATTGGCTTTGTGGTGGTCTGGAATCGCCGTCTGTACAGGGAGATTGTCGAGCGCAAGAAGGTGGAAGCTGCCCTGGAGGCCGCAGAGGAACACAGCCGGCTGCTGCTGGAATCGATGGGAGAAGGCATTTTCGGCGTGGACCAGGAAGGGCGTTTTCATTTCATCAATCCCACCGGTGCTGCCTTGCTGGGGGTGAAGCCAGAGGAGATGATCGGCCAAAGATTCTGTATGCTGCATCACCATGACGCTTTCGACGGTGCCACCTGCCAGAAGGAACACTGTTCTTTGCGGCAGTCCATCCTGCGCCAGGAAACTTCCCGCTGCATCGACAAACATTTTTTGCGCGTAGATGGCACCCGCCTGCCAGTGGAATACACCAGCCGTTCCATCCGGAAGCATGGCGAGCATGTGGGCACGGTGGTGATTTTTCAGGATATTTCTGAACGGTTGCGCAGTGAGCAACAAATCCGCATCCTGAGCAGCGCAGTGGAGCAAAGCCCGGTTTCCATTGTCATGACCGATCTGGAGGCCAGGATCGAGTATGTCAATCCTACATTTACCCGGATCAGTGGCTATCATATGGAGGAAGTGCTTGGCCGGAATCCCCGTCTGCTCAAGTCCGGCCAGATGGATGACATGGTTTACCAGAACCTGTGGGAGACCCTGCTCAGGGGTGAAACCTGGGCAGGGGAATTCCTCAACCGCAAAAAAAACGGGGAACTGTACTGGGAATCCACCACCATTTCACCCGTTCTGGATCACGACGGTCAAGTCAAACACTATCTGGCCAACAAGGAGGATATCACCCAGCGCAAGGCAGCGGCGGAGCAGTTGCAGGAAGCCTTGCACCTGATCTCCAGCAGCATCCAATATGCCAGCCGCATTCAACGTTCCATCCTTGCCCCAGCCGAAAAGCTTGCTGAAGCCCTGCCGGAACATTTCGTGCTGTGGGAACCCAGGGACATGGTGGGCGGCGACATGTATTGGTATCGGCCCTGGATCTCCGGTACTTTGCTGCTGTTGGGGGACTGCACCGGCCATGGTGTGCCCGGAGCCTTCATCACCCTGATTGCCAATGGGGCACTGGACCAGGCCATGCTGGAAATCCCACCTGGAGATACCGCCACCTTGTTGCAGCGTATGCACCAGTTGATCCAATACGCCCTGGGACAGGATCAAAAACAGGGGGAATCCAACGACGGGCTGGAACTGGGGGCCTGTTATCTCGATTCCAGTCAACCCCATTTGACCTTTTCCGGTGCCCGTTTTTCCCTGTTTGTTGCCGAGGAGACGGAAGTCCGGGAGATCAAAGGCGTCCGGTCTGGCATCGGTTATCGTGAGGTGGACTGGAATATCGAGTTCAAGAATCATGAAATCCCTCTGCGGCCCGATTGGTGCTACTATATGACCTCCGACGGTTTGATCGATCAGGTCGGCGGTTCCCCCAGACGTGGATTCGGCAAGCAGAGATTCATGCAATTGATGGCCTCGTTGCGATCCCATCCCATTGCCCGGCATGGAGTCTTGATCAAGGAGGCACTGACTGCCTTTCAGGGCAATGAAACCCGGAGGGATGATGTTTCGGTGGTCGGCTTCAAAGGGATTGTTTGTTGACAACAGGATACGGACAAGAGGTAAAACTTCATGGAAACATTGATGTGGAATGAGTCGTTGAGCGTAGGTTGCATCGAAGTCGATAATGACCACAAGAAGCTGGTCGGGCTGCTCAATAATCTGATTCTGGCCATTTCAGAAAACAGGGGCCGCGATGTCGTGGGCCGGGTGCTGGACGAACTGCTCAGTTATACCGCCTGGCACTTCCGGCACGAGGAACGGCTTATGCAAAGCTATCGCTACGAAGGCTTCATCGCCCACAAGAACGAACATATTGACCTGATCGGCAAGGCCAACACTTTACGCCGACAGTTCCATGAGGAGGACGCGGATATCACCCTGGAGGTGATCGATTTTTTGAAAGCGTGGCTAACCCACCACATTCTGGAGACCGATCTCCACATGGGGCGATTCCTGGAAATAACAATGGGAGCCAAAAAGGGGTGATGGTTCAGGAGGATGTGAACCCATTCTTCGGGCCGCTGATCGATAAATCAAAGGAGCATGTTCACGGTTCCCGTGAAAGAGATCTGATGATCGGCAAAAAGATGCCTAGTGCCTGGTAGAAAATAGCAAAATATCTTGCAGAACAATTATTTATGCTTGATTTTTGTGATGGAAGTTTGTATCCTGCAAGGATCATAAGCCATGTCGGTGACTCAAAATCGATTGA
>JAMOBH010000455.1:0-3401 GCA_039908085.1 Magnetococcus sp. YQC-5
TCCCCCAGGGTTTTGCTTTACTCTTTTTTTGCCCGAAGGGCATCATGTCCCTACCAGTTCCAAGGCATCCAGGATCCGCCAGGACCATTGTTGTAATAGGGATAATATCCACCATATGGATAATATCCACCATAAGGATAATATCCACCGTATGGATAATACCCTCCATCGTATGGAGGATAATATCCACCATAGGGGTATCCACCATAGGGATATCCACCATAGGGATATCCACCATAGGGACCGCCGTAATATCCATTGAATGGACCGTCCCACCAGGCGTGACTGGTTGTGGGGAGAGTCAGAGTGGCACTACCAAGAAGGGCGGCCAAACCAAGTGCCAATGCGTGTTTTTTCATGCTCTTGCTGCTCCGATGGAAAGATGAATGACCGAAACAAGGCCGTAGGAGAATCAACGGCGCGACAAAATTTTCGCAAGAAATAGCAAAAGTGAGTGTCAATTTCAACAGAATTTTATCGCTGTGAATCGAAAACATGGCATGAACGTGAACTTTTCATTGGCCCACGTGGTTGGTCTGGTGCTGGCCGGAGGTCTCTCCAGACGGATGAACGGACGCGAAAAGGCTTTTTTGCCGTTTGGGGAGGATGTGCTGTTGACCCACATTCTGAAACGATTCATCCCACAGGTGTCATCCATGCTGCTGAGTGCCAATGGAGACGCGGCGCGGTTTGCCCGGTTTGACCTGCCAGTGATCGCCGACAGGCGCAGTGGCACTCCCGGTCCTTTGGCAGGGATCGAGGCGGCATTTTGGGCCAGTGGAGCGGAATGGATGGTGTCGGTCCCTGTGGATGTACCTTTTTTGCCTTTGGATCTGGTATCCTGTTTGGGTGCAAGTGCCAACAAAAGTGGTCTGACCACTGTGGCCAAAAGTGACGGACGCATCCATCCAGTGATCTGTTTGTGGTCCAGGTCGGCGTTGCCGTTGATTCAGTCCGCGCTGGATGCGGACAATCGGCGCATGATGGCATTATTTAAAACCCTCCCCCATGAAACCGTTGAGTTTGCCCCTGACTCCAGAGGGGTGGATCCTTTTTTCAACATCAACCAGCCTGATTTATTAACTGAAGCGTCACGTTTGGCACGGGATGGGCCGTTGACATGACCGGGATTTCATTCAAACAGGTGTTGTTTGATCATTTGGCTCATGTAGGCAAAGCCGTGGGACAGGGACATCGTCTGGTGCTGCTGGAGTATCTGGCCCAGGGAGAACGAACCGTGGATGCCTTGGCCCAGTTGTCAGGTCTGTCGGTCGCCAATACATCAAAACATTTGCAACTGCTGCGGCATGCTGGATTGGTGGCGACACGCAAGGAAGGATTATATGTACATTATCGCCTGGGAGATCCAGAAGTGGTGGCCTTGATGGGAATCATCCGACGCATTGCCGAACGACAAATGGGGGAAGTGGAGGCGTTGGTACGATCTTACCTCCTGGCCAAAGATAACATGGAGCCGGTCCCGCGAGGAGAATTGCTGGAAAGGATGCGCGAAGGACGGATAACAGTCTTGGATGTGCGTCCGCCAGAAGAATACCGTGCCGGTCATTTGCCCCGCGCAGTCAACATCCCGTTGCGAGAACTGGAGCGTCGTCTGCATGAACTCCCGCTTGATCGGGAGGTGGTGGCCTACTGCCGGGGGGCCTACTGTGTGCTTTCTTTTGAAGCGGTGGCCCGTTTACGGGAACAGGGTTGGTCTGCCAGAAGGCTGGAGGAGGGATTCCCGGAATGGCAGGGAGCTGACTTGCCAGTGGAACGTTTTTTATGATTGCATACAGACCAATGACAAACCATGCAATTTACTGGTAGCATCTGCCAGCTTTTGATGCCATATTAAAGCCATCCGACTGGCTGGCAACCAGACGTTTGTGCTGTTTCATTTTCCATACATCATCCTCAAAACAGAGTATTCAATCATGGCTAATGTTATCATCATAGGTGCCCAATGGGGCGACGAAGGCAAAGGGAAGATCGTGGATCTTCTCACCGAACAGGCGGATATCGTGGTTCGCTTCCAGGGAGGGCACAATGCCGGCCACACTTTAGTTGTAGGTGGCAAAAAATATATTTTACATTTAATTCCTTCGGGTATTATACGTGGCAAATTATGCCTGATCGGCAATGGAGTCGTATTGGATCCGGCTGCTCTCATTCAAGAAATCCAAGAACTTGCCAACCTTGGCGTTTCGATCACAGGAGCTGGATTCAAAATTTCATCCCTGACCCAACTCATCATGCCCTACCACCGGGAACTGGATGTCGCCCGCGAAAAACGCAAAGGAAAAGGCAAAATCGGCACCACAGGTCGAGGCATTGGACCCACCTACGAAGACAAAATGGCCCGTCGTGGGATCCGGTTGGGAGATCTTTACAATCGTCAGATTTTTGAAGCCAAATTACAAGAAAATCTGGCTTATCACAATTTCATGCTGGAGAATTTCTACAATGCCTCCACATTCACCGTCGAAGCCATCCGGGATGACTACCTGCGCATGGCCGAAATCATGGCACCCTTCGTTGACGATGTAGGCACACACCTGGACGAAGCCATGAATGCCGGTCAATCCATCCTTTTTGAGGGTGCCCAAGGCACCATGCTGGATGTTGATCACGGCACCTATCCCTATGTCACCTCATCGTCGGTCGTGGCCGGAGGGGCCTGTACAGGCTCTGGTGTTGGACCAACACGAATCGACTCGGTACTTGGAGTGGCCAAAGCTTACACCACGCGCGTGGGCAGTGGACCGTTTCCCACCGAACTGCATGACTCCATCGGCGAACACCTCTACACTGTGGGCCATGAAGTCGGTGCCAGCACAGGTCGTCCCCGCAGGTGCGGCTGGTTTGACGCCGTTGTGTTGCGTCACGCTGTACGCGCCAATGGCCTGACCAGTTTGGCGTTAACCAAACTGGATGTGTTGGATGGCTTGAAATCCATCAAGATCTGTGTTGCCTACCAACGGAATGGCCGTCGCCTGGAAACCATGCCCGCAGATCCATCCATTCTGGATGTCTGTGAACCTGTGTACGAAGAAATGCCAGGTTGGTCCGAATCAACCAAAGGTGTAGAGCGTTATGAAGATCTGCCCAAAGCCGCACGCGACTATATCCAACGCCTGGAATCCTTGACCAAAGTCCCAGCCGCCATCATCTCCACCGGACCGGATCGGGTCCACACCATCATCCAACAAAATCCCTTCTCCTCCCACCGATAAAAAAAACCTTGGGGGGCGGTGAACCGCCCCCCAAACCCCCCACCCTTTTTCTTTAAAAATTATTAAAAAAAAAGAGGGGGTCTGGGGGATTCATCCCCCAGGGTTTTTTTTATCGGTGGGAGGAGAAGGGATTTTGTTGGATGATGGTGTGGACCCGATCCGGTCCGG
>JAMOBH010000456.1:0-3396 GCA_039908085.1 Magnetococcus sp. YQC-5
AAAAAAATAATAAAAAAAAGGGTGGGGGGTGTTGGGGGGCGGTTCACCGCCCCCCAAGGTCTTTTTTTTTATACTCGTCCGCGTGTTTGGCTTGGGGCACCCCATGTAGTCCTCCAACGTTGTTTGACGATGACCAATCCTGTCAACCCCAACAATGCCAATGCCCCAAGCACCAGAAAGCCGATTTTGAACTCTCCTGTATTTTGTTTGAGAACTCCCAGCCCCCAGGCCAACAGAAACCCGCCGATACCGCCAGCCGTACCCACCAGTCCAGCGACCGTCCCCATGCGTCTGGGAAAACGCAGTGGAATCAATTGAAAAAGGGCCCCATTGCCCAATCCCAGGGCCGACATGGCGATCAACAAACCAAGCCAGGCGAACAGCGGCTGTTGACCCATCAGCACCAAAAGAGCCATGGCCGCAATCGTGGCCAAAAACGCGCTTTGCAAAGTACGAATGCCGCCAAAACGGTCCGCCAGATGGCCTCCCACAGGTCGAAACAAGGCACCGCCCAAAACACAACAAGCCGTCATTGCCCCAGCCGTAGCCGGTTCGATCTGGAATTGCGTGTGAAAAAACAGAACCAAAGAGGTGGTAAGGCCAATAAAACCACCGAACGTCACCGCATAGAACCAGGAGAACCACAGACTTTCTGGATAGCGAAGCACCTGCCAACCGCTCACATGGGTTCGTTCAGTGCGTGGCGGGAGATGGTGATCCTCTCCGAGCCACCAAAAGACGACCATGGCAAGCAGCGTGGGCACAAGCGCCCATCCAAACACCTTCTGCCAGCCGAAAGCATCCGCAAGCATCGGCCCCACCAAGGCAGATACCACGGTTCCTGCCCCGGCCACGGCGGTCACACCCAAGGCGGCACCCTGCAATTCCGGTGGAAAATGTCGGCTGACCAGAGGAATCGCCACCGAAAAAACAGTGCCCGCCAAACCAAGGAACGCCCCGGCGACCAATAAAATAATAAAATTCATTGGCACATACAGCCAAAACAAACACATGGCGCACAAAACCAGGGACATGACTGCGATGCCCGTCTTTTTTGGACCCAAACGATCTGCCATCATCCCCACAGGGAGACGCAGGAGCGTGCCCGTCAGGATGGGCATTCCAGTCATGAGACCGATCTCACCCGCATCCAACCCCAAATCTCTGGCAATGTGAATGCTCAAAGTGCCCAACAAGATCCAGACCATGAACCCCGCTTCCGTCAACAAAAAAGCGGCCAAGAGCGGTCCCCGACGGCCTGCGACCCAAAACGACTCCTGGGGGGGGAACGTTGAGACAGAAGGAAGAGAATGGCTCATGCTGGCAGAATCTCCAAAAAACAAGACAGATCGACTGATACTGATATCTATAAATTCGCAATTGAGATGCCAGATCGCGCTTTGATGAACCAGGTTGCGCTACTGTTATGATTATTTTGTAAAAATTTAATGTTGACAGAACGTTTGGAAAAAGTGTGCAATCATGCAACTGGCACGGTGATCACCACCATGCCTGATTAATAAGCACAGCAATCCTTTCAGCAGTCACATCTGCCTAATTTATAGGCACACCTTTCGACAAGGAAAACTGTCCATGAATCCATCCCCTGAAGTGTCGTTGGGACTGGCCAGCGATGCGGGACCATTGGCGAAAAATGAAGATTTTCATGGTGCGGTCGTGCCAGACGGTGTGACGCGACCCTGGGGGCCGTTGGTATGCGTGGCCGATGGTATCGGTGGATGTTCCGACGCACGCCACGCATCCGAAAGCACGGTCCGGGCATTGCTCAACGACTATTATGCCACTCCATTGAGTTGGAGTGCCGCACATGCCTTGCATCAAGTGACCATCAGCATCAATTCCTGGATGTTTCGAGCCGGGGGTAAACTGGATCGGGGTCTGGGCACAACGCTGGTGGCCGCCTTGTTCCGGGGACGCCGGTTGACTGTTCTTTGGGCAGGCGACAGCCGCATTTATCGGTTTCGGGACGGAAAACTGGATCTTTTAAGTCGGGATCACCTCTTTCCCACACCAGATGCTTCCATGATCACCAAGGCCATTGGCATTGACGCCGCCTTCCATCCCGACATCCGCGAAGAACCCTTGCGGGAGGGAGATCGGTTCCTGTTGACAACTGACGGCGTTACAGGAGTACTTTCCAACTCCAGATTGAGCGAACTGGCCGGAATGATCGGCTCCTCCCAGGAGTTGGCCGATGCCCTGATTGGTGAGTCTCTGAGTCAAAAATGCCGCGACAACATCACCGCCGTGGTGGTGGATGTGCTGGCCCTGCCCCCTCCGACAGCGGCAGGTCTTGCGGGAGAATGGGAGGAAATTCCAGTGATTGCTCCACCAGGTCCGGGAACCCTGCTGGACGGATTCCGCATGGTGCGCAAGATCCACTCCGGTCCTCAAGGAACCCTGCTGATGGCCGTGGATACGCAGACGCAAAGCAATGTGGTACTCAAATTCCCAGACCCTCTCGCCGTGGAAGACCCAGACAACCTGGAGAGATTTCTGCGGGAGGAGTGGACGGGATTGAAAGTACGACATGCCAACGTGGTGGAGGTGATCCCCCAACCTCCTGGCCGCCGGAGTGCCATTTATTTCGTCATGCAGGCGTTGGAAGGTGCCACACTGGCTCAAGCATTAAAAAGCATGCAAGAGAAAGTGCCATCCGAATCCGTTGCCGATTGGTTGCGGCAGGCTGGGCGTGGCATCATGGCATTGCACCGCAAGGGCATCATTCATCGGGACATCAAGCCGGAGAATTTGTTTCTCACCCGTTCCGGGCAGGTGATCCTGTTGGATCTTGGAACCTCCAGGGTGGCCGGTCTGGAACCTCTGACACCCGATGCCGCAGGTCGCCGGGTTGCAGGAGGAACACCAGGTTTCATGGCACCGGAGTTGTACCAGGGAGAGCGGGGCGATGAACGCAGCGACCTGTTTGCCCTGGGCGTGACTGGATATTACCTGCTGACTGGTCGTTTGCCCTTTGGGCAGCCTGAATCCAATGTAACACCCCATTTTTCCGCATGGCAGCCCATTCAAATGGTGCGTCCAGACGCCCCTCCGGTCTTGACGGCACTCCTGCAACGCTGCCTCGCCCTGGATCCACAGCACCGTCCTGGAGACATGGGAGAATTTCTCTCCTGGCTGGATCGCCCAACCCTGTTGGAAGATATAAAATATGTGCCCTTGCTGCATCGCAATCCGTTGCAATTTTATCAAACGGGATTTTGGTTGTTTTTTATGACCAGCTTTATCCTTGGGTTGTTCTTGTTCTCTCGTTGTTGACTTGATGTTGCGGAAAAATGGGGTGTTACATTGGATTCAGGCTGCCCAAAGGGCAAACGACCAGTCAGCAGGTAATATCCAGTCACGCCCAGGGCAAAC
>JAMOBH010000093.1:0-17200 GCA_039908085.1 Magnetococcus sp. YQC-5
AAGCCCTTGGTGGGGTCCAGGGGCGAAGCCCTTGGTGGGGTCCAGGGGCGAAGCCCTTGGTGGGGTCCAGGGGCGAAGCCCTTGGTGGGGTTTGGGGCGAAGCCCCAAATAATCAACATCACAAAAATCCACCAATTTTATATTTATCCCAAGAATCAAACTGTTTTATATTCGATACATTTTTGTTCAAAAAAATCAAAACCGTGCCAGGATGGATCTCTCATTCATTCTCTTTTAATCATCAGTAAAAAAAACGCCTTCACTGCAAGCAAACACCCTTCCAGTCATCAAGAGGAATTCAGACCGTGTCCGGGACCATAGGAGAGATCATCAAGGCTGAATCCGGGGGAGACCAATACCAACGTGTTGGAATCCAGGAATTGCTGGCTGCCCATGGAGCTGACAAACGGGAACATTTTTTGCGGTTTCGACCAGATGGTCGGCTGCCGGTGGTCACACCCCCCAAAAAAGAACCGGAAATTTCCCAGGAAGAGTTGCAAGCCCGACGCATGGAACAATTGGAACGGGAGGTTTATCAAAGAACCTTCGCTGCTGCCGAGGCTGCGGGTTTGAAAGCCGGGGAAGAAAAAATGGAACGGGAGATCAATCGCATGCTCCCGCAGTTGGAAGGGGTGTTGACGAATCTGTCGCAACTGCCTGTTCGGATCATGGCAGCTTCCGAGCGATTCCTGGTGGAAACCGTGCTGGTTCTGTTGAAGGAATTGCTGGCGTATGAACTGACCATCCATCCCGAAGAACTGACGGCGCGGGTCAAACGGATACTCAGTCGGGCGGCAGGCCGCAAACAGATTGTCATTTATCTCTCACCTGGGAATGCCCGTTTGCTGGCCCGTTTGCCTGGATTTGCGCATTTGCGAATTGAGGCTGATGAGATGTTGTCACCGGGTGCGGTACACCTGGAGAGCGACTTCGGCGGTCTGGAAGACAATCTGGAAGTACAACTCAAAGAAGTGGAACTCGGTCTGCGCGCCTACCTGCAAGAGCGTTTGGAACAGAGTGGTGTGACGGATATTGCCGAACAGGCCCAGGAATCAGCCCTCAGGGCCGAGGCACGTCAGCCCACTCCCCTGGCCCCTGATCCAGATAGCGTTGCCCCCTTGATGAAGCGGACACAAAACGTCGCGCCCCAGCCATCCAGCGAACAAAAACCAACTTTCAAGCCTGTCATGAAACAGCCAACCCCTGTTCCAGACAAACCGGAATGGCAGCAGCCCCAGACAGACATTAAAATGGATCCTCCAAGCAACTCCCTGGACGATACCTCATGGAAACATACCTCACCAGAACCTGAAAGCGCGTCCTTGGACGATGCTTCATCTTCATGGGAAGATTCCTCACCTGAGCCTGAAAGCGCGTCCTTGGACGATGCTTCATCTTCATGGGAAGATTCCTCGCCTGAGCCTGAAAGCACCTCCATGGACGATGCTTCATCTTCATGGGAAGATTCCGCACCTGAGCCTGAAAGTGCCTCCTTGGATGATGCTTCATCATGGGAAGATTCCTCACCTGAGCCTGAAAGTGCGTCCTCGGACGATGCTTCATCTTCATGGGAAGATTCCTCACCTGAGCCTGAAAGCACCTCCTCGGACGATGCTTCATCTTCATGGGAAGATTCCGCACCTGAGCCTGAAAGCGCGTCCTTGGACGATGCTTCATCTTCATGGGAAGATTCCTCACTTGAGCCTGAAAGCGCGTCCTTGGACGATGCTTCATCTTCATGGGAAGATTCCTCGCCTGAGCCTGAAAGCACCTCCATGGACGATGCGGCATGGGAACCAACAGAAGCCGAGCCTGACCATTCATCCCCGCATGAAACAGAATGGCAACTGGCAGAGGTTGACCTGGATCTCACCCCCTTGGATCTTGCATCAGAAACAGAAGAACCGCTCTTCAGACACTCCATGGAAGGTCCAGAGATCGTGTCTGAAAGCGTCATGAAAGCACTGCTGGCAGAACAATGGGCGGAAATGGCCTCTCTCCCAGAAGAAGATGCAGAGCACCCCTGGCAAACGACTTGGGAAGAAAAACCATGACCAATCCCTCACTTGTATTACCATGGCATGAATATCAAGCATCAGGCAAACGAGGGTTGGGCTTGCAGCGTTCTGGCAAGGTTTCCCAGGTATTGGGTTTGCTGATCGAAGGAGCAGGCCCCTCTGCGTCCATTGGTGACATGTGCGAAGTCATCCCGGATGATGGCTCACCTCCCATCAAGGCCGAAGTGGTGGGCTTTCGCAGTGACGCCCTGCTGCTGATGCCTTTGGGCACCCTCAAGGGGATACATCCAGGCAGCATGATTCTCTCTCGTGGTCATGCCGAGAGGGTCTCAGTGGGCGAAGGATTGCTCGGACGCGTGCTTGGTCCCATGGGAGACCCCATTGACAATGGTCCCCCCTTGCATTTGCCTGACACATTCCCCCTGCACGCAGATCCAATCAATCCCTTGCATCGCCGACGGATTACGGAAAGTCTCGATTTGGGCGTCCGGGTACTCAATGGTTTGTTGACAGTTGGACGGGGTCAACGGATCGGGGTGTTTTCCGGGTCAGGTGTGGGCAAAAGCACCTTGTTGGGCATGATGGCCCGCTATACCGAGGCCGATGTCAATGTGATCGCCATGGTGGGCGAACGTGGACGCGAGGTGGTGGAATTTCTGGAAAAAGATCTGGGACCGGAAGGCATGTCGCATTCCGTGGTGGTGGTGGCCACTTCGGACCAACCACCCTTGTTGAGAATGCGCGCAGCCTATCTGGCCACGGCCATTGCCGAATATTTTCGCGCCCAGCAGCGGCATGTCCTGTTGTTGATGGATTCTTTAACCCGTTTTGCCATGGCGCAACGGGAAGTGGGATTGGCCAGAGGAGAACCGCCCACCAGTCGTGGTTATCCGCCCTCCACATTCATGTTGTTGCCACGCCTGCTGGAACGGGCTGGCCGGGACAACGGAGCAGGCAGCATCACGGCCTTGTATACGGTCCTCATGGAAGGGGACGATCTGCAAGATCCCATTGTGGACGCCGTGCGTGGTATTCTGGATGGTCACATCGTGTTGTCGCGGGAATTGGCCTCATCCAATCATTATCCGGCAGTGGATGTGTTGGCTTCTTTGTCGCGTTTGATGTCAGATCTGGCCACAGACACGCAAAAAGTATGGGCTGGACAACTCCGTGAATCTTTGTCGGCCTATTCCAAAGCCGAGGATATGATCAATATTGGGGCGTATGTGGCTGGGACCAATCCCCGTATTGACCTCTCCTTGAAATTGATCAAACCCATTCGGGACTATCTCCGTCAACCAGTGACTCAAGGCTGTTCCATGGAGGAGAGTGTACGCCAGTTGGGCATGATTTTCGCCTCGATTCCCTCGTCCAGAGCGGCTTGACATACGCTGTGCGGGCATCCATGCAACACGTTCATAGAATCTCTTTTTCGCCTCAGCACCCTGCTGCCGCCTGGACACCAGACATACCATGAACGCCCATGACCTCGGCTATGCCAAACTTTTTTCCCATGCCAAAATGATACAAGACCTTGTGACAGGCTTCATTCATGAAAAGTGGGTTGCAGGGCTGGATTTCTCAACCCTGGAAAAAGTGAATCCAATTTATGTGACTGACGATTTCCGCAAACGAATTGACGATCTTGTCTGGAAAATCCGCTGGCAAGGAATGGATCGTTGGCTTTTCATCTATCTGATTTTGGAGCCGCAATCCACGGACAACATTATGGCCATACGCTATGCCCTGTATGAGATGCTGCTCTACCAGGATCTGCGCCAATCAGGAAAAATCCTGGAAGGGCAGAAATTTCCACCCGTTGTCCCGATAGTCCTGTATAATAAGCCGCCGCCTGGAAGATGTCCGTCAGGTGATCGCAGAGTTGGACTCATGGTTGAAAAGCCCAGAACAACGAGAACTGCGCCAGGCATTCGCAAAATGGTTGAGTCGGATCTTGTTGCCAAGACTGTCAAAAAACAACATTCCCATCCCGGAATCCATGCCGGAAATGGAAGACCTGGAGGAGGTGCATACCATGTTGGCAGAAACAGCAGAAGGATGGACCAGAGAGTGGACGCGGGATGGCGAACGAAAAGGCGAGGCCAACATGCTGACTCGCCAATTGCAACGCCGTTTTGGGACGCTACCTGACTGGGCCAGTACGAAAATCACCGAGGCGGATGTATCATCATTGGAAGAATGGGGCGTGCGGGTCTTGGACGCCCGGTCTTTGCATGAGGTCTTTGCGGACTGAACTGGATGTCGATGACACAAAGGTGTTCCATGAAAGAAACAAATATGAGTCTATAGCAACCCATTAGCCAAAGATTAAAATAATCAATGATAAAATATATTTTTTCTCCTGTATCCTTGAAAAAATATTTTTGGTTTATTTTGTTTATTTTTTATTTTTCATGCCTCCTCTCTCCCACCGATGCATCATCCGCTGATGTGGATGTGGACAAGAGTGCCATTGTGGATGCCACGGATGGCGTGTTGATTCTAAGGAGATTGAATGGAGGTTCCACGATCGATACTGGTGTGGTTTTGCCAGTCGGGCGGAGCAATGCCAAGGTAGTGTCTGCCATCGATGCCTTGGGTTTGGCATTGGATGTGGATCACAGCGGCACAGTGGATGCCACGGATGGAGTGCTGATTCTGCGCAGGTTAAACGGCGGATCCACTATTGATACTGGTGTGGTCCTGCCCCCAGGAGAAAGCAACACCACTGTGGTTGCTGCCATAGATCAAATCGCCACCATCCCACAGTACTATACCAATAGTTTCGGCATGACCTTCAGGTTGATTCCTGCCGGAACCTTTACGATGGGCAGTCCCTCAACCGAAAATGGTCGCTATATTGATGAAGGACCGCAGCATACGGTGACGATCAGCAAAGCCTTTTACATGCAAACAACGGAAATGACCCAAGGGCAGTGGAAGTCGATCAAAGGAGCCAATTCAACTGGAAACAATCCCTCTTTATTCACAGCCTGTGGGGACAACTGTCCGGTTGAAAATGTCTCCTGGAGTGATCTTGTCTATTTTCTGCTCACCTTGAACAGCAAAAAAGAGGGCAATTACCGTTTGCCCACTGAAGCTCAATGGGAATATGCGGCACGGGCCGGCACGACTACACCCTATTCGTTTGGAGAGGATGCCAGTCAAGTGGGAAATTATGCTTGGTATAAAACCAATGCCGACTCCAAAACCCATCCTGTAGCTACCAAATTACCCAATCCCTGGGGCCTGTATGACATGTATGGAAATCTTTGGGAGTTGGTATTTGATCCATATTCTGAAAGCTATCCAAATGTCCCGATGACGGATCCTCCCAATGGTACGGTCACAGTTTCAACCAGTTCGGATGTGGTCATGCGCGGTGGTGGTTATACCAGTAACCCTGACTTTCTGCGCTCTGCCGTGCGCTTGCCCGTTACTGTTGGTAAACGCTATGATAACGTTGGATTCCGTCTTGTGAGAGATTATTAAAAAAAAACCTTGGTGGATGCTTCGGCCTCCCAGCATCTCCAACTCTTTATTTTTTAAAAAAACTATTAAAAAAAAGAGGGGGTCTGGGGGATTCATCCCCCAGGGTTTTGACTTTACTGAACTTGCAACCCCATTCTACTTTGTTTTTTTAATGATCTGGCAGCAAGAATGATCAAGACCCTTGTTCTCGGATGGATTGCCTTGCTTGTGCTGACCAGTGTCGATGGTTTGGCTGTCGGAATTGCCGTGGATGGCAGCATGAATCCAGCCTTTTCCGGTGCGATCACGAAGAGTGGCGGTGTGTATGCCATCAAACAGGATTTTGGCAAGACCGTAGGCACGAATTTGTTTCACAGTTTTGGCAATTTCAGTCTCACCACTGGAGAGACCGCTGATTTTCAGGGGAGCAATATTGTTAATATCGTTGCCAGAGTCACTGGCAAAGCCCTGTCTGATATCAATGGCACCCTCAAATCCAGTGCTGCCGGTGCGAATCTCTATTTGATGAATCCCAATGGGGTGCTGTTCGGTCCCAACGCCTCACTGGATCTCTCTGGATCATTTCATGTGACCACAGCGGATTATATCAAACTTGGCGACAATGACCGCTTTTATGCCAACCAGACTACCCAGAGCCAATTGGTAGCGTTCAATCCAAGCGCATTTGGCTTTTTGTCTGCCAAGCCGGCTGCGATTGGTGCTTTTGGCTCTGGCGCGATCAATCAGACCAACGCTCTCCCTTTTTCCGGCAAAGGTATGCGGGTTGCCAATGGTCAGACCCTCTCCGCAGTGGGTGGATCGATTTTGATCACTTCTTTCAACGTGAATTCCTCGGTCCGAGAGACGGTTTTTCAGGCCCCTGGGGGTCGGATCAACTTGGCCAGTGTTGCCTCTCCCGGTGAAGTGATGTCGAATCAAACGGATCTGCAATTGGGAAGCGGGCAGGTCGGTGCTGACATTACAGTGGATGGAGGTTCCATATTGAATGCGACCTCTGGACAACTGTTGGTGCGAGGTGGTTCCATGACTCTGGTGAATGCCAAATTGAGTGCCGGTGCCACCGATGATCGGGGTGGAGGGATGATTGATATGCGGTTGCAGGGCAATCTGACCCTCACCAGTGGAACCAGAGTCCAAAGCAATAACGAAGGAAAAGGAAACGGGGGATCCATCACCATCACAACCTTGGGCGATGTAACGGTTGCCGGGGAAAACAATGCTTACTCCAGCACCATTCAGGCAGGATCATTGGCCACCAAGGCTGAAGCCGGACCTGCCGGTACGATCCAATTGAATGTTGCGAATCTTTCAGTCAAAGAGGGAGGGTGGATCATGGCCAATACCTATGGTCCAGGCCAAGGGGGATCCATCACCATCACGTCCAGGAACGATGTGACGGTTGCTGGGGAAAACAGCAAAAAAAGCACCAGCAGCATTCAGACGGCCTCCTTGGGAACCCTGTCTGGTGCTGGAGCAGGCGGTGAGATCTCATTGAATGTGGCCAATCTGATCATGGAAGAGGGGGGCGCGATCAACGCAAACACGCTTGGGCTTGGACATGGAGGAGCCATTCATGTTACCGCCAGGGAAAAGGTGCAGCTTTCTGGTGAAGGCCAACAAGGTGTTGCAACCACCATCCAGGCCCATAGCAGGGGCACCATGAATCAAGCCGGCGCAGGCGGAGAGATCACCTTGAATGTGGCGCATCTCTTGCTGCTGGCTGGGGGAGGAATCGCTGCTGATACGATGGGTCCAGGCCATGGAGGATCCATCAACATCACGGCCAGTGAAGATGTGAGTGTGATTGGGACAGGCCCAAAGGGAACAAGAAGCACGATTCAGACATCATCCGCCAGTTCGGGAGCAGCAGGCACGATCACATTGAACCTTGCGAACCTCACGGTGCAAGAGGGTGCGGTGATCGCCTCTGATCTGTTTGATGTGGGTCCAGGTGGATGGATCGACATCACGGCTGCGAAAAATGTGACGGTTGCCGGTTCCAGTACTCAAGGATTACAAAGCTCGATTCAGTCGCAAACTGTAGGAAAGATGTCCGGTGCCGGGGCAGGCGGAGATGTCAAAATGAAAGTTGGAAATCTTTCTCTGTTGGATGGAGGTGGGATCCGTGTCTCCACCTCTGGCAAGGGCCGTGGAGGTTCCATTGACATTGCGGCAACTGGAGATGTGAACATTGTCGGGCAGGATCTCGTCACTGAATATCCCTCCATGATTGAGGCCATGTCATTGGGCACTATGTCCGGTTCTGGCTTGGGCGGAGATATCCATTTAAATGTCAAGAACCTTTCACTGTTGAATGGAGGGATGATCAGTGTCGCCACCGGTGGTGAGGGTCCAAGTGGATCTGTTTTCATCCATGCTCAAGATGTTACTCTTTCCGGGCAAATCAAACAATTCATGAGTTCGATTCATGCCGCTTCACAAGGAACCCTCGCCAGTTCTGGCAGTGCCGGACGGATTGACTTGAGTGTGGATACGTTGACCATGCATCCAGGGACAGCTCTTTCCGTCATAACGGCAGGTGGGGGTGCTGGAGGGAATATTGAAATCACAACCAGGCAGGCCCATCTGACGGGAGGTTTCATTTTCGCCGACACGGTTTCCAGTGAAGTCTGGGCAGGCAAGGGGGGATCGATCAGGGTTACGGCCTCGGAGCAGTTGGATTTGGCGCAGAAAACGCTCGTCAGCACGACATCGGATGGGGCGCAAGGTGGGGACATCATCATGCGGGCACCGATTCTTTCTGTAACCGGGGGCAGTAAAATCATGGCCTCTGTATTGGGTCGATCCGGGGCCGGGGGGCATGTGATGTTGGATCTGAACACCCTGTTGTTGGCCAATGAGAGTCAGGTGGTGAGTACCACCTGGGGTCTTGGAATTGGGGGGGTCATAACCCTTCAAGCTGATAACACTTGGATTCAATCCGGGAGTACAATTGCCACCAACAGTATTTCACTGGCGAAAAATGCCGGGCAGGCAGGAGCGATCAAGCTGGTATCCAAGGATCAACTGATCCTGGATGAAGGTTCCATCCAGTCCATGGCGTCGAAAGGGGGAGGGGGAGATATCACGGTTCAGGTCAACAACAGGATCATGCTGACCCACTCGGACATTGCCACTTCTGTGCAAGGGGGGGATGGCAAGGGCGGAAATGTAGCCATTGATCCCATCCATTTGATCTTGAAGGGTAGTCGAATCGAGGCCAATGCCTTTCAAGGCGCGGGTGGGAACGTGGTGATTCGAGCAGAGGCTTTGCTCAAGGATCCCTCCAGCAGAATAACCGCCTCTTCTGCGTCAGGGGTACAAGGAAGGGTTACGCTTGATACACCTCATGTCACGGCTCTGGACGCGCTTTCGGTATTGCCCATGACATTTTTTGATGCCTCATCTCTAATGCATGATCGATGTTCGACGCGGCGCGCTGGAAGTGAAAGCAGTTTTATTCTTAAAGGCAGAGGTGCGTTGCCCATGATGCCTTGGGATTTGCTGGCCAGTCATGGAATGACGGTCCAGGATCAGGGAATCGAAAGCGGGGAAACTGGTTTTTCATTCAGTAGTGTTGATCTGCAAGGAAATCATGATGCACGATGCTTGATGTAGGGGTTGACATTGAATGCCTATCCGTTTTAGAAGAGTACAAACGATCACATATAATCTCATATTGTGGAATAACGTACTCCCGACTCCTGATTCATGGCTTCATGGATCCATTTCTTGACTCGTGGTATCAATCTTTCCATATCTTTCAGAAGGTTTTCTATCTGATATCCGGTCAGCATCCGACTGACGTTGAATGTTTCCGTCAGATCATTCATGATTCTGGTCACCGCATCAGCACTCAAAGTATCGGGGAGAACCTGTTCGACCTGGGATCTGGGTACAAGCAATTCTGCGGCAAAGGCCTTGGCCCTCTTCTCCACCAATACCGGCATGCGTCCTCCCAAAACCTCGACCGCAGGAAGCGCGTGATTGGTATCAAGCAGCAGATGAGCGATTTCGTGTGCCAGTGATGCTCTTTCACGCCGTCTGGCAGATATAGTTTCGTCTCTTCGATTAATAATAACACATGCCTTGTTTTGTTCCCAACGGGCCAATGCATCAATGGCCTCAGGAAGTTCTCTTGAAAAATCCACCGTGACGCCCCAATCCCGCAACCGTTGATAGGGATCGAAAATCTGATCCGCCGATACATTCAGGGTCGAGCGTAACCATTTTGCCAATTCATACCCCTGCCGGTAATGGCGTTCAGTCACGAGGTTTTCCAGGCACCGACCCGCATCATCGCGTAATCGATTAAATTCAAATGTTGTCTTTCCCAACTTGGCCCGTGCAATCCTGTTCATGACTTCCCGAACCTGATGGGGTTCAAGAGAGTGTTGCGTCATGCGGGCGGCCAAAAGCATGGGAGATGGGGAATGCATGTTGGTATAGCCGAACGCCATCAATGGATCATCGTTGGCGGCGATTTCATCAATCAGGGATGGAGAACTACCGACCAGCATGGCAAGGGCATGGGGCACGGGTAATACACGATTACGCTGGTTCCACGCATTCAGGATCATGCCGCCGCGCGGGGATTGAGGGTGAATCGCCAGGGCAATGGCCGATCCCAGGGCTTCGAGTCGCTTCATGACCTGTTGATACGGCAGGCGTACATCGTCCGTTTCGGTCACGATGCGCATGTCGTTCCCTTCCCGCAGCACAAAAAGGGGTGGCAGGAACAGATCCGGCATTCCGGCAGCCAGATTGTGCCGATCGGAAAAGGCGAAGATCTTACCCTCTTCTTCGACAAAAGCATTCTTCGACAGCCCCATCTCCCGCAAGTCATCCACGGCCTTTTCCAGAAATCCCAATGGGGATTCCGGATTGAAATGAAGAGGATACGAATCCTCTATGCCGATATGATGCCAGCATCTGGCCAAATGATCCAACAGGCTGTCCCAGTACTCCGCAATCCCCGCGCTCTCCTCCCCGCGATCATCGTACCAGATCTTTCGGCCATTGACGGACAAGATCAGTCGGCCATATCCAGAAAACATGGGAACGCCCTCTGCATTGCCATGATCCAATCTTTCGAAGGTGAAATCGAACATTCCTGTGTGCCCAATTCATGCATTTTCTGGTTGATAGGTCATGGCATTCCATCCCTGTTTCAGGTACTGTCTTGCCCAATCCTTGAATTGATGAAACTCTCCAGCTTGATCGGCACGTTCTGCCAATGCATCAAACACTGCGCCGGGAACCAATCGCCCAAGCTGCTCCTTTTCAGGAAATCCATGATAACTTTTTCCGGAGACAGTAGGAACAGCACGATAAACCACGCCTTGGTAGACGTTGTAGATTCGCTCTGGATGTTCTGATCCAGGTTCCGATCCATTGGACCAGGGAATTCCATCATTCAAAAGACGTTCTGCCAAGCCCGGCGTCTTGGTGACCGACGAAGGACATTTTCCAGGGGAACCAGGGACATCTGGAGGATCGAATCCGGCCTTATCCTCTGACCATTTGTGCTTCTCTCTTCGCTCGCCGGGATCATATTGCCACGACATGGTTTTCATCCCCTGCTTCCAGTGACTTGTTTCAGCCCTGATCCAGATTTTGATGCAACGATACCACAATTTGGAGTTCATGGCCATTTTTTTGACAAAATTTCTTTTTTTTCTTATTATTATTTTCATCGTTAAGCGGAAGGCCGCTGCCTCCCCCTCCTCATGAACGTCAAATAGAGCAACGGAATCAACAATAAAGTCAAAACCGTGGAAAAGGCCAGCCCCCAAACAATGGCCGTGGCCACAGGCCCCCAGAGCAATGATTGGCCTCCCAGCCCCATGGCCAAGGAGGAAAGCCCCGCAATCGTGGTGATCGATGTGATCAAAACCGGCACCACACGACGCCGGGCTGCATAAATCATGGCATGCATGGGTCGCATCCCTTCCCTCAGGCGGTCATTGGCCGCAGCAATCAATACAATCGCCGAATTGACGGCAATGCCCGACAGGGCAACCACTCCATACAAGGTATACAGACTCAAGGGATGCCCGGTGATCAAAAGTCCACAAATCACCCCGATAAATGCCATGAAAATAGTGGACAGGATCAAAAAGGGTTGAAAATAACTTTTAAATTGCATCCCCAGAATCAGGTACAACAGACCAAACCCAAACAGGAACAACAAGAAAATATCACCCAAGGCATCGTTAATGTCATCCAGAATGCCGGAAAAATCGAGATCCACACCTGGAAAACGGGTCTGAATTTTGGCCCACTCCTGTTTGAGATGGTTATTGGCTGTCACCACGTCCATACGGGTGCGATCCAGATCGGCTTCCACCGTGATGGCGCGTCTGAAATTATAATGATGAATGGTATCCACGCCTTGCCGGGTTTC
Organism: Magnetococcus sp. YQC-5; assembly: GCA_039908085.1. GTDB lineage: Bacteria > Pseudomonadota > Magnetococcia > Magnetococcales > Magnetaquicoccaceae > Magnetaquiglobus. The sequence goes on from JAMOBH010000093.1 coordinate 11,917, forward strand.
GTGCCGGGTCAGAGAGGCCAAGGTCGTGGTGGAACCGTTGGGCAGAGCCATGGGAAGGTTCAAAATCTCTTGCACCCCCTGGGGCGTGCCCTGTTGGGCCAGAATGCGTACTTTGACCTGCTCCCCCTGATGCTGAAACGTCGCGGCGATTTCACCATCCGCCAACAGGCGCGTCATGCGGGTGATCAAGGCAGATGACACTCCGGCACGGCGCATGGCGTCACCATCGGGCCGCAACACCAACTCCCGGCTCCCCATGGCAAAATTGTCCGTGATGTCGCTTATTTCAGGGATGGTGGCAAGAATCTGTTTGACCAACCCGGATGCGGTTTGCAACTCTTCCAGATCACTCCCACGGATCTTGACGCTGATGGGCTTGGTCACCGGTGGACCACCAGACATGGCCAGAAAAGTAATATTATCCGGTCCTGGTGTGGCCCCCACAGAGGCGCGCATCCCGGCAATGATCTCGTGTACCGGACGATGGGCCGTGTTGTCCGGCATCAGACTGACCATGATTTGCCCGAACCGGTCGCCAAAAAAAGGCGCGGTATCGGTCATCATCTGCCCGGCGTAGGAAAGTACGGTCCGTGCTTCTCCAGGTTGCAATCCAGCCACAACCCGTTTTTCCACCTCCAGCGTGGCATCCATGGTTCGGTCCAGCGAGGAACCGGCAGGCATCTTGATATTGACATAAAAAAGCGGCATGGGATCCATGGCGAAAAAATCCACCCGCAACACCCCAGAGGCAACCACGGCAATGGAAAGCGATAACGCAAGTACAGAAACACCCAAAGAGAGACGTGGACGACGCAACACACCAATCAGCACACGGACATAACGGATACGGACGCTCTGCAACCACCGATTCCGCAATCGTTGGGCACGGGTGAGGGTCTGATTGTTCCAGTTCATGGCCGCAACGTGGGCCGGGAGCATCCAGAATGCCTCAATCAAACTGATGACCAACGCCAACGAAACAACCATTGGAATAACGCGCATGAATTTTCCCAGAATGCCAGGAAGCAGCATGAGCGGCAAAAAGGCTGCCATGGTGGTAAACGAAGAAGAGGCCACCGGGGCAGCCACCTCACGAAGTCCCTGCAACGCGCCATCCAAGGCCCTGGCCCCCTGTGCCAAACGCAAAGAAATGGCTTCCACCACGACCACGGCATCATCCACCAGCATACCCAAAGCAATAACCACCCCCAACAAAACCATCACATTAATGGTTTGACCAAGGGCATACAACAGGATAAAAGTACCAGCCAAGGCAAAGGGGATCCCCAGACTGACGAGGATGGAAATACGCAGTCCAAGAAACAGCCAAGTGGTCGCAAATACCAGCAGCAATCCCAACAAGGCATTGCTTTCCATGACGGACAGGGCGTTTTTGACCAGGGCCGTCTGATCGTCTGCCAGTACTGTCTGGACCCCGGTTTTGTCTCGCAGGGCCTGACGTGTTTCCAGATAGTTTTTGATACGATTCGTCAGTTCCAGGGAGTTGACGCCCGGACGCTTGGTAATCGTCAACAAAATAGCAGGCTGGCCTTGATAGCGGACAGCCCGTTCGGCTTTTTTGCGGCCACGACTCACTTCGGCCACGCGCCCCAGGGGGATTTCTCCCGCATGCCCAATGACAGGCCATTGAGCCAATTCAGCCGGGTCAGGGGTGGTGCCTTGAAAGCGCAAAAGACGATTGCCTTCCCCCATGGCCACGGATCCCCCGGCCAGATCCCGAAAACGTGCCGCCACCGTGTCTGCGATGCGGGTCGGATCCACCCCGAAACTGGCCAGACTCAAAGGATCGAATCGAACCTGCACTTCTGGATCACGCAAGCCCAGGGCAAAGACCTGATCCACTCCAGTCATCCCTTCCAGATCTTTTCTAATATGCCGGGCTTGTTGACGCAAATTTTCGTCATCAGCCGGTCCCATGACCACAGCCATCACCGTAGGCCAGCCATTGGCACTGGTGATTTCCAAAATCATGGGATCTTCCACATCTGGAGGCAATTCCCGTTGCTTGGCACTGATTTCACGTCGCAGATCGGTCATCCGCTTGTCAAAGGTGGTGTCATTCATGTCATTGAACCTCACCAGCATGTTGGAAGTGGCATCACTGCTGCTGGAGAGAACAAAACGAATGTCAGGAATGTTCTGCAGGGCCTCTTCCAAAGGATCGGTAATCAATTTTTCCACGTCTTCCGCCGATGCCCCAGGCAGAGTGGTGACAATGCTGACCCAATTGAAATTCATGTCTGGATCCTGTTGTCTGGGCAACAGACCATAGGCCAGAAACCCCAAAACCAGAATCAAGGCAAAGGTGAGATTGGCAAAAACGTGATTGCCAAGCAGAATACGAATCATGGCTTGGTCACGTCCGTGTCTGATGTCTGGATCGTGCGGATCACAGCCCCCTGGGTGAGGCCCTCGCGTCCCGAAAGAATGAGATCGCCTTGCAGATCCGGTTCCACCAGGGCTGGATGCCCCTCGATGGCATGGGGCAATGGATAAAACTCCGCCTTGTCACCCTGAGCCAAAAATATCCCAAGAGTTTTATCCCGTTGGACCAGAGGCCAAGCAGGCAGATGGGGGCGCGGGTCGTGCCAGATCAAACGTCCGGTTGAGCCAGGCACGGGTTTTGTTTCCTGGAACAGCAATCGCGCCTCCTGGGTACGGGCGACGGGATCCACATAGGGCGTGACGGTTCTCAAGCGCAGCGGATAGCGGTGCCCTTCATGGAGAAATTCCCATGCCGTGGCTCTGGTCAGGCTTTCCACCTGTCCGGTCGCGATGGGGGCCGAAAGTTCCAAGGCGTCGGTGTCCACCAGTTGGATCAAGGGGGTTCCCGACGTGGCGGTCACGCCGATCCGGGCCAGACGTTGCACAATGACACCCGCAAACGGTGCCTGAATGAGACATTTCTGGATATGAATCCGGCTCTCTTCCAGGGCGGCTTCCAGGCCGTTGATTTGAGCTGTGAGGTGTTTGACCTCGGTTTGACGCTGCTCCAGGAGTTCATCGGAGGCCTGTTTTTGTTGTTGCAATTGAAGTGCGCGTCCAGCCTGCTTTTGAGCCAACACAAGCTGGGCACGCATGGCTGCCAGCTCGGCAGTGCTGCGCTGTTGAGCCAGGCGGTAGGCCCAGGGATCCAACCTGACCAGGATATCGCCAGCCTTGACCCGGTCCCCTACCTGTGTCGGAATCTCCACAATGGTTCCTGTCACCTGGGCGGTGATGAGACCATCGTTGAGACTCCTGGTTTCCGCCGGGGCTTCCTGCCTGGGATGAATCAGGAGTTGCGCCAATGGACGGATCGTGACCTGGATCGGTTCGGCGGCTCTGGCCATGGGTGGCGATGCGAGGAGCATCAACAGAAAAAACAATAAAAATGGCTGCATGGGTTTCATTCTTTAAATATTTTGGATAACAAGCAAACCAATCAAACATACACTATTCAATAGTATTATTGACAATAGCAATGACCTGGTTGCCGCATCCTTGGTATTGAAGGGAATCAAAATAGACGCTATTGGCCATGGCAATGCCTCGTCCATGGGTATGGGTCATTCGTGCGGAATCAAAATACATGTAGGGTCTCCAGTCAAAGCCCTTGCCCTGGTCGGTGATGATCAGGCGGGTCTGAGTGAGGGTGCGTTCCAGTTCGACGATGGCCTGTTTTTGAGCATTTTCCGGCAGTTCCAGGCGACGTTGGACTTCTTCTTCCCAGCGGTTCTCTGCGCTAAAAATGGTTTTATCATCATAACTCAAACCAAGATTACCATGTTCCACGGCATTACACAACAATTCCAGTATACCAGGCCCGACCCGTTCTGCATCTGGAAAGATCATACCCAAAAGAGATGCGGCATGATGGGCGTCATCCAGGGTCCGACACGCCAAACGCACAGACTGAATCAACGGCAAGCCATATAGAGGTTTTTTGAGTTGGTCTTTCAGGGTATTTTTGGCATCGGATTTCGCCAGCGCACTTTGAACGATGGCCAGAAGGTGATTCTGATCCACAGGTTTGGTGAGATAATAATAGGCACCAGCCTGGATGCCCACAGCGAAGTCTTCGGAAGAAATTTTGGCGGTCTGGAAAATAACCGGGACATCCATCAACAAAGGATGGGCTTGCATACGTTCCAAGACTTCCAGGCCATCCATACGGGGCATCATGATGTCCATAAGCACCACACTGAATCGTGTTGGTTCGGCCTCCAGCAAGGTGATGGCCTCAAGACCGTCACAAGCGGAAACCAAGCTATAGGGTACATGACACGGATGGGTGGTGTCTGTCAAAAATTCATGCAAAAGCAACAAGTTGAGAGGGATATCGTCAACCAGCAGGAGGGTTGGGGTTGTCATGGACATATTTTTTTATTAAAATCCACCAAGAGTAACTGCTAATACATTATCCATCCAGGCCAATCGATTCAATCTGGCAAAGTCTAGTGTATACGAATAGAAGCTGTCTGGGCAATATCGGATAGTGCAAAAGTGTTTTATATCAGATCCTCACGAAAAAAAATCGTCGGCAGTGATCTTGGGACAAGCATGCGACAGGACACATGAACCTCAATTGCGCACTCTCAAGAAGCCACAGACGAGAAACTGGGATGTGTGGCCATGCAGACCAACCATTGCATTTTTTTCATCTATGTGATTAAAAAGTAGATCCTTTATTGATGATGGGGAAAGAGGGGTCTGTGAAATGGATTTGTCTTATGTACTTGGTAAAACACAATTGTTTCATGGGGTGGAGCGACAGGCACTGGCTGAAATCGCGCAGTTTACCGAGCGTTGCATTTTTGAATCCAAATATGGTGAGGATATGATCATCATTTCCGAAGATGATCTGCATGGACCAGATCTTTATTTGATCCTTTCCGGTGAAGTAACGCTCAATAAAGAATTGAACCATAAGGGAATTCGTTTTCGCAAACCCGTCACCTCCCTGGAAGACGAAGTCTATGGTGAAATCGCCTGGATTTTAAAACAGAAACATTTGTCCGATATCCATACCCAATCCAGAGTGACTTTGTTGCGCATAAATGGTCACAAACTTGAAGAGTTCTTGTCTGCCCACCCAGAAATCGCCGCTGTATTTTGGCAAAGGATCTCCTACACCATAGCCAAACGCTTGACCTGGACATTTACACAGTACAGAGCAACCCTGGAGTGGGATAAAGTTTTCAAATTTTAATGCGTTAAAAAAATAAAAACCTTGGGGGGCGGTGAACCGCCCCCCAAACACCCCACCCTGTTTTTTTTATTG
>JAMOBH010000094.1:0-17092 GCA_039908085.1 Magnetococcus sp. YQC-5
TTTTGGTTTTGTCTTTTTTACCCACAGAGCATTTTATTTAGAGACGCAAACATCAATCAAGGCACGCATCCATGCAGGATCAGGATTTATTATCATATATTGTCAACTTGACCAAGCAAACAGATCGCATTGGTCTGATTTTTGAATTATTGATTTCCATCAACAAAATGACCAATGCCTTGGAATCCCGGTTCTTGGATTTTCAACTGGATGATCGAACCCATCTTATGCTGCAACAGGCATGGAGTCTGCAAAAAAGCAGCTCAGAACCCCTTGACCCTTTGCATCGAAGCATTGACTTGCATGACATACCAGGATTTGTTCATTTTTTCTCGTCATCCCCGACACCCCATGCAGAATATCATTGGAATGGCTCCAAATTTGGCATTTCGGGATATCTGGTTCCGGGTGAATATCATGCAAGCAGCATGCTGATTGTTTATCATCTCCCAGGCCAATGCATCAACCAAAAAACCATTCATTTCTTCCTGACAATTTTCTATAACTTGCAACACAACATTCACGCAAAAGATCAGGATCCACTGACCGGGCTGTTCAACCGTCGTTCTTTTGATGAAACCATAGCCACGATTCTGGACCATGCGATTTATGGCCAACAACCCAACCGATCACCGGCAGACGGGGCCTGTCTGGCCATTTTTGATATTGATTTTTTCAAACGCATCAACGATAACCATGGCCATTCCATTGGCGACGAAGTTTTGATTCTGTTTGCCCGACTCATGGAAAAAATGTTCAGGTCGCATGACCGGTTGTACCGTTTTGGCGGGGAAGAGTTCATCGCCATTTTGACTGAAGTGGATCTTGACAAAGCAGCCTTTGCCTTGGAACGTTTTCGTACCGCTCTTGAAGCCTATTCGTTTCCCCAGGTGGGCACGGTCACAGTCAGTATCGGGGCCACCATGCTCAACCGGAAGGATTTCCCTCCGGTTTTGATTGAAAAAGCCGATCAATCCCTGTATTTTGCCAAAGAACACGGACGCAATCAGGTCTGTTTTCATGAACATCTCGTGACGCGAGGCTTCTTGCATACCACCGACCATACGTCGGATAATATAGAATTGTGGAACTGAACCATGGCTCAAAACATGACAATCGGTTCCCCCCCTATTTTTCAATAATTATCAAAAAAAAGAGGGGGTCTGGGGGATTCATCCCCCAGGGTTTTTTTTTGCCCCAAAACCGTTCTGCTCAAGATTTGACAGAAACAATGAGAGATGAACATGAAACAATCTGATTGGCGCATGAACCTGCTCGTCCAGGTGTTGGCACTGACTTTGTTCCTGACAGCCTGTGGCTTCAAGGGGGATCTGTATGTGCCAGGCGAAAAAGAAAAAAAAGCCAAAGAGTCCCAGTCGATGCAACAGAAACCCTGATGAACATGTCATTGACTCGATCGTTCAGGCCAGATGATTCAAACCAAGCAGTTTTGCAGCACAGTCTTGATGGATTTGGCAGCAACATGATGACATGGATGGATTGGGGCGTTGCCCCCATACCTCACCAGAGGAAATCCCTCTGCACCCACCAACCCTTTGTCCCGGTTTAAGCGGGAGGTCTTCAATTTCATATTATGGATTATTTCCGTTACCAGGAAAATCGTCTGCACTGCGAACAGCTGCCCCTGGATCGCATCGCAGCAGAGGTTGGCACCCCCTTTTATTGTTATTCAGCAGGCACCCTGGAACATCACTTCGATGTATTTCAAAATGCCTTTGCCAGTATTGAGCATCTGATCTGTTATTCAGTCAAGGCGAACAGCTCGTTGGCACTTCTGGATACTCTGGCCCGTCGCGGTTCCGGCTTTGATATTGTCTCCATGGGCGAACTGGAACGGGTGCGTCGTATCGGCTCTCCAGGCCACCGCATTGTCTTTTCAGGAGTGGGCAAAACCACTGCCGAACTGCGGGCCGCATTGGAATATGATATCTTATTGTTCAATGTGGAGAGCCAAGCCGAATTGACGCGCCTCAACACCTTGGCCGGTCAGATGGGCAAAAAGGCGCGCATTGCCTTGCGCATCAACCCGGATGTCAACCCAGAAACCCACCCTTACATTTCCACTGGACTCAAACGCAACAAATTTGGCATTCCTCATCAACAGGCCTTGTCGCTGTATCGTTTGGCTGCGACCATGCCCCATCTGGACCCGGTTGGTCTGGATTGTCACATCGGCTCGCAGCTCACCACCCTGGAACCCTTTGTGGAGGCGTTGCGACGGGTCAAGCAACTCCTGGCCACCCTGCGCAAGGAAGGCATGGCCATTCGCTATCTGGATTTGGGCGGCGGGTTGGGGATTCCCTACGACTCCGAGCAAACCCCACCCCATCCCGAACGTTACGCCGCTGCCCTGCTGGCTGAACTCCAGGGCCTGGATGTCATCCTGATTCTGGAACCAGGTCGAGTCATCGTTGGAAATGCTGGCATTCTGGTCACCCAGGTGGAGTATGTCAAACAGGGAGAGGAAAAATGTTTCATCATCACCGATGCCGGCATGAATGACCTCATCCGTCCTGCCTTGTATGACGCCTACCATACGATCCTGCCGATCATCCGGCGTTTTGATCGGGAAGAGATCATGGCGGATGTGGTAGGTCCGATCTGTGAAACCGGGGATTTCTTCGCCAGAGACCGGATGTTACCCAAATTCCACGAAGGAGAGTTGTTGGCCATCCGTTCTGCCGGGGCCTATGGCTTTTCCATGAGCAGCAATTACAATACCCGACCACGAGTCGCAGAAGTCATGGTGCGTCAAAACCGTTTCGCCGTGATACGACCACGGGAAACCATCAGCCAACTTCTCGAACATGAAACCCTGTTTTCGGAGGGACAACCCGTCACCAACCATGGAATTCATTGACCTGCAAGCCCAGTATCAAGCCTTGCGTGAGCCTGTCAACCAGGCCATCCAGGAAGTGTTGGACTCTTCCCGTTACATCAACGGCCCCCAGGTGAAACAACTTGAAGAGACACTGGCCCGTTTTGTGGGCACTGAACACGCAGTGGGATTTTCTTCAGGAACCGACGCCTTGCTGGCCCTCTTGATGGCCTGGGAAATCGGCCCTGGTGATGAAGTGATCACATCACCCTTTTCCTTTATCGCCACCGCAGAAACCATTGCCTTGACCGGGGCCAAACCGGTTTTTGTGGATGTCCAGCCAGATACTTTGAACCTTGATCCTTTTCAAGCCGAGGCTGCCATCACCGACAGGACCAGGGTCATCATGCCTGTCAGTCTGTTCGGTCAATGTATCGATTTCGATGCCTTCAATGCCATGGCATCACGGCATGGCCTGCTGGTGCTGGAGGATGCCTGTCAATCCTTTGGGGCGACCAGTCATGGGCGTCGTTCTTGTGGTGCCACCACGGCAGCAGCCACTTCCTTTTTTCCAGCCAAGCCTTTGGGGTGTTATGGTGACGGCGGCATGGCCTTCACCAGCGATCCTGATTTGGCCCAACGTTTGCGCATTATCCGGGAACATGGCCAAATCGCACCCTATCGTCATACCCACATCGGCATGAATGGCCGATTGGATACCTTGCAGGCCGCCATTCTCCTGGCCAAATGGCCTTATTTCGAGACTGAAATCCAGAAGCGACAGCAGGTGGCCGCACGCTATGCCGAACGTCTGGCAGGTCGGGTCAGAATTCCACACATTCGACCAGGGAATGTCAGTGTGTTTGCTCAATATACGGTACGTATTGCCGAACGGGAACGGGTGCGGGCAATTCTGACCCAGGCCGGCATTCCCACGGCGATTCATTATCCGACTCCGTTGCATCAACAGCCTGTCTTTTTGGCTTTGGGGTATGGGAATGAAACCTGTCCGGTTGCCTCCCTGGCAGCTCAGGAGGTTCTTTCTTTGCCCATGCATCCCTATTTGACAGCAGAACAACAGGATCACATCACTCAAACGTTGTTACAGGCCCTTGCATGACTTTGCAGAAAGAACTGGATCTGGTCCGCCAACACCTCGCCCAGGTGGAAAACGAGGTCAAGGAATTGCGGAACATCTTGCAGCATGTACCGCACGGCAGAGGGGATCATACTGACTTGTGCCGCATGGCAAACGATGGACTGCCACCGGATCCAATCGAACACTGTCGTTGCCATGTCGCGTTAATTCGCAAAGCATTGAAGCATTAGATTATTATAATAAAAGAGGGGCTGGGGATTCATCTCCAGGGTTTGCTTTTGATTTTATAAATGTTTATGAAACGTCAAAAGATAAAGTCAAAGGATAAAGTCAAAACCCTGGGGAATGAATTCCCCAGACCCCTTCTTTTTTTTTAATAGTATAAGCAAGACATGTTTGTTCAAGTGGCTTTACCCATTCCCAAATGCTCCCTGTTGACGTATGCCTTGCCAACAGGCATGAACGTAACCCAAGGATCCCTGGTTCTGGTGCCTGTGGGTCACACCTTCCGCACAGGCGTGGCCTGGGAAATCACCACGGAACCTGTCTGGTGCCAAGGAAAAATCCTCGAAATCGCCGGAACCCTCGGCGACCTCCCCCTGTTGGGACCGGATCTGCTCTATCTTCTGGATTGGATAGCACGCTATTACCTGCGCCCCATCGGTACTGTGGCCACCGCCGCCTTGCCGGATCGTCTCACCTATAAACGCAAACGTCGCGCCATCTGGCAACCAGGACAAACCATCGGCTCCCTGCCTGACTCCTTGTTGCCCTTGGCAACCCGTCTTTACAACCAAAAAAAGGGTCTGAGCGAAGAAACCCTGGCTGCTCAATTCGGTCGTCAAGGCCTGACCGAACGTCTCAACGCCCTGGTTCGACGTGGATTGATCACCCTGGAAACGTCATGGCACGCCCAAAGCATGGAAGCTTCCCCCACACAAGATCAACCCGTCCTACCCTGCCCCTCCCCACCCAAATTGACGGATGAACAATCACTCTGTGTTCAAACTTTGCATCAGGCACTCACCACCACCCGATTCACCCCCTTTTTGCTGGATGGCATCACGGGCAGCGGAAAAACCGAAGTCTATCTTCAGGCCATTCAAAATTGTCTGGAACTGGGTCGCCAAGCCCTGGTACTGGTGCCTGAAATCTCCCTCACCTCCCAAATGATCCAACGTCTGCGGGCACGTTTTCCAGAAACCATCGCCATACTCCATTCTGGTTTGAGTTCCACCCAACGTCTGGAACACTGGAAACAGGTCCGTCATGGCCAAGCCCGTCTGGCCGTGGGTGCCAGAAGCGCGATTTTCGCCCCGTTTGCCGATCTTGGCCTGGTGATTGTCGATGAAGAACACGATCCTTCCTATAAACAAGAAGGCGCGGTCCCCTATCACGGACGGGATATGGCCATCGTGCGGGCACAACGCACCGAGGCCGTGTTGATCCTGGGGAGTGCCACCCCGTCCATGGAATCCCTGGCCAACGTGGAACGGGGTCGTTATCAACGACTGGTGTTGACCCGGCGGGTCGGTGGAGGCCGCCCCCCACACATGGAATCGATTCGACTTGCCGACCCACTGATGCGTGCGGCCATGGGTCGTGATGGGTTGATCAGCCCTCCATTGCATCAAGCCATGACCGAAACCTTGACTGCCGGACGTCAAATCCTCCTGTTTCTCAATCGTCGCGGATTTGCCCCGACTCTCTTGTGTTATCGTTGTGGCGAGGCGGTTCATTGTCCCCATTGCTCCGTGACCCTCACCCTGCACAAAAATCACACACGACTGATGTGTCACTATTGTGATTATACTCAAGAACCTTTAGATATTTGCCCCGTTTGCGAACAATTAAGCTTGTTTCATTTTGGTCCAGGCACTCAACGACTGGAAAAAGAGACCCGCACCCTGTTTCCCGATGCCCGCATCGCCCGTCTGGATCGGGATGCTGTCTCATCAGGACAATACCGGTTGAATGAAACCTTGGCAGCGTTTCACGACCGTCACCTGGATATCCTCATCGGCACCCAGATGACCGCCAAGGGACATCATTTTCCCGGACTGGCCCTGGTTGGGGTGGTACAAGCCGAAACCTCCCTGTGTCAACCCGACTTCCGCGCCGCCGAAAGAACCTTTCAACTGGTGACTCAGGTTGCCGGGCGTGCCGGTCGTGAAGACAACCAAGGACGTGCAATTATTCAATCCTTTGATCCCAATCATTACGCACTCCGAGCAGCCATGAGTGATCCTGGATCATTCCCGGCCATGGAAATGGCGTTTCGGCGTCAGGCTGGTTATCCCCCTTTTCGTCGTCTGGCCTTGCTGCAATTTTCTGGCGAGGTGCAACCAGAAGGAGAGATTTTTTGTCAAACCTTGAAAGCCAACCTCCCAGTCAGCGCAGATGTCGATTTTTTAGGCCCAACCCCTGCCCCCTTGTCCAAATTGCGCAACCGGTATCGTTGGCACTTGTTGATCAAAGAAAAAATCGATGGACGACTCCATCGCGCCCTGGGTCCGCTGATGAATCTGGCCGAACAATTGGCTGGCACACGCATCCGGGTGGAAATTGATGTGGATCCTCAAGCCTTTCTTTGAAAACAGCGACAAAAAAGGATAGCATGGAAATTTGACTCTGTAGCTGGTGTGCTTTGCGAGCCAGAACCTGCAACCTCTTTTTTGACATGACATCGAAACCATCACCATGACCCTGCTTCCCATTCTTACTGCGCCGGACAATCGGCTGAAACGTAAAGCATTTCCAGTTCTGGCTATCAATGATGCTGTCCGCCGCCTCATGGCAGACATGGTTGAAACCATGTACCATGCCGACGGGATTGGTTTGGCGGCTCCACAAGTGGGCGTGCGACAACGTGTCATCGTGCTGGATGTGGGCTATCACCTGGAAAATGGAGTCAAAAATCCCATTTGTCTGGCCAACCCTGAAATCAGCACCACTGAAGGGGAAGTGATCTGGAAAGAGGGATGCCTTTCGGTCCCAGAGCATACCTCTGAGGTGAAACGGGCGGCCAGAATTCAGGTCAAGGGATTGAACCAACACGGCGAAGAAGTCACAATCCAAGCCGATGATGTGCTGGCCGTCTGTTTTCAACATGAAATAGACCATCTGGACGGAATCTTGTTTATTGACCATATCTCAAGCCTCAAGAGATCCATCATTTTGCAAAAACTCAAGAAGAAAAAACAGTCTGACAAATAGGAAAAGCCTGCATATGGAATCCTGGCGCATTATTTTTATGGGCACACCGAACTTTGCGGTCCCGATTCTGACGGCCCTGTTGAATGGGCCGGATCAGGTGGTGGGGATTTTCACCCAACCTGACAAGCCCACAGGACGTGGCATGATCGTGCAACCTTCACCAGTCAAGCAGGAAGCGGCCAACCGGGGTATTCCCATTTTTCAACCCAAACGCTTGAAAGATCCAACCGTCATGGCGGACTTTGCGGCGTTGCAGGCAGACCTGGCGGTTGTGGCGGCGTATGGTCAGATCCTGCCGGAAGAGCTTTTGACCCTGCCGCGTCATGGATGTATCAACGTACACGCCTCGCTGCTGCCCCGTTGGCGTGGAGCGGCCCCCATTCATCGCGCCCTGTTGGCAGGAGATGCGGATTCTGGCATCACGATCATGCAAATGGATGCCGGATTGGATACCGGGCCTGTTCTGGCCATGGAAAGACTGCCTCTTGCCCCTTCGATGACAGGTGGACGTTTGCACGATGAATTATCGTTTCTGGGCGCGCAATTGCTGATGAAAACCGTGGCAGGACTCAAGGCCAAAACCATTCGTCCGGTTCCGCAACCCCAGGAGGGTGTGGCCCATGCCCCGAAACTCACCAGAGATGATGAAAAGATCGATTTCAATGAAAAAGCCGGTCGTGTGCAACGTCAAATCCTGGCACTCAATCCATGGCCTGGAGCCAGTGCCGTGCTGGAAGGCAAACCCCTCAAACTGCTGCGTTGTCGCACGACTTCTGGAAGCGGGACGCCAGGATGTATCATTGCCATTCATGAGGATGGTCCTGAAGTCGCCTGTGGTGAAGGAGCTGTCATCATCACGGAAGTCCAAACCCCTGGAAAACGTCGCATGACTGCGTCCGAGTGGATGCGAGGTCATACGCTGACCACCAATATGAAATTTATTTAAAAAAATTATCTTTTCTTCTTAAGAAATGAATGCATGACAACCTGAAGAAATCAGCATGCTGTTGCTGAAGGATGGGAATCACAACTTCCCTCTCAAATCCCAACCTGCAAATATAAGGGATTGACATGAACACCACCACTCAAGATATTTTTCAACAAGCCCTTATGCTTGCGCCTGTGGAACGTGCCAAACTTGTTGACAAGCTTCTGCACAGTTTTAATCCTGAAAGAAGACATGAAAGAGATTTATTATGGTCAGAAGAAGCTGAATCACGCATAGCAGGATATGATACAGGAAAAATCACGGATGATTCAATGGAAGATGTTTTGACTCGGTTAAACCAACGGTGAAAATTCGAATTCTAGCATGTGCTGAACAGGAAACCATTGAGGCATTGGACTACTATAATAAACAGTATCCTCCGCTTGGACGCTTATTTACTAACGAACTTAAAAATACTTTAGACAGAATTGCAGCCTCTCCAAATGCTTGGCCATCGTTATCTCAACGAACAAAACGCTGCATGATGAATCCATTTCCATATAATATAATTTATCAGGTGCGACAAGATTGTATTCTCATCCTGGCAATCATGCATATGAAACGTGATCCAAGACACTGGCAAGCAAGAGAGTGACAGTTAAACGAGCATCATCAGCCGTCTGGCAGCCTTGCCGAACCAAAATTGGGTTGTGACGGATCATCACCAGATCACCCATCCAACGAGACACTGTACTTGCTCACCCCATTCACATTTTCCGATAACCTGAAAAGGAAATAATAATTCTTTGATCCTGCTCCCTGCCTCTGGACGTGCCCGACAACTCACTCAACTGTTGGTGCCCCGCATAGCCATCTGCTTTGGATTATTATGGTTTGTCATGCGGACGCCTGCCCATGACACTGTAAAGCATTTTTCATATGCAGGTTTGACACTTTATATTTTTATTATTATATTATTTGTATTAACGGTCGGACACATGGTATGGTTGCTGACCAACCGGAATCTGGAACTTCTGACCCGCATTCAATGCGCCCTGGATCCTCTGCTGGTGGTCATTTTGGTGATTCTGACCGGAGGTTTTCAGAGTCCCTTTCTGTTTCTCAATGACCTGGTCACCTTGAACGCGGCCTTGCTGCTGGGACGACGGGAAGCCTTGTTGACCGCAGGCATGATTTTGATCGTATCTGCTGGCATTCTTTCTTTGACCACGATGTTGCAGGCCATCCCCCTGGAATCACCGCGCGTCCTGTTGAGGGGCTTTTTATTGCATGGCAGTGCCTATGTACTGACCGCCCTGCTTGGCGGTGCCCTGGCCCAGCGTGCCGCCACGCTGCAACAGGCGTTTGATCGGCAAACCGACAGCCTGGCCGATCTGACCTCCCTGCATGAACAGATTGTCGCAGCACTCCCTTATGGATTGATTTCCGTAAACAATCAGGGTGTCATTCGGTCGGTCAATCCAGGGGCCAGAGCGTTGACAGGATCGAATTCGACTTCCCTGCTGGGTCGCAGCTTGCACGCTTTGTTTGCCGAATTTCATTGGGCGGTGGAACAGGCGGATGGGGAGGATGTGTATGTGGAAATTCCAATCAAGGAACACGTTTGGGGTGTGAATGTCACTTTTTTGCACAATCATCGACAAGAGCGGATTGGTGCGTTGCTGGTGATTCGGGATCTGACCCCCATGAAACAACTGGAACAGGAATTGGCCAATGGAGAACGATTGGCGTTGATCGGACGCATGGCAGCAGGCATGGCCCATGAGATACGCAATCCCCTGGCATCGATCTTGTCTGCTGCCCAGATGCTCTCTTTTCAGAATGAGCGTGAACAGAGGTTGTTGCGCATCATTCAAGAAGAGGTCAGCCGCTTGAAACAATTGACCGGAGATTTTTTGCTGTTTTCCAAACCGGCCACGCCCAGGCGTCAACCAGTGAACCTGATCCGCACATTGGAGGAGATAACAGAACAGATCAAGGGGGATCCGCGCTGGGGCAACCGTGCCATGGTGATGCATCTGTCTACCCGTGAAGAGATCATTTTATTTGATCCAGGTCATTTGCGCCAGATTTTTTGGAATGTATTCATCAACGCCATGCAGGCCACTCCAGAAGGGGGAGATGTGAAGGTGTCTGTCAACTCCGTGAAAGGGGGTCGGGTTCTGGTGACGGTCATCGACGAGGGGCCAGGGGTTGCGGCAGATTTGTTACCCAAACTGATCGAACCGTTTTTCACAACGCGCGCAGGGGGATCCGGGTTGGGCTTGTCGGTGGTGCATCATTTGATCGTGGTGAATGGGGGCCGCATGCGATTACAAAACGGATCGCAAGGAGGATTACGGGTGGAATTGGAACTTGAGGGGGAGCATGGCGGACATTCTGGTTTGTGACGATGAAAAAAATTTGCGGGAACTGTTATGCATGGCCTTGGAGGGCAGCGGCCATCGAACCCAGGCAGCAGCCAACGGGGCAGAGGCGTTAAAAATTCTGGAACAGATGCACTGGGATCTGTTGATCACTGATCTCCGCTTGCCGGATGTGAGTGGTCTGGAATTGTTGCGACGAGCCAAAGCCCTGGCACCAGAGCGACCGGCGTTGCTCATTACGGCGTTTGCTTCGGCGTCCACGGCAGTGTTGGCCATGAAAGAGGGGGCATTCGATTACCTGGAAAAACCCTTTGCCATGGAGGATTTGCATTTGGCGGTCTCCCGCGCCCTGGAACAGGGTGCCCTGAAGCAGGAAAATGTCCGCTTGCGTCAGGCCGTGACCGAACAAGCCTCTGGGGAGGCGATTATTGGAGTCAGTCCTGCCATGCAAAACGTGATGGATTTGGCGCGTCGTGCTGCCCGCACCGATGCGTCGGTGTTGATCACGGGAGAATCAGGAACCGGCAAGGAGTTGATCGCACGTTTTATTCATGCCCATAGCAATCGATCCCATGGACCCTTTGTGGCGGTCAACTGTGCGGCGGTGCCGGAAAATCTAATTGAAAGCGAGTTGTTTGGACATGTCAAGGGAGCGTTTACTGGAGCGGTCTCCCATCGGGCAGGGATGTTTGTCGAAGCTGACCAGGGGACGTTGTTATTGGATGAGATTGGTGAGACCCCGTTGTCCTTGCAAGCCAAACTGCTGAGGGTGTTGCAGGAACGGACCGTGCGTCCGGTGGGAGGTGCCGGGGAGCGTCCGGTGAATGTGCGCCTGTTGGCTGCGACCAATCGTGATTTGTTGGTGGAGAGTGGAGAGGGTCGGTTTCGGGATGACCTGTTGTATCGAATCAATGTGGTGCATTTGCATTTGTCGCCGTTGCGTCAGCGACGGGAGGACATACCCTTGTTGGCCACGCGGTTTGTCAAGAAATATTCTGTTCGATATGGTCTTGCCATTTCAGGGTTGTCACCAGAGGTGATGGAGTGCCTGATGAAATATTCCTTTCCAGGCAATGTCCGGGAGTTGGAGAATCTGGTGGAAGGGGCGTTGGCTTTGACAGTGGAGGGGCGTGTGGAAGTGGATGCTTTGCCGTCACGGGTCAAAAATCCTGCGATGGAAAAAGGAACCCCCTTTCAATTGCCAGAGAATGGGATGGATCTGGAGGCCTATTTGGCTCAGATTGAATCCCGTGCCATTGAGCAGGCATTGACGTTATGCCATGGTTCCAAAACCAAGGCAGCGGAATTGTTGGGAATGAGTTTTCGTTCATTTCGATACCGGATGGCCAAACTCGAAGAAAAGGATCAACCGTGAGGTTGACAAAAGAATATGTGACACATATGAACATTAAGTGATGCCAACGAGTTCTCTGTTGTCATACATCAAAGAACTTGGCATTTTGTTACATTGGGGCTTGCTGGAAGACAATTTGTTACCATAATTCATTTTTTTTATGTTGACATAAAGAGATCTGGGGACGAAAATGGGCACCAAGGGAGCGTTGTGGAGTTCCCGATCATGAAACCAAGCCGTCCAGCCCATGAGTGAGGTGAACCATGAGTACCCTATCGCAAGTTTCCAGTATTGTGACAAGCCGCGCTGCTCAGGCCGAAGCGCAAATTCGGGAGACGATTCGTCGGAATGTTCGCGCGGTTCAGGAGCATATGACAGAGCGACCCAGCCCAAAAGAGTCGCGTGCTTACACGGTGAATATTTCCCTTGGGGCCATTCAGAAGGCTGCCGGGCTGTGATGTTATGTATTGAATTCCTGACTCCTGCTCACCACCCGCGCCCGGAGTGGTGAGCAGGGGTAGAGGAGAGGTTGATGTACGCTGCCGGATGATTTCAGGTTATGTCCCAGGATTTCGGGAAAAATTTCTGGACAGTACTGGATGTGGTCGAATAGAGTATTGTGACAGTGTCCATCATTCCCCTGGAGAAGAGACATGACCAGCTATGCAGCCACCTTTGACACGCATAAATTCATCAAACAAATGATTGCCACCGGGTTTACGGAAGAACAGGCGGAAACCCAGGTGCATTTGCTTTCAGAAATATTGGGTTACCAGCTTTCAACCAAGGCAGATGTGGCCAAGCTTGATGTCCATGTCATAGAAATAAAACGCGACATCAAGGAATTAGACACGAAGATCGTGGCCATCAATGCCGACCTCAAACGTGACATCAAGGAATTGGATGTCAAAATCGAGACCGTCAAAACAGATTTACAGAAAGACATGGCTCTCATGGAATCCAATCTCAAACGGGACATTGAGTCATCCAAGGTGGACACCCTCAAATGGACGGCAGGCATGTTCGTTGCCCAGACGGCCATGATTATTGGCGCGCTGTTCGCCATGATGAAAATGAATCAACTCTCTGTTCAAGAGATGCGCTTGCAAGCCCCCACGACCAAAGAAGTACATCAGCCTGCCCCCACATCCACACTGCCTGTTGCACCACCGTTGCGTTGAACCGTATTGGCGTCATGGAGGATCCTCTGGTTCGAGAATCCAAGAAAAATTGAGGACAGTATATACATTTCATTTCAAGTATATTCCAACTTCTGAGACAATCCTATGCGTTCCATGACAGACAGTAAAAATGGATGTACTGCCTCCCAACAAAGAAATACATAAGAATATAAAATATTAATCAAATATTAATAACTGCATTGCCAGAATCCTGTCAATATAACATCCTGCACGAAAAATAATTGACTTTTCTTGAACCATCTGACATCATCTGGTAACCTTCATGGATGCAATGCTGCTCTGCTGATAGTGTGCATGACAATCAATACATATTGATTGATCACAGAGTCAAACCACAACAATCTTCAAACAAACATTTAATACTTGAGGCAATCATATGTTGATCGATCTTATGACCAAAGAACCAATCACCAAAATTCCTCGCAAGGAAAAATGGGATCTTGTTCTAAAAAAACTCACAAAACAAGAACTTGAAGCCATAAAAAAAGAACTCAACGATATGATTGATGGTGATGAAATCCATACTGCTGGCTGGATGCCAGGGTCAGACTGGACAAACACGCCATTTGAAGCCATTTATGTGAAGGCGGCTTCCAAGAATCAACTTCTTGCTGCTCAACTCTTTGGCTTGATCGTGTGGGTGGTTTTTATGGAACGAGAGGAAACATGGACTTCTGGACGGTTTGAAAAAAATGGAGAACCCATTGGAAGTCGTACATATTTTATTGTAAAATAACAACTTTGAACTAAATCACATCTGCAAAAGAAGCGGAAAACCTGTCAATCAGTGATTGATTTTAACCATCAAGGAAAACTGCATGAAAACCCAAAAATATGCTGTCAATCAATACCTGATTGAAAGTATTCTTGCCAAGGTCCGTGAAAACGAAATCGCCATTCCAGAAATCCAGAGGCCATTTGTCTGGGATGGCAGCCAAGTCCGTGATTTGCTGGATTCACTCTACCAAGGCTATCCGGTTGGTTATCTGATCGCGTGGCGCAACCCGACAGTCAAATTAAAAGATGGAACAACCGCTGCTGGAAAAATGATTTTGATTGATGGCCAACAACGTGTCACTGCCTT
Source organism: Magnetococcus sp. YQC-5 (assembly GCA_039908085.1). GTDB lineage: Bacteria > Pseudomonadota > Magnetococcia > Magnetococcales > Magnetaquicoccaceae > Magnetaquiglobus. The sequence goes on from JAMOBH010000094.1 coordinate 14,110, forward strand.
GACAGCCGCAATTATCGGTCAACAAGTTATCAATAAAGATTATCAAAAAACTCGAATCATGATTGCCTTCAATCCAATGACAGAACAATTCGAGGTTTCAAATCCAGCCATCTCCAAAAACACGGCCTGGATTACCGATATCGCCCCCATTGTCAGCGGCACAATCCGATTGACAAAAGCTGTCAACACATACACACAAGCAAATCCAACAGCCAATGAAGAGCAGGTGGAACAGGCTCTGGCCAATCTGACGGACATAGCGAAAAAGCAAATCGGCCTGATCGAACTGGCCCATGACCTTGATATTGAAATGGTCACGGAAATATTCATCCGCATCAACTCCAAGGGTACAGTACTTTCCCAGGCCGATTTCGTGATGTCGAAAATTGCGGCTGACCAACGCTACGGCGGTCAGGAGTTACGCAAGTGTATTGATTATTTTTGCCACATGGCCATTGCCCCTGAGTTCCACGATCAAATCAAAGAATCAGACCCCTCTTTCGCACAATCAACCTACTTCCAAAAGATGGCCTGGTTGCGGAACGAACACGACACTCTTTACAATCCTTCTTATAACGACATGTTGCGGGTGGCTTTCACCAAGGAATTTGGGCGTGGAAAACTGGCCGATCTGGTCAGCCTGCTCTCTGGTCGCAATTTTGAAACCAAAACCTTCGAAGAAAGTATCGTCGAGACCTCTTTCGCCAAATTGAGTACAGGAATCCTGGATTTTATCAATGAATCCAATTTCAAACGTTTTATAATGATCATCAAATCAGCAGGTTTCATAGATACACGCATGATCAAAGCTCAAAGCCCCCTCAATTTTGCGTACATCGTCTCGTTGCTTCTTAAAACAAAAGGTGTCAAGCCGGAAAAAATTGAATCCTTGGTGCGCCGATGGTTCGTCATGTCCCTGCTGACCGGTCGCTATTCTGGTGCAGGAGAAACCAGGGTTGATCAGGATATCCGACAATTTGCCGATGAGGACTGTGCTGATGTTTTGGCCAATAATGAAAAAATTGAACTCTCAAACACCTTTTGGGAGATCTCCCTGGTGCAAAAACTGGAAACATCTGGAATGAGCAGTCCCTATTTTTGGGTTTTTGTTGCTGCGCAGATTCGCGCCAATGACAAGGGATTGCTTTCCAAGGACATCACCATCAGAGACCTGGTCAGCCACCTGGGCGACATCCATCACATTTTTCCCCGTGATCTTCTGAAAAAAGCTGGTAAATCTCAAACCCAATACAATCAAATTGCAAACTACGTCTACATGCAGGAAGAGATCAACATCAAAATTGGCAACAAAACACCCTCCACCTATTTTTCCGAAGTCTTGAAACAATGCAACGGGGAACCCATGCACTATGGAGGGATTGCAGACATGGAAACATTGCACTCCAACTTTGCAAACAACTGCGTGCCTGAGACCGTTTTCAAGATGGATGTAAAAGATTATGACGCATTTTTGAAAGCCCGTCGCACCTTGATGGCAGCCAAAATTCGCGCCTATTATTCAGAGCTTTGACAAACATCCTGCCCCCCCTCCAAGGAGTCCCTTCATGAGTAGTGTCGGCACAACCATTCCTGACCTGTCGGCCCCGGATCAAACAGGTCAAACCCGTTCATTGCGTGAACTGTTGGGCAACCAAGGAGCCATTATCTATTTCTATCCCAAAGACAATACCCCAGGCTGTACCTTGGAGGCCAATGATTTTCAATCCCTACATAAAGAATTCCTGGCTTTGGGTTATTCCATCATCGGAATTTCCAAGGATTCCGTCAAGTCACACGCCCATTTCTGCTCCAAACACACCCTTGAATTCACCCTGTTAAGCGACCAGGATGGCGCGCTGTGTACGGCGTTCGGGGTCTGGCAGGAAAAAACCATGTATGGAAAAACGTCCATGGGCATTGTCAGAACCACATTTGTCGTCAATGCCTTGGGCATCATCCAGGCCGTTTATCCCAAAGTAAAAACCAAAGGACATGCAGCAGACGTATTGAATGACCTGAACACACCCTGAAACCACATGCCAGAACTTCCAGAAGTCGAAACCATTTGCTTGGGACTCAAACCCTGTATCATTGGACAAACCATCCAACATACTCAATTCTTGCGCCAAAACCTCCGCTGGCCCATACCAGTCGAACACCTGACACAAGAAACCCTGGGGCAAACCATTCGAAACGTGGAACGCCGAGGAAAATACCTCGTGCTGGCCTGTGGCACAGGTCACATCCTGATCCATCTGGGCATGTCTGGTCGTTTGCTGTGGCATCAAACCCCCATCCTGCCCAAACAGCATGACCATGTGATCTGGACTTTTGGCAACGGAGGCCAGTTGCGGCTGTATGATCCACGCCGTTTCGGGGCACTCCTGTGGATCTTTGGTCATTGGAGTTCCCATCCCCTGCTTGCTGGTTTGGGCCTGGAACCTCTGGATCCCACCTTCAATGCCACTTATCTCCACCAACAGACCCAAAATCGACGCATGGCCGTCAAAAATTGGCTCATGAATGGCAAAGTCGTGGTGGGCCTGGGCAACATCTACGCTTCCGAGGCCTTGTTCCTGGCTGGAGTGCATCCCGGTCAATCGGTACGAGATCTCTCATATCAGTGCTGCATTCGTTTGGTGGAATCGATCCAACACATTCTTGAGACCGCCATCCAATACGGAGGAACCACCTTGCGGGATTTTCGTCACAGCACAGGACAATCCGGCTCATTCATCAACCATTTGCAGGTCTATGGACGTACAGGTCAACCCTGCCACATCTGCACCACCCCCATTCAACTCCTGGCATTGGGACAACGCTCCTCCTTTTTTTGCCCCCACTGCCAACCCCTTTCTGCCAGCACAAGTTCTGTCTAACGGTCATGTCGCGACTTGCGACGCCCCCGATGATGAAAGATAATCACAGGTGGGTGGCGACAGCGAGATCGCGCATGGAAATGGAGGCCCCAACCCTGATATCT
>JAMOBH010000457.1:0-3330 GCA_039908085.1 Magnetococcus sp. YQC-5
TGATGATGGCACACCGCCCCCATCGGGTTTCCGACAACGAGGCGGCCAGTTCCCGTTTCGGCAATCCCCCCGGCATCAGCAACCACCCATGATCCGTCCGCACCCGAATACGTCGCCATCCAGCCTTGAGCAATTGGGAGACCCGGTGCGTGATATCCTCCAGCAAGGTGTCCAGATGATGGGCCAGCTTCCAGCCGCGCTCGTGGCCCTCATGGTCTATGTTGCCAAAGGCGCACCATGCCCGACCCTGTGGATCTCCCGTGCCCACCGCATCGAGCACCTGCCAACCTGCCGTTTCCAGCAACTTGCGCAGGGCATACCCCCCTTTGAGCGACTGGCCGGTGGCTGTGACACACGGCTCAAAATCTCCCTGATCCTCCTGACCGGCCAGGCGGTGATGCACGGGGGTCACGGCCGGTTTGCCAGTGGCGGTCACACTGGGCAGGGTAGACCAGCGAGGATGCTCTGCCACGGAAAAGCCGCCCTCCACCAGTTTTTGGGCCAAACGCCGTGCCGTATCCAACCGCAGACCGTCCACAAACAGAATGCAGTCACCCGGAAGACCGGGCGGCGGTTCTTTGCCCAGGTCCAGAGCGGGATAGCCCGACGACTGCACCTCCTTTTGCAGGTGGCGGGCCGCATCTTCCAACCAGGGAAGATACAGGGCACGCAAGACGCCGCGCACCGCAGTCAACGCCTCATCGGTTTGAATACTAGACAAGGCGCGCAGCGCGGAGGCATCGGCCTGCCATCCCTGGTTGCGGTAGGAGGCGGCCATCTCTTCGACCGTTCCCGAGGCCAGGGATGTTTTGGTCACCTCGGCCAGGGTATGCAAGTGCGCCAGGGCGAGGGCCAACGGGGATTCTCCGAGTTCCGCCCAAACCCAGGCCCGCCGTTCTCCATGCCGTGTTTCGAGTTCCTGGATGCGGTGCCGGACCTTATGCGGGGGCCACGCCTCGAGTGGCAAGATGTCACCCCGCAGGGAACGTTCTTCCTGGTCGTTGTGTTGTGGCCAACCGCTCAAGTCGGCAAAGAGCACCCTCGGCGTGGCGGTCTTGCGGATCAGGGCGGGAATATGGGGATACCGTTTGGGAGCCTCGCAAAAGCGGTCCCATACTGCGCGCCAAGCCCCCTCGTGGGCTGCCAGGCGTGCGGCTCCGCCCAACGGGCCATCGTTGTCCGGGTCAAATCCCAGGCGCAGCTTGCAGACTGCAACAAACCCGCTCCAGGTGTTCTTGTACCGCTCTTCCCGGAACGACTCGCCCCGATCGAGCCATTGCAGGATGTCGCGGATGGGATCATCCCCGGCCAGCAGGGTATTGAAAAACGGTTGGTCCAGTCGTCGGTTTGTCAGCGTCTGGATCTCTTCGTCCAGCAGACGATAGAGGGCCATTTGCATGGCGTTGCCGCTGCCCTGATCCATGGCCACATCCAGACCCAGTCCACCCCGATCCGCTTTGAGAAAGGCCCGAATGGTCCAGTCCTTGGCGTTGACCTGAGACCAGAGGGTGCCCCGGTATTGCAACTCTGCCAGGGGTTTGATGACTTCCGGGCACTCTTCCACGGCCCGCAGATCTTGCCGCCCGAAGCCGGGGAGGTAGAGAATGGGAATGGCCTCTCTGGGGAGGGGGGATTCGATCCCTTTGCCAGCCATGGCACACCGCAGCCAAATGGCCGGACCGGTGCGCTTGTCCGGTTCGTAGGGCCCCAGGACCAGCAGTTCGGGCATTTCCGTCAGCAGGCGGGGTATGATCGGCTCCCATTGCCGATCCTTGTCCGGCCAAAGGATGCAGTCCGGAGGAACAGTGGCATCCGGGTTATGGGTTGCGGCAGAGCGGATTGCCTGGATCAATCGATCAATGATCCGCATCTTTTCCTCCGACAAAAAATGTCCATCATGCATATATCAAGCGGCCTCTCACAACAAGCCCTGGCGGTGTGCTTCGAACCAGACAAATGGAGATATTTTTTGAAGATAATCAGCGATATAACAACCCTCTATGTACCCATTGTAATGTCGAGTACGCATTTCCTTGTTTTTGGGATCGTTCAGTTCCAAACGATCAATAGTGGCTTGCACCTGGAATTTGTCATTGAGTGGAAGATCCGGATTAGGGAAGACGCGACCCGTCAATAGTTCCAGATGAAACCAACCCTTTTCCAGGGTGAACGGATCGAGAACATCGTCATCTCTGTTCTTCTTGCTGTTCATTGCCATGCAGGCCAACCGAAAATTGCTCCATTCGTAAGCCAATCCGGCTTGCGTTGATTTGGCGACAAAGTGATCTACCGAACCAGCCCCCGTGCATCTCTCAAAGAAAACAGACAAGTAAGCGCATGTCCCATGGTATGATGCGTAAAGATCATCCAGGCATGCGCGCCAGTAGGGCGCGATCTCCGTCCCTGGCGGAGGTGGTTGGTTCAGTGCAATGTCCTTTTTGCGCAAATAGGCCAATCCTTTTTGACGAACCTTGGCGTCAAAAAGGGCAGGTTCGGGTTGAGCCTTGACAGGGATCATTGGGCCCACCCCTTTTTTTCCATGACAAACCGCCAGCGAATCCAGAACGGGTCGGTATCTCCCAATACCGATCTCAATTCCTGTTCGATAGCTCTGGCCTGATCGGCGTCGGATGCAGCAGTGCTCATCAGTGCGGATGCCTTTTCCATGGCCTGCTCGGCTTCCAGAGACCGCCCACTCCCCAGATCGAAGGCTTTGCTGGTCAACCAGTTTGACACATCCCCCCTCCGCATGAAGGGTTGGTCTGTCACCTGGACATGGGGTTTATCCTGGTTGCTGTGGATCAGGTCGATGTCAAACCACTTGTCCTGTTCTGGGTCAAAGAATGGCTCAACCGATGCCAGGATCAGGGGAGAATGGGTTGTTGCGATGAGTTGCGTTTGGGTGTCGGGAATTAATGAACCTATTTCCTTAGCCATACTCAAGAGGGATCGGATAATACTGCGTTGCCATTTCGGGTGCAAATGCGCTTCAATTTCATCGACCAGGAATATAAGTTGACCCGCCATGGGCACATCAAGCAGTTTGCAGGCTTGGCTGTGTTCCTGCCATGTCCACACCAACAGATAACACAGAGCTATCATCCGACGAATCCCAGAAGACGCGTGCAGGACCGGCACATCTTGTCCGTAAGACATCCTCAGGGTGGGTATATCCCGAACATCGTTCAAACTGATTCGAGTCAGTGTACCGATTTCGATCAACTCATCTGATGATGGGGAAAGAATTGCAAGAATTTTTTCAAACGCCTTGATCGTTGCTCCTTGTTCCTTCTGCCACCCTGCCCAGTCAGCAAGAAGACCATTGCACAG
>JAMOBH010000458.1:0-3310 GCA_039908085.1 Magnetococcus sp. YQC-5
CCACCGCCTCCACGAATTTGCGTCGGACGTGCGCCCAACATCCGATATGCTCCACGCCGGGCATAGCCCCGATGGCCAAATAGCCGTCATAGCCATCGGTCTGTAACCAGCCGTGATAACCCTCCAATAACCCTCTTGGAACCTTCCCTCCACGACTCGGATCATAATCAAACAAAATGACCCGTTCATCTGGTGGCCCACCGCATTGCACCCACATATACGACTTGCTACTGGCAGGTCGATTGGCTTCCTTGAGAACCTGCACCGTGGTTTCATCCATCTGGATGAAACCGTACTCCAAACAGTTGGTCACGGATCAGATGGATCAATGGCTGCACCAAGTGCCCAGAGAGGATCATCCAGTTGGCCAATGTGGTCCGACTCAAGTCCAATCCGTACCGCTTGAAAATCACCTCTTGCCGATATAAAGGCAGGGCATCGGCATACTTGGACGTCGCAATATAGGCCAACATGCTCGCGGATGCCAACGCCTTGGGGATGGATCGCAAGGGTGGCGGTGCAATCCGCACACCTTGATGGCACTGCGGACAGCTATACTTGATCCGCACATGCTCCAGCACCTTCACTTGAGCCGGGATGATCTCCAGTTGCTCACGGATCTCACGACCGATTTCCACCAGCCGATGACCATCCAACTCGCATACCTTTTGATCTTCCGGCAAGTCGTGGATGACTTCTTCACGGGGCAGATTCGGCGATAAAGGCTTGCGACCCTTTGGGGTCCGACTATGACCAGTGACGGGGATGGTGGTTGCTTGGCTCTCTGGCTCCACCTGATCCGATGTAACGGCTTCCAGTTCCGCCTCGTTGAACAGGCTGGGATGTTCGAACCGTTTCTTTTCGCTGGATGGGCCGAACATTTTGGCCCGCAGAAGACGCAACTGCTCCATCAAAATATCCGCATGCTGTTGAAACGCATCCCTGGACGCAGTCAATTTCAGTATCTCTGCCTGCAAGGACAAAATCATCTCCCGCAAAACGACAGGATCGTCGGAAAGTGGCAGAAAAAGGGGTGAAATGGTAGCGTTCATGGGGTGTCATTATACCGGATTCAAACCGCTAATGCTATGAAATAAATGAATAATTTACTTCCTTGTAGTTTCAGATGGGATGATCATGAGGCATTCAGCCAGATCTGTGAACCCTGGGGTAAAATTGACGCTTACGGATGAAACGTTGGCAAAGTTGGTGGCCAAGGCGCACAAATGGCTTCGAATTCTGGAGTCTGGCCAGTGCAGATCTGTCCGGGCACTCGCTGAACAGAGAAGAGACGTCCTGAAAAAATTTTAAGAGAAACTCTCTGTTTCACGTCCGGTCCCGATCATTCCTGCTGACCGCCATGGTTTCTCTCGCATTTTTCCACACCAACACACGCCTTTCCACTTTCCATCCACCAGCTACTTGCATTATTATATCCGCACGTTTTTGGAGAATGGCGAATTTTGGGGGCATGGCCTTTACAGGGTCATTGCCTGTCGGCAAATACCTCTTCCACAGAATTGGCAAACAGGACGTTCTCCCCCCATGTGCCGAGCAGATCAAGGCTGGCCGTTTTCACCTTTTCAGTCACCCAGTCTGATGTCTGGCCAAATTTGCGACGCATCTGTTTCAGAAGCATTTCGGCCTCACCTTCTTGGCGACCATTCTGTCGGCCTTTCTGCTCACCATCCTGGAAGCCTTTACGTTCGGCAAATATCGCCACCCCCCGTTGATCCTGGATAAACATCTCCCGCCTTTCTTGATCATCCAACTCTTCTGGAGTAAGAGCGGCTTTGTTGGCTAAATCAAATGCGTGCTTGATTGCTGGTTCCATCTCCAAAACTTTTGGAACCATCGTTAACTCGCCAGCATGTTTCATAAAATAAAACCATTTATCAACGATACTCTCAAGTTGGTCCTCCTGCTTGTGGAATTTTGGCAATTCTGCGAAAACTAACGCCAAATCATCAATTGTAATGTCTGGATTTTCGAAGGCCCTCAGCACGAATCGGTTGATTTGACCAACCAATTCCTCATACATGATAAAGTCCGTTATGGTCACTGCCACCACGTTCGTCAATAAGTCGTACCTGTCTCCTTTCTGGAGTTGGTTGGCATAAGCCTTACAGGTATTGTACAGGATTCTCTTTTCAAATCCTGGAACATTGAGAACCTGCATTTCAATAATATAGTCACGACCGCTCTGATCATTGACCCGGACATCCAGGTAGGTGTCCTTCATTCCCTTAATCTTCGGTGCCAAATAGGGATCCAAAATCCGCACTGAGGTAATGAGATGGGGTGGCTTAAGAAGGAGAATGGCATTCAACAAACTGATCAGAACATCGCCACTCTCTTCAGATCCAAAAATCTTCTTAAAAGCAAAGTCAGTTTTTGGGTTTAAGAATTTCATGGCTGCCAACTCCTTATATATTATATACGAATACATTAATAATTCCAATAATAGAATCACTCTCTATTATTTTAGACAACCGTTACCGCAAATGAGTTCACCTTATTTTCGTGTTGGGGGCAAAACCATTAAAATGGAATTCCTTCATCATCGTCATCTTCCTCATTACATTCATGACATCCTTCTGGCATAAATCCATCCAAATAGCGCACCTTTCCGCCCACACCAATCACCAAAATACCACGCTCCACCAGAGCAGAAAAAACAGCTGCAGGCTGGAGATCAGGACGTTTTTTGCAAACAGTTTGAATGCTGCGCATCAATGTGGCTTTCTTGGCTGGACGAGTCATACCTGCCATCAGGCGGGTCATGATATAATTTTCCACGTCAGGATCTGTCAGCATTCCAGAAGCCGCATCCTTTCCCGAACCAGACACTGATGAACCAGGATGCGACGATACCACAGCCTTTACCGGAGCGGCATGCGGATTCCCATTGATGCGTTCGACTTTGCGTTGCAAGCCCCGTAACAGATTGACCACATGATCCAGATCTCCATCCTCGGACAGGATGATGAATTCCGTCTCTTCCGGCATTTCTGACAGCAGTCGTCCGGCATAAAATGCAAGGCCAAAATCCGCCGCGTTTTTTCCTGGCTTTTTCATGCCCACGACTTCCAATCGACCCGCACACACAGAGGGAGCCAATTGCATCATCAGACTCAACGGTACTCGTGGCTCCACACTCCCATGGCAAACGATGATCCTGGAAAAATGCTCCGTCGCCTGTAACAGCCATGACGACAGGTGCGCCACCCCCGACGATGAAAGATAATGGAGGCAGAGGTGGCGAGTGCCAGGTCGTAAACGTAAATTGGTGGTTCAACCCTGTTTCTAA
>JAMOBH010000095.1:0-16949 GCA_039908085.1 Magnetococcus sp. YQC-5
ATAAAAAAATTAAAAAAAAAGGGTGGGGGGTTTGGGGGGGCGGTTCACCGCCCCCCAAGGTTTTAGTCACATTGGATCCAGAGTCACGATTATATCATTCATGAATCAGACTTCCTTTGGGTAATAAAGCCAAAGTCAAAGTCAAAACCCTGGGGGATGAATCCCCCAGACCTCCTCTTTTTTTTAATAATTAAAAAATAAAAGAGTAAAAAGTGTGGAGGATTTTTAGTCAACATTGGATCCAGAGTCACGATTATTTCCCACCGGCATCGCCAACCAGCGATGTGGGGATCTGATGCGCCCATTGGTATCTTTGGGAGCGACTGCATACATAATCTTTTCAGCCTCACACAAAATCACCCCGCCCAGAGGGGCGAACCAACGTTCTCCTGCCTTTTCCCAGGCCGGAGCAGCCTTCAACCAACGTTTTCCCTCCAATGGAGGAAAAAATAAAGCGAAACACGATTGCCGGGTCAAAAACAAGGACTCTTCCAAGGTGATTTTGAGCTGTTGGGGAGAAAAGGGACGCCCCCAACCAAAGGGGGTGACATCCCGACGTGCCCATAATCCACCTCGATTGGGCACCATGACCAATACCCGACCTCCGGGGACCAAAACACGCCAGGTCTCCCGCAAGGTGGTACGCGGACATTGGACACCTTCCAACAAATGAGTCATCATGACGCGATCAAAGGACTCATCAGGAAACGGCAAAGCATCAGGACGCACCAAGGCGATTCGATTGTTCGCACTCCCAGGCCAACGGGCAACGCCCATTTCCGCAGGGGAGGCTCCCAACACGGGACCGATCCAGGGGCGCAGACGATCCAAATAGGGTTGGGGATATCCAAAGCCCAAGGTGCGTTGCGATGGCTGGATGCGCAACCACCGTTCCATGGAGAGTCCCACCATGCGAACCGCAGTGCGCCCCAACGGGGTATCATACCAGGTCTGTAAACGAATGGCTTCCATGGACATGACCCCACTATTTGGATGCGCAACCAACATCTGAACACGAAGGAAATCCGATTATGCCCCATACTCCCTTGCGCGTCGAGTCTGTCCTGGCAGGTCAGGACAATATCATCTGGCTGATTGCCACCGGACCTGGCAGCTATGCGGCTGTGGACCCAGGTGATGCTGATCCAGTGACACACTTTTTATCGAGCCGACAAGCGGATCTTTCCCATATTTTGCTTACGCACCACCATCTGGACCACATAGGGGGTGTTGAGACCCTGCGGAAACGCCATGCCTCTCTTGTCATGGGTGCCAGAAACGATGCCTCCCGTCTGCCACGCCTGGATCAGGCTGTGGTCCATGGCGACACCATTGAACTGGGAGTTGATATTCAACTCCAAATAATGGCGGTGCCGGGCCATACCACAGGTCATGTGGTCTATTATACAGCCGACGCCCTTTTTTCCGGAGACACGCTGTTTGGATTCGGGTGTGGTCGCCTGTTTGAAGGCACGCCGCACATGATGTGGGAGAGCCTGTTGCAACTCAAGAATCTGCCTGATGCAACCCGACTGTTTGCTGGCCATGAATACACCCTGGCCAATCTCAAATTTGTCTGCGACCTGGAACCGGAACGGGTCGAATGGGGTGATTTGCGCCGGGAAGTGATGCAACTTCTGGATGCCGGACAACTGACTTTGCCACATCCGCTTGCCAAAGAGAAGCAATTCAATCCGTTTTTGCGGGCCGATGATCCCCTTTTTGCTGCCCGGATCGGACTGGCAGGCAAAACCCCGGTGGAAGTTTTTGCCACCTTGCGGGAGATGAGAAACCGATACTGAACCTGTCTGACACCGGATGCCAGAGTGATTTTCCACGTTTTTGCTGTTGACTTTTTGCTCCAAAAAGGCATGATCTTCAATTCACCCAATTTTATTCAAAAACAAGATTATTTGACACAAGGTTAAAACGATGGATGTTGCATCCCCCCAAAAAACCGATCAGGCCCCCCGTTTTGTGGACGAACTGGTGTCAGCAGCACGCCTGGAAGAAAAATCACACTTGATAAAGGTGTTGGAATCCACCAATGCAGATCTGCATGATCGCTTGACCAAGGCCGAAGAGGAAAGAAGCCTGACATTGCGCCTGCTCGAAGAGACACAACGCGCATCGAAGCCGACACCAAGCAAAAGAGAGTGGTCGAAATACCGCGAGTGGCCAAAAGGGCTTATCGACAGACCCTGGTTAGCCCTGTTATTCATTCTTTTGTTTGCTTTTGGCATCCGATGGTATTTCATGATCGGTTTTGCCGATGGCGACCCGCAGGATGATGAGATCTATCTTGGTCTGGTGCGTCAGATTCTCCAGAACGGTGTCATAGACCATCTGCATCAAAAGCATGCTTTGTCCGACCCCATGCTGAATCCCATTTTTCTGTTTCCTTCCAGGATTTTTTTCAACTATGTCGTGGCCTTCATGGCCCGTGTGCTGGGACTCAATGATTTTGGTTTGAGTGCCTTTGCCATGCTGTGTTCCCTGGGCGGCATTGTGGTGGTGCAGCGTCTCGGCACACTTTTGTTTGACAGGTCTACCGGATTATTGGCCGCTGTGCTGTTGGCCTTGCTGCCATTGGATATCCTGTTTGCCGGCAGAATCGCCACCGATGTACCGGTGGCTTTTTTCATGACTGTGGCCATTTGGCTGGCACTCAAAGCCATACTCGGACAGGGTCTGCGCTGGATGATACTGGCTGGCATCTCAATCGGACTGGCCTACTTGATCAAAGAGGTCTCTCTTATAACAATAGTCTTGATACTGACCTGTGTGTTATTCATGGGTGGACGTAAACGTTGGATACTGTCTGGCCTGCTGTTGCTTGGATTCGCATTGATTTGGAGTCTGGATGGGGCTTATTACTACTATCAGGTTGGTGATTTCACCTTCCACTCGAAAATTTTATCCAGGGGATACGAGACAAAGTACTCATATGAATTAGCACCCAACCTTGAGGTACGCCATTTCGGTTTTATGGACTTGGTGTATCTCAAAGGCACGCTGTTCATGCAAATCATGACAATGCTGTCGCTGTTTCGCCACATACCAGAATTAACATATTTTGGTTTCATCAATTATATTACTCTGGCAGCATTGATTGTGGTCGCATGGTCGCGCTCGTGGCAAGGGTGGATTCTGTTGGGGTGGTTTGTTCTGACGTACCTGTTTCTCGAATTCGGTCCTTTGGAGTTGCAATGGAGCAGCAGCGCGCCGTTTTTGACCTATCACATCATTGAAAAAACGCCACGCTATTTCACGCTGATTTCATCTGTGTCGGTGCTTGTCTTGGCTGCTGCTGTCCTGCATACAACTCCCATCAGATGGAAACCCTGGGCAGTGACAGCTTTGATTCTTGCAGTAACCATCAATATGGTCATGACCGTGCCCAATGGCAGCCGATATTTTCTGGATCGGACCCATGACACCCGGCGAGCTGCCGAGTGGTTGACTGGAGTACCGGAGTACCCGATTTTTGTGGACTGGCTTGGAGAAAATCATCTGCGATATTTTTCTGGTGACCGTCTGAAGCAGTTCCGCAATATCAACACGTTGGCCCAGGCAGCCGAAGAACCGGGCTTTGTGGGAGGCTATGCGGTGATTGGCGGTTCTCGTGGCGGATTTGGGGTGGTGACGCTGGCCTTTGATCAACTCTACCAGAAAATACCTCTGAATTGGGCACCGCTCATGTCTGTGAAATCTCCAGTCAAGGATGCCTACCGTCAACGGAATTTGACCATTTATTGGGTGCCGGGCAGGCAACCCGTCACCAAGGTTGAAACCGCACCACCGCAAGAATGCAAAATGCCATCCAACATCTTGGATATAGACAAAAATGGCATCATGGACGCCACGGATGGCATACTCATTTTACGGTACTTGAATGGTGCATCCAGCATGGATACCGGGGTATCCCTTCCAGCAGGTCAGACCAGTGCCACGATCACGAGCAACCTGAATGCCATCACCCATCGGTCCGTAGCGATTCCGACATCCGGCATGACACCTTCTGCGGCCTCTTCTTCTCCCAGCACTCCGGTTGGCAGCATGACATCAACGTCTCATGATCAGCCCCTGACACCTGCCGCCCCATCTGAATCCAGCATCTCCCAATTGTCTGAAACCACCATCGGATGCGCTCTGCCTGGACGTGGTTCCCCAAGCTATACCAACACACTTGACATGACATTCAAGCTGATTCCATCCGGGACTTTCATGATGGGTGATCCTGTGAGTGACGCCACCAATTGGTGGTATGTGGGACCGCAACATTCAGTCACCATCAGCAAACCTTTTTACATGCAGACAACGGAGGTGACCCAGGGTCAATGGAAAGCCGTAATGAAAAAAAACCCATCGTATTTCAGTTCTTGTGGGGAAAAATGCCCGGTTGAGAACATTTCATGGCATGATGTGCAGAAATTTCTGGTCGCCATGAATGCCAAAGGGGAAGGCAGCTATCGTTTGCCTACAGAAGCGGAGTGGGAATATGCGGCACGGGCCGGAACCAGGACGGGCTACTCCTTTGGCGACACTGTTGGCATGTTGGGAGATTATGCATGGCATGCTCCCAATGCATCTGCGCAAACCCATCCAGTGGGTTCCAGGCTGCCCAACCCATGGGGACTGTATGATATGCATGGCAATGTTTGGGAATGGGTATCGGATTATCTGAGTCCATACAAGGGTGATGCGGTGACGGATCCATCTGGACCATCAAGAGGTTTTTACCGTGTCATTCGTGGAGGCAGTTTTATACGCACGCCTGACTATCTGCGTTCCTCGACGCGGTTCAGCAGTGTTCAGGGGGGTCGGTATGGCGGACTGGGGGTGCGGTTGGTCCGAAATACAGAAGCGTGTGATCATCAGCACTCCCCAGTCCAACACGAGAAAAAATAACAAGTCACACTCCACAAAAAAAATTAAAAAAAAAGGGTGGAGGGGTCTGGGGAGGCCGTGAGCCGCCTCCCCAGGGGAACGGTTATGAATGGTGCAAGGGATTAATCCAACTCTGGCCGGCTTGATCTTTCTGGAATTACAGTGTAAAATATCAAATTTTCAACTCAAATCCATGAACCACAAAAAAGTCGAGACAAAGGATAAACAAAGTGGACATCTCCTATTTGCTTTCCAAAACCAAATTATTTGAAGGAATCGAAACAACGGCCCTGAATGAAATTGCGCAGTTCACTGAGCGACAGATTTTCGAGCCAATGTACAACCAGGATATGGTTATCATTTCTGCGAACGAACCTCATGAACCGGATCTTTTTTTGATTATTTCAGGAGAAGTTTCTCTTGACATCATGCCTAAAACTATGAATATTGCCTCTACAAAACAAGAAAAATCATTAGAGCATGAAGTGTTTGGTGAGCTTTCCTGGGTTTTGAAACAGAAACGTTTATCTGATATCCATACGAACTCCCGTGTAGTTCTGTTGCGCATCCATGGACAAAAGCTTCAGGAGTACCTGACAATCCATCCAGAGGTCGCGCTCTTGTTCTGGCAAAGAATTTTCTACGCCACAGCCAGGCGACTCAGCGAGACATTCTTGAAAAACAAAAACGAGAGCGAATGGAATAGCGTCTTTAAATTTTAATTCAAGGATTACGCAGGCATTCAGAACAAAAGAGGGTGTAAAATTGATTTTTGATTGAGTTTCAGCCCCTGGATCCCACCGATTTGTGTCCTGGATTCCATGGGATGTCATTATAAATGAACAAGGAAACAACCATTCCCACAACACAATTCATCAACTCTTCACGGGTCTGGACCTTGCTGGGCGTACTGCTCCTGGTGGGGATGCCCCTCCTGACACGCCTCTCCCCGCTCCTCTCCTTGTTGAGCCTCCCCCTGTTTGTCTGGTCCGGGATCTCCCTCTGGCGACGGGGTCATCTGCCTCAGCCTTCTTTTATGAAGCGCACCCTGCTGGTTCTGGTGGCACTGACAGCCTTGAGCTTCTCCTTTACAAGCTTCCGCTCCCTGGAATTGGCGGTAGCCCTGCTGCTCTCCATGCTGTTTTTGAAAATGTTGGAATTGCGCGCCCTGCGGGATCTCTGGTTTCTGCTCTCCTTGTTGTTTTTTCTCTCCATGAGTCATTTGCTGTTCAACCAGACCATGGCCAACACACTCTATGTCCTGGGCTGTCTGTTGACACTGCTCACCTGGATGGTTCATCTGGCACAGCCTCAGGCAACCATGCGCGACCTTGGCCCCTGTTTTCGACTGGCCTTCACCCTGACCCTGCAAGCCATTCCGGTCATGATCCTGTTGTTCCTCTTTTTCCCACGCCTGCCTGGTCCACTCTTTGTTTTATCTCAGGAAATGATGGGCCATTCCGCCCGCACCGGCCTCTCCGGGAGCATGACACCAGGAGCCATCCGTTCCTTGATCGTCTCGGATCAGTTGGCCTTCCGGGTGGAATTTCTGGACCCCCCTCCCGAACCCAACGCGCGCTATTGGCGCGGACCGGTCCTGTGGCGATTTTTCAACAATACTTGGCATACCGCCGAGTTGCCCACAGCCAAACAAGACCTCGACACCCAATCTCACAGCTCCCCACCCTTGCGCTATTGGGTCACCCTGGAACCTCATGATCGCTACTGGTTGTTCGCTTTGGATCTCCCTGGAACCCCACCCCAGACCATCAAACGCCTGGCTGACTACCAATGGCACAACAAACGACCTGTGCGCCAACGATACCGGTATCCGGCCATTTCCCATATATATGACCGCGCCGACCGCACACTGGACCTTGAACAATACATTCTGGGTTTGACACTGCCTGATCACGGCAATGAACAGGCCCGTCAACTGGCCCGCCATTGGGTGGAACAAAGCCATCACACCCCACGCCAAGTGGTCCAGGCTGCCCTGGAGTATTTTCACCAGGAAGCTTTTTATTACACCCTGGATCCTCCTCCCCTGCTGGGCCGTAATTCCATTGACGATTTTTTATTCAACACGCGACGGGGATTTTGTGAACACTATGCAGGGGCATTCACTTTTTTGATGCGTAGCGCAGGCATTCCCGCACGGGTGGTCACAGGCTATTTGGGGGGAGAAATCCACCCCATGGATGGACACATGACGCTCCGTCAATCCGATGCCCATGCCTGGAGCGAAGTCTGGCTGGATGGTGAAGGATGGCTCCGGGTCGATCCCACAGCGGCCATTGACCCCCAACGGGTAGAAGTGACTGTTTCACGTGCCCTTTCGCTGCTGCATCCATCCACCCGGATCATCACCTCCTGGCCTTGGTTTCTGGATCCATGGCAGGTTTGGGACATGCTGGACAATAATTGGAATCTGTGGGTGCTTGGTTATGGACAAAAACAGCAGATGGATTTGTTACAGCATTTTGGAGGGGAAGGATCCTGGCATGAGCTGATCATGGTCCTGGCCACCCTGTTGACGCTGGCATTGATGGCACTGTTTTTTTATCTCATGTGGCACTCCCGTGCCTGGCGTTGGCAGCGACCGGGTGCGGTGCGTTATTACGCGCTCTTTTGCCAACGCATGACCCGTCTGGGGAGTCCTCGCCTGCCCCATGAAGGCCCATTGGATTATGCCACCCGCCTGGTTGCGCGCCACCCTGAACGGACCGACTGGGTGTGGCAAGTGACCCATTGCTATATTTCCCTGCGTTATGACCATCAGGAGACCAGGGAAGGTTTGGTGCGCTTGCGCAAACTGGTCAGGCAATCATCGACCAGCCAGAAACGATCCTCAAGCCTGTCTTTTCCGCCGAAAATAATTCAACACCGCATGGATGGTGACGAATCCGCGCAAGACCCCAGGGCCACTGACCACAGGTAGGGCGTGCAGGCGGTGTTCAGCCATCAAATTGGCTGCTGCCGTGATGGATGCATCCAGAGTGATGACGATGGGTTTCTGGGCTTCATTGATTTTGCCAATGGGGATATTGCAAATGGCCTTGTCGCGGGCATTCATCGCCTTGGTGCCAAAAAACGGTCCCATGATCTGACGCAAATCGCTCTGGCTGACCACGCGGATGAGTTTGCCATTGCGTTCAATTCCCATATACCGATACCCATCATGACGCATTGCATTGATGGCAACGATGACCCGTTCATCTTCTTTGAGGGTAAAGGGACTTTCGGTCATGAGTGCCACGACACTGCCTGGATCATCTGGCATGGGCAGGGCGTCTTTGGCATACGGAATGGACGGCATTGCTCCGGTGAGAGCCGTATGCATGGCAGCTCTGGCCGCTTTTTCATTGTCGGCTGCACTGGGAGGTGCCGTGGCTGGAGCAGGCTTGGCCACGGGTGGTGGTGGCGGTGGCGGTGGGGGGTGGCGGCGGTGGCGGAGCGGCAGCTTTGGCGGCTTTTTTGGCGGCCTGTTCCTGTTCGACTTCAGTGCCTGGAATTTTGACTCCCAGCAAGGTTTCGGCAAACTCTTTGGAGAGTACCCAACTGGCTAATTGTGGCGGAAAATCAGCGACCTGAATCTGAACATCCACACACAGATAAGTCACCTCATCCAGCAAGGTTGGCGGAAATTCGCCATAGGGCACATAGTTGGTGCTTGTCAACAGCAAATGGCCGCCATCTTTGATCTTTTTTTCCACCAGGTCGTTCAGGGCACCCACCACCTGATTGGAAACTTCTTGAAATCCTTCCTGAATTTCTTCGTTGTATTCCCTGGTTTTGACCTGACTTTGAATGACGGAAGCACCCATCATCATCATAAGACCGGTCAGGGCAATGGAAGTGGCAATGTCGAAGATGAGATGGATGTCGCCGGTATTCAGGCCATCCTCGATGACGTGCGCAACACTACGGTCGGTTTCAAAGAGGGCGTCCAGATCCTCCCGACCGCGTCGCAAAGAGATGGTCTGTAGTGTACATACCACAGGTGCTGCGGTAAGGGTGTTCAGATCATTGCCCAATTTGCTGAAATAACTCAGGAAAAAGGGGCGTGCCTTCTTGACGATCTCTGGTGGTGTTTCCATGGGCTTATGGCTCGCTCAATTAAAGTCCGCAGATATGGGTCAATCCGGGAACTGGCGAGTAGAATGAAAGCAAATTTTATGCCATTGAACAAAAGAGAGATGAGACCAGAACATGATGCCCTTCGGGCAAAAAGTCAAAAGCAAAACCTTGGGGGATGAATCCCCCAAACCCCCTCTTTTTTTTTAATAATTAAAAAATAAAAAAAATAAAAAAAAAGGGTGGGGGGTTTGGGGGGCGGTTCACCGCCCCCCAAGGTTTTGCTTTTTTGTTTTTCCGAAACAGGAACAAAACGAAGAGAGAGCGGGTCATCAAGGGAAGCAACAAAGAAGAAACACCATCCCAAAAACAGCCTGTTCTGTATGGATGGTGTTTCTCCCCACGACATTCACATCGGCAGACAGGTTTATTTCAAGAACCGATCCAAGGCTTCCTTGAGTATTTCCGGGGTGAAAGGTTTTTTGATATGTCCATTGGCACCGGCTTCCATGGCGGCGGCCACTTTGGACTCTCCGCCTTCGGTGGTGACCATCACGACGGGGATGTTTTTGATCTGAGGGATGTTGCTTCTGATGGCTTTGACAAATTGCAGCCCATCCATGACCGGCATGTTCCAATCAGAGAGGATAAGTTTGAAATTGCTGTCGGTTTTGAGCAGATCTATGGCCTCTTGACCATCACCGGCTTCCAGAATGTCAGTGATTGTGAAGCCTGCCTGACGCAGACCACGAGCCACTATTTTCCGCATGACGCTTGAATCGTCAACGATAAGTATACGCATTTTACATCTCCCTTTCTTGTTTTCGAAAATTTCGTCACGCTGGTGTTAACCAAAAACCATCCATGCAAAATGATATCATGGCAAAAATGATCCATGAGATCAAGCTTTTTTTAAAAAAAGATCCCCCTGTTTATCCCTTGTCACAAACAGGTATGGACCCGCAACACCCCTTCATCCATCTGAAAGGTGAAAACCATGGTGGGATGCACGGTTTTCCATTGGGCGACATACTCCCGCCCCACAATGGCCACTGGCGGGGAGAGGGTGATGTCACCGATTTTGGCTTTGGTTTTCATACCGCCACACACCATGTTGGCCAGTTCAGCGGCACCGTCAAGCAGGTCTTCCAGGCTGAGTTCCTGGGGGTCAAGCCCCACGATTCTGGAGACGATTTCCCGCAACAGATCCTGGCTGCATGAAACGCCCACCATGCCACGCACCAAGCCATCGAGACGTACCAATCCGACCACCTCACCAGAGAGGGTAAAGGTATCGACCGTTTCTGATCCGGCAAAGACCACTTCGGACATGGCCATGGCGTTCATCATGTCGGTGACGGCTGGACGCAAACCAACCACGAGTTTTTCCATCTGGGACAGGGGTTGAGCCATACAATATCTCCGTTAACTGCAAGCAATATACTTTACAAACCGCCCATGCCCAATGCTTCCATGATACGGGTCGCCATTTCCTCTTGCGTGAATGGTTTGGTCTGATAGTGAATGGCTCCGGCCTGGATGGCCTTGACGATATAATCTTTTTCTCCCTCGGTGGTGACCATCATGACCGGGATGTGGGACCAACGGTCATCGGCCTTGATCATTTTGAGGGTCTCCAGGCCATTCATGCCTGGCATATTCCAATCCAGAAGGATTAAAGCAACTTCCGGGCCATGTTTTTCAAGAACTTTGATGCCCACTTCGCCGTTTTCTGCCTCCAAGACTTCGAAACCAACCATGGCTCCGATGCCGCTGATGACGCGACGGATGGTTCTGGAATCATCGATGGTGAGTAGTTTCATGAGGTTTCACTTTGTTGTAACAGAGTTCCAGGTTGTCATGGTCCTTGGATTCATTCACAAGGGGCGATACAGTGCTGCGGTGCCCATCATGACTTGCCCAAAAGTGGTCGTATAGCCCCTGGGCGATTCGGACGCCCCAATGGCCAGGATACCATCTTTGACGAGACTGTCATGCATTTTATTATAAATTTGTTTTTTCAGCTCGTCGGAAAAATAGATCAGGACATTACGACAGAGCAGAAAATCGAACAGTCCGTGTTCCGTGAAACGATCCTTGAGATTGAATTGTTGAAATTTCACCAGTTTGCGGATCTCTGGGATCACTTCATATACCATACCATTTTTTTTGAAATAACGCTCCAAAAAATTGGGACGCATGCCACGAGAAATGGCCAGTTGACTGTAACGTCCAGCAGAGGCCAACACAATGGCCGAAGGAGAGATATCTGTTGCCAGGATGGAAAATTTTTCCAGAGGCGGAGGGGCCTCAGTTTTGCTCAACGCATCCATCAGGAGCATGGCGATGGAATAAGGCTCCTGGCCTGTGGAACAGGCAGCAGACCAGATGCGTACCGAAGGTTGGGTGCGAGCCTTTTTGACGAGCATCGGGATGACGTGGTCACTCAAGGCAGCGGCGAACGAATCGTCCCGAAACCACAATGTCTCATTGGTGGTGATGGCATCGATGACTTTAGTTCGCAACGGTCCTGTATCGGCTTTCAGCTTGTCATGGAGCTGGAAAAAGGTGTCGCACCCATTTTGCACCATGATGACGGTCAGACGGTTTTCAATCAGGTATTCCTTGCCAGGATTGATCTGAATACCGCTGTGTTCGAGGATGAAGCCCCGGATGATGTCGAATTCTTCTTGCGAGATGGCCATGATCAGCGTGCCACAGGTTGATTGCACAGTTGAATGATTCTTGGACCAATGGCATCCAATGGCAATGATTCGTCAGAAAGTCCTTTTTCATCTACTGATCTGGGCATACCGTATACCACGCATGAATTTTTGTCTTGAGTAATACACCAGGTTCTTCCGACTCGTTTCAAGGCATCGACCCCATTGGTGCCATCCCGTCCCATTCCTGTGAGAATGACACTCAAGATGTTCCCGGTAAAAGAGGCCACCACTGACATGAACAGCACATCCACCGCAGGCCGACATTCGTTGACCTTGGGTCCATCATTGAGTATCAGTTTGAGGGTTCCATCACGATTTTGCAAGGTCATATGACGACCTCCCATGGCAAGAGTCACACTGCCGGGCAGCAAGGTTTGTTCGTCCCGCGCCTCCTTGACGGGCAGACCCGACGTTCGACTGAGTTGGGCGGCCAGGGAGGTGGTGAAGACGGGGGGCATATGCTGCACAATCAGGGTGGGAATGTGCAGCTTTTCAGTGAGGCTGGAAAAAATTCGGGTCAAGGCTGCCGGTCCACCTGTGGAAGAACCGATCAACAGCAAATCGGGACGAGGAGGATGCCTGGAATCATTCATGCCACGGGATGGAGTCACCGGATGGGGCATCTCTTCCTGGTGCGCGGGTGACACGATGTCAGAGGTGGGGGTGGGCCTTGTTGACGTGAAACTTCGTGCTGGTGGTGGCGTTGGCATCACCAAGGGCACGGGGGGCGTTATGATTCTGGGGGGGGGGGTAGGCGCAGACACCACCAGAGGGGAGGGACGCACAGGGGAGGGACGCACAGGTGACACCGCTGGTGTTGCAGCACCAGATGCCGAATCCTGATCCAGCAAGGCCAGAATCGGTTCCAGCGTGCTGCGCAAGGAGGTTTTGGCCCGTTCGACATTGCTTTCCAAAGGTTTGGTAATAAAGTCCAGGGCACCGGCATTGAGGCACTCCACGATGATGTTCGCATTGGAACGAGAGAGTGCGCTCACCATCACCACCGTAATTTGCGGGTATTTTTTGCGAATTTCCTTAAGGGTGGTCAATCCATCCATCACCGGCATTTCCACGTCCAGCAATACGAGATCTGGTCGCTCAGGATCGTTTCCTGTCATTTGAGCAATGATCTTGTCCAGGGCGAGCCTGCCGTTGGACACCGTGGAGGTGACACGTATGCCAGGGATGCTTTCCGCCACTTTTTTCATGATCATTCGATAGGTGATGGTATCATCCACCACCATGACGTTAAGAATCCCAGCCATGAACCACGTCCGTCATCCTTGCTTGCCTATAATGTCCACCGATAGACCGCTCTGGCGCGGTTGCCGGAACCTTGATATTCCAATTCCTGACACAAGGAACGCAACAAGGCAATGCCACGCCCCCCATGCCCGGTATTACCCAACAGTTGCGAATAAATCTGGGTCAGATCGAACCCTGGTCCGGTGTCTTCCATTTGAATAAGGATCTCCCCGCCAGGGGATTCCATCCCGGTCT
The DNA here is from genome assembly GCA_039908085.1 of Magnetococcus sp. YQC-5. GTDB lineage: Bacteria > Pseudomonadota > Magnetococcia > Magnetococcales > Magnetaquicoccaceae > Magnetaquiglobus. Next base: position 13,194 of record JAMOBH010000095.1, read on the forward strand.
GCTCTGGCGGCAGGGGGGTATGGATCAAGGTGAGTCGAATCATCCCCTTTTCCAGGGCGGCCAAACGTTCCTCGCGTTGGGTATAATAGTGGATGAAGCCTTCCGGGGTTTTTTTGGTACGAGTGTCCAATCGCAACAGACCGTGATCCAGGGCATTGGAAAAGAGTTCTGCCAGAATGGTGTAAAGCCGCTCCCGATGGCCTGCCGGTGCTTGCAGGTTCATGACCGCGTTGATGATCGTTGGCAAGGGATCCACCGATTTCAAGGTCTGGGCACTGAACAGGAACGACGCTTCCCATGGAGTCGGGGCAATGGCGGTACGTTGACGATTGGCATCGACACCACGGGGTTCTTCTCCAGCCTTGGCGCAGACGATTTCCAACAGACTGACGTCATCGGTCTGTTGGGCTTGACCCCGAAACTGTTCCAGGTCGTTCAGGATTTCGGTAAACAGTGTTTCCGGGAGGTGAGTCCCATTGAAATGAGCTTCCATACGTTCGGAACCGAACATCACGCCATCGGTGTTGATGGCTTCCGTGACCCCATCGGAATGGAGAAAAACCCGATACTCTGGACGCATTTCCAGAATTTCCACCTTGCGATCTTCACGTGTCATGGGAGCAACACCCAGGGGCATGTGATTCGATGGGATGCGGTGGACCAGACGACCAGAACCATCGGCGATCAAAATGTCAGGCAAGCCGCCATTCCAGATGTTGAGGCTTTTCTGCCGATGGTCCACCTCAATGAGACAAGCCGCGCAAAACATCCGGGTGGGCATGACCGTAAGCAACTTGACGTTCATGGCTTCCGCCATGTCGCCGATGGAAAATCCCTGTGCGGTCATGTCATAGAAAATATCCGACACCGGCATGGCTCCCACGGCAGCAGAGAGGCCATGCCCGGTAAAATCCCCCAGCATGATATGCAAACCACCAGCCGGATTGTAGCTGGCCACCAGCAGATCTCCATTGAACAACGACATGGGAGCGGTCCAGTGGTTCAGGCAGGGAGCATCCAACAGATTCCCTGCGCGCACGATATGAGCAAACAGGTGTTTGCCCACTTCGAGTTCCTGATGGACCCGTTCCTGATGGCGTTCCAATTCCTCTTTCTGGAGTCGCAATTTGGCATGGAGTTGACGGATCCGTTCCATGGCACTGATTTTGGCTTGCAGGATGCTGCGGTTGAACGGCTTGGTCAGAAAGTCGTCTCCGCCTGCGTCAATGCACTGGACCAGGCCTTCTTCATCGGTGACGGCGGTGAGAAAAATGATCGGTGTGAAACGGGAAGAACTGATCCGTTTGATCTCCTGTGCTGCTTCATAACCGTTCATTTTTGGCATGCGAATGTCCATCAGCACCAGATCGGGCTGGTGCTTGCTGAACTGGTCCACCCCCTCGCGACCATTGTCGGCGGTGATGACCGCATGACCCTCTTTACCAAGCAGCCGTTGCAGAATGGTCCGGTTGATGGGGTCGTCGTCAACTATCAGAATTTTCATGCCCTATCCGTTGCAAAATATGCGAACAGATCCTTTTATAGCCATTTTCATGCGTCATCTGGGATACGACATACCAACAGATGGTTATTCAATCTTGAAAAGGCGTTGAAAATTGGCTGTTTCCAAAATTTTACGAATTTCCGGTCGTGTATTGATGATTTTAATATCGGATTCATTCGCCCCGGCCTCTTCCCGCAACAACAAGAGCATGCCCAAGGCCGAGGAATCGATATATTCGGTCCCGACCAGGTCGATCACAAACCGTTTGTTCTGATTGTCTTCGCCTGAATCGCTTTGATAGGCGGCACGAAATTGGGAATGCATTTCAAAGTTGAAACGCCCCTTGACACTGATGGTGATTTCCTGGTCATTACGGCTGACTTGGATGGTTCCTGACATGTTGTTCTCCTGTATTTTCAAGTTGACACCAAATAAACACTTCCACCCGATCCGCCCCGAACCTGTTCAAGGTTGGGACCATCTTATGCATACATCGACCCAAGAGGCAAGTTTCCAACCGAATCCGTTCCCCCTCCAATAAAAAAATCAAAAAAAAAGGTGGAGGGGTCTGGGGAGGCCGTGAGCTGCCTCCCCAGGACGTTTCTGCTGAAAAGGAGTCAAACGATTACCCAACAGGCGGACAAGGCCCGATGACCTCTTCCAGGGAACAGGCATCCAACACCAAATCGCTCCATTTTTCCAGGGTCTTCTGGTCAGCCAAATGAATTGTTGCTCGAACCCAGATGGACAACACGCCAAAACGCCGCGTCAATTGGCGTTCAAGAATTTTGGCAGCACCTTTCCGTTCGCCTTGTTCTTCGCCATCCAGCAGGCCTTTCCACCAACCCACTGCCCGTTCAATTTTAAACACTTCCTCCAAAGACGGTCTCTTCCACTCTCTGTCTGACTCCTCACGATCCAGATCCGCTTCGACTGTATTCATTCGCAGTCTCCTTGAGATCTATACTCTGCGCGGCCATCAATGGCATTTTTTTAGCCTGACGCCCAAAAAAAATCTTGGTTCAAAAAAAGTGTCAATTATGGCCGCGCACAGTATACCGATATCATCGTGCAGGTAGTTTTACTGCCATTCAGTGGCTGTCACGCCAATTTGGCCCGATGACCTCTTCCAGGGAACGAGCCTCCAACACCAAATCGCTCCATTTTTCCAGGGTAGCCTGATCAGCCGCCATGATTGTTTCCCGAACCCAAGAAGACAACTCGCCAAAACGCCGCGTCAATTGGCGGACAAGAATTTTGGCTTCGCCTGTCTTTTCTCCTGTCTTTTCTCCTGTCTTTTCGCCATCCAGTACGCCTTCCCGCCAAATTTCCCCTACCCGGTTGATTTTGAGGAATTCCTCCCTGGAAAAGCTCTCCATGATCGAATCAAACCACTGTCTCCCTGATTCCGCCAGATCCAGTTCCTCATTGGCTTCTTTCATGCGCAGTCTCCAAAGTTCCAAAGTCATCCACTTGAATTTAAGCGAAAGTGTTGACAACCCATATCGATCCAAACTGACCAATGCCTTTTGCCATTCTTTTTCCCGACTGGCAAAACACTTCCACACAGCATTGTGTGGTTCATCGGTCAATTGGTTCAACAAAATAACACCTACCGATTCAATCAAGGGCAAGCTGGATCGCCAAACACCCGGTTGTTCGGTTTGTTCATAGCCAAGCCGTGCGAGGATATCCGTATTCGGTGTTTTCGCGACCAGAAGAAAACTCTGCAACTCTTCACGACGCAGCTTCTGTTTCTTTCGATAGAGATATCCGTAAACAAATGTTTGCTCAACCGCATCATCCGTCAGACTTTCAGAAAATTTGAACTCGATCAATACATGGCTGGCTGTGGTATCACGTACTCCATCCGCCAACCAAACTTTCTGCTCATCCGTCCAAACCACCCCTTCCCGACGCAGCAAAATGATGTCTGCCTTGGGGGATTCGCTGACTACCTCCACTTCGGTTTGTACAAGAATCCCAACCCTTGTCAACGACTCCTGCAACACCTGACCAAGAATACGATGCCAAAGCGTTTTGCTGGTCTGATCTTCCCTGGCGTCATCAGGTATCGTCATACACTCTTCTCACTTGACATTCTTGTGGCCTTCAGGCACAAAAAAAAGTCAAAAGCAAAACCCTGGGGGATGAATCCCCCAGACCCCCTCTTTTTTTTTAATAATAATAAAAAATAATAATAAAAAAAAATAACAAAAAAAAAGGGTGGGGGGTGTTGGGGGGCGGTTCAC
>JAMOBH010000096.1:0-16824 GCA_039908085.1 Magnetococcus sp. YQC-5
CTTTCAGATCATAGTCCGTATCCGCTCCAAATATGTTGTTGCCGAACTGGCTGGCTTTGACAAAGTACACCCCATCTTTTGTGGGAGTAAAGGTGATCTTTTCGTCAACACCTGGGCCTTTGTCATTGACTGCTTTCGTTAAGGCAGTCACACCATCGGCATCAAAGAGTTCCAGAACCATGTCGGCGTTTTTGCCAAGGTTGATGGCCTCGATGGCGTAAGTGACATCCTTGAGGGCATAAAATTTGATCCAATCGGCATCGTTGGCCAGATGGGTGTTATGACGTTGAGGTATGGTATCATTGATTACGATAATGCTGGCTTGTGAAGAGGTATTGTCCGATTCGAATTCGTCCTTGCCAACTTGAATGGTCACGGATTTGGGCAATGAAATCCATCGTTCACCATCGTTGGCCTGGGCATAGAAAGAGATGACGTATTGGCCCGGCCCCTTGAAGCCGCTGAAAGTGCTGTCGAAAGTCGCCTCATACCGCATGGTCGCCGAATTGAATTTCAGCGTCAAAATGGGCAAGTTGGTAATGGGATCCTGGCTGTCCTTATTGGTTCCTGGTGGGACAACCACGCCCCACACCCGATCTGTTTTACTGACATCTTGTGACAATTGCACCCAAAGAGTCAGGCCGGAACCTTGTTCCTCCATGTAGGAATCAGGGATGGAGTCCGTGATTTCAGGGAAGACCGCAGCTGTGAAAAACGGAGTGCCCAGGTAGGTCGTGCTGACCAGTGCTGTGTCCTTGGAAGCATTGTATACCCCATCGGAGTCAGCATCCATGATGGGATTTTGTTTATTGCGACTGGCGGCCCGACTCGCCTGGACGCTGGCGGAAAAGCTGTCACGCAGGTTCCTGCCCATCAAAATGTATTTCCAGAAAAAGCTTGAAAAGGACTGATCGCCATCAGATGCAAAATAGGCCAACTCCGTGGGATCCGTACTGGTGATGACAATTCGTGATAGGCCCTTGGGTGGGATCAATTCATGCACAAAGCTGCCGGAATAACATGCATCCATGATCAAAATCACTTTGGCTCCGGTTTTGGCTTGCAATGTATTCAGCCACTCATTCAGCTTGGCAGCGGTGATGATATCGGCCTGACCCTGTCTGGGTTTGGTGACCAGAAACTGGCCGACAAGCCCATGGTCCACCATATAGAGAATCAACGGTTTCTTGTTGTTGACATAGCCGCCGGCCCAATTGATGATGGCGTCCTGCACTGCTGAGGAGCTGGCCAGTCCGTTGATATCACTACCTTTTTCATTGTCAAGATCCTGATTGACATCCATGCTGAGATAGCGGATATTTTGTTTGTCAATGCCTTTTTTACGCAAAACGACATAAGCGTAATTGGCCACACTCTTGGTGGCGGGCCAGAGATAATCCTGAAGATCTCCCCCAGCCACGATGATGGCACGGGCATCCTGTTCGGATTCCACGGCAGTTCCGGTAAAATTACTGTTGGGTCGTGGTGCCGCAATCGATGTAATGACAAGCTCTGCCGGGGTGAACGTATAACCCGGTTTTGTCGGAGTGACCTTGCCGGACCAGCCTGAATTCGGCACGATTCCTTGATACTTGCCTGTCGTGTCGGATACGATGCTTGAAGTCCATTTGCTGGTATCAGAAAAAGTGACGGTCACATCCGGGATTGGTTTTCCGCTGCCATCCAGAATGGCACCAGAGACCAGGATTTTATCCGTATTGGTAAAACGGCTGGTCTTGGTCGTGACGTTCCCGGCTTTGTCGGTGGCCCGCACGGTCAAGGTATAGGTGGCACCTGTTTTCAAGTTCGGGGGTGAAAGCATCCAGATGGAAAAATCTTGAATTTTTGACAGATCGGCAACGGCAAGCCATGGCAGTGTATCGCTGGTATACAAACTGGCCGGATACCAGGCAAGACCCACACCAGCACGATTATCCACATAATCCGTGCCATCGGTCATCTGGAGCTTGAGGGTGGTAATCCCAGAGCCTGCACCGTCCGAGGCAGTACCCTTGATCGAGTTCACACCATTGACATAGGTTCCATCTGAAGGGTCGGTAATGGCAACCTGGGGGGCGATGGTGTCAATGATAAAATTATTTGTAATCGTAGATGTTCGGTTTCCAACAGCATTCACCCCGAAATAGCGTAATTGTGTAGTTCCTTGCAAACTGATGACAATTGGCTCTTTATAGAGCAGGGATTGTGTGGTGGGTTCAGAGCCATCCAAAGTATAATAAATGGAGACACAGGCCGCATTGATACATCCCAAAGTAACCGTCTGAGTTGTTTTGAACAGACCGTCGATTACTTTAACGAACTCCAGTGTCTGCACCACGGTCAGGTCAAATGCAGGCAGAGAAACTGGAGAAACACCATCCGTGACCGAAATGACGATACCTTGTGTGGTTCCAACGGAGATACTGGTTGGCGTACCACTCAATTGGCCTGTGGTGGTGTTAAAACTCGCCCATGCGGGCTTGTTGACAATAGAGAAGGCCAATGTTGTACCAGGATCCACGTCCGAGGCTGTCGGGATAAAACTGTAGGCTGTATCCACATGGACAGACTTGCCTGGAGTTCCATTAATCACGGGTGCGTGATTCACCGCATTAATGGTAATGGCCATCGTTGCGGTATTGGATTGGAGTGTTCCGTCAGTCGCCTTGAAGGTAAAACTGTCTGAACCAGAAATATTGGGGTTTGGCGTATAAGAAAAGGCACCTGTAACCGCGTCGGTGATCGTGACAGACCCCTTGGCAGGTGGGGTGACGATGGAATAAGTCAAACTGGCACCGTCAACATCGGTAGCGGACAGCGTTCCGTTATAAACGGTATCTCTGTCGGTTGCGAACGACCCATTCGTGACAACCGGGGCGTCGTTGACCGGGGTGATCATAACGTTGATAGTGGCAACATTGGAATCGAGCGTGCCGTCATTCGCTTTGAAGGTAAAGGTGTCAGAACCGTTGACATTGGCGGTTGGGGTATAGGAAAAAGCCCCGGTAGCCGCGTTGGTCAGGGTGACAGATCCCTTGGCGGGTTGGGTCACGATGGAATAGGTCAAGGTGGAAGTGTCTGTGTCCGCAGCCAACAAGGTTCCGGTATAGACGGTATCCTCATTGGTTGTCAACGTGCCATTGGTGGCTGTTGGGGCATCATTGACCGACGTTACCGTAAAATTTTTGTTGCCTGTAAGGGCTGGGGCCACTCCATCGCTGATCGATGTGGCCATGGTGAAATTTTTATCCCAGTTCGCGGACGGGGTAAACAGCACTCCTGCCAAAAGCGTGTTGACCTGAGTCACAGCACCGCTGGCACTCCAAACAGTGCCATCGAATTTTGATGTCACCCCGCCTGAAGTCGTCGTGGACAAACTCCCTGCCGCTTTATTCGAGAGGGTCAGGGTCGCTGTGACGGTGGGACTGTCAACATCGGAGATCACAATGCCCGTCAATTTGAATGCAGGTGCGTCCTCGGTCAAGACCTCTGCCGCATTCAGATTCGTGGCTGTTGGGGCATCATTGACGGGTGTTACCGTCACATTTTTGCTGCCTGTAACGGCTGAGGCCACGCCATCGCTGATGGATGTGGCCATGGTGAAATTTTTATCCCAGTTCGCGGACGGGGTAAACAACACTCCTGCCAGTAGAGTATTAACGTCAGCCAAGGCACCGCTGGCACTCCAAACAGTGCCATCAAATTGTGACGTCACCCCTCCAGATGTCGCTGTGGATAAACTCCCTGCTGCCTTGTTCGAGAGGGTCAGGGTCGCGGTAACGGTGGGGCTGTCAACATCGGAGATCACAATACCCGTCAACTTGAATGCAGGTGCATCCTCGGTGAAGGCCTCTGCCGCATTCAGATTGGTGGCGGTCGGTGGGTTGTTGACTGAAGATACCGTAAAATTTTTTAATCCGGTAAGGGCTGGGGCCACTCCGTCACTCACCGATGTGGCTATGGTGAAATTCTGATCCCAGTTCTTTGCTGGAGTTAAGGTAACGCCCGCCAATAGAGTATTGACGTCAGTCAAAGTACCGCTGGCACTCCAAACAGTGCCGTCGAATTTCGACGCCACCCCTCCAGCAGTCGCTGTGGATAAACTCCCTGCCGCTTTATTCGAAAGGGTCAGAGTCGCAGTGACAGTAGGACTGTCAAGATCGGAAATCACAATACCCGTCAACTTGAATGCAGGTGCGTCCTCGGCAAAAACCTCTGCCGCATTCAGATTGGTGGCTGTTGGGGCATCATTGACGGGCGTTACCGTAACATTTTTGCTGCCTGTAACGGCAGGAGCCACTCCATCGCTGATGGATGTGGCGATGGTGAAATTTTTATCCCAGTTCGCGGATGGGGTAAACATCACTCCTGCCAGTAGAGTATTAACGTCAGTCAACGCACCGCTGGCACTCCAAACAGTGCCATCGAATTGTGATATCACCTCTCCAGAGGTCGCTGTGGATAAACTCCCAGCCGCTTTGTTCGAGAGGGTCAAGGTCGCAGTAACGGTAGGACTGTCAACATCGGTGATCACAATACCCGTCAACTTGAATGCAGGTGCGTCCTCGGCAAAGGCTTCTGCTGCACTTGAATTGGTGGCTGTTGGGGCATCATTGACTGGCGTTACCGTAACATTTTTTGTGCCCGTAACAGCTGGTGCCACTCCATCGCTTACCGATGTGGCAATAGTGAAATTTTTATCCCAGTTTTTTGCCGGAGTAAAAGTAACGCCCGTCAACAAAGTCTTAACATCAGCCAAAGCACCGTTGGCACTCCAAACAGTGCCATCGAATTGTGACGTCACACCTCCAGAGGTCGCCGTGGATAAAGTCCCTGCCGCTTGATTCGAGAGGGTCAGGGTTGCAGTGACGGTGGGACTATCAATATCAGTAATGACAATCCCCGTCAATTTAAATGCAGGTGCGTCCTCGGTGAAGGCTTCTGCCGCACTTAAATTGGTGGCGGTCGGAGGATCATTGACCGGTGCGATCACCACATTAAATGTCTTGGTGGTGGTATATTCAACAGGAGTGCCACTGGTCGCAATTACACTGATAATGGATGAACCGTATTGATTTGCTACGGGTTTGATTTCCAGATTGCGACTTGCACCGGATCCTGTGAGTATCAAGTTCTCTTTTGGAATCAAAGCAGTATTCGAAGAAGTGACCGTTACGGCCACGTTCAGGGATGCCGGGTCTGTATCTCCAATATTAATGACAATTGGACTTACACTTTCGTCTTCATTGCTGTTCCTGTCTGTGATATCAGAAACTATTGGGATAATATTGCTGGATATTTTATATTTTAATACAGGTACAGTATTGCTCAAATGGATCCAACCCACATTGGCTGACCAAACATATCCACTGAAAGTACCCGTAGTCGCATTGATCACGGCATTGTCGGTGGTCCCAAAGGCATTGAAATCGATCCAGCCTACGGTTTCACTCCATCCATACCCTGAAAGATTGGAAATCACGCTACCGGCATCACGATTGACGCCCCAATTATTCGCATTGGTATTGGCATAAGGTCCAGTACCTCCAACCCCCAGTTCGATCCAACCAATATTCTCACCCCAGGCAAATCCCTCCAGATGGTCAGGAAAAATTTTTACGCCTCCCTGGTCTGGACGAAAATTGATCCATCCGGCGTTTTCGGACCATGCGTATTTGTTGGTATTACTGATGCCCCAAGTAGCAGCAAACAGGGGCCATGGAAAAAGGATCCATAGAAATGACAGCCATGGCAGCCACAATGCAATCAAAATGGAAACAAATGATCGTTTCGTCTCGATTATTAAAGGCTTGTTACGCAAAAAATGATAGAGCCATCCCTTTGTCAAGGTATCCAAACATCTTGAAATAGCAAAGAACCTGAACATCTATTGTATACCTCGAACCGGCCATACGTAATAAGTGTTTGTCTTGATACCATTAGTGACGCTGCCGCTACTCAGGGAGATGGACCACGCATTGGATGGAATGGTGGTGTCTGATGTACTCGACCAATAGGAGCTGCTGGTTTGGATGCCGGTAAATGCAGCATCCGTTTTTGCATCAAACAGAATGCTGGCTTCATCTTTTGTCAGCATACGCCATTGCCCTGGCTTGGAATTGTCTGTAAGCCCGCACTGGCCATGCGCTAAAAAAACTACTGAGTCAATAGCTTCGCTCCATGACTTCGCGCCAAAACAATTGGCATTTTTAAGCAGTAACAATCCCTTTCCATGATCAGTGACTGTACCATCACTGTTTGCTGTAAATCGAACAAACGCAGGTGTTGTTGTTACGGCAGCAGAGAGACCTTCTCCGGCAGCGGTCTCCGTTGCAACGGTCAAATAATAGGTAACGCCATTAGTCAAGCCGGTCACTGTATAAGGACTGGAAACATTCTGCTTCAGCGTAGTACCAGAGAGTTCAGTATAATTATATTGTGTCAAACCCGCTTGCGTAGCAACATAAAGATGATAAGCCTTTGCACCAGAAACCGGAGACCATGAAATGATCGCTTGTTTGTTCTGGGATGCCGTGACTTTAACATCGGTTGGCGGTGGACACCCGCCTATTCCCATCTGCTGCCCCCAGGCACCATCCCGCAAGCCGAAAAAGGTCTTGCCACACGCCACATTTTCTCGTTTGACCCCGTTGACTTGCTTTTTCGGGGCAATGGTCATGACATCGTTGATGGATTTGCCAACCACCCCAGGGCCTGTCGCAGGCCTGACAAACCCGCCAGACCGCTTGCTCCCTGCGGCACCGGAATTGAGACGGTTGTATAGATCCTCCAATGTAAACATGGCACTGGCAGGTTCAGAAGGTTTTCCAGGTGGCTCCAAAGAGCCTGCCAACACCGAAACAGTCATGAAAAAAAACAAAACAGTCAGAGACAAAGCAAATCTCATGCACTCTCCCCTAATCAGTTACAAATCAGAAAGATCCAATCAAGATGCCGAAAACCGACACAGTGCCAAGGGTGGCAGCCTTCCCTTTTGTATTTCTTCGTTGAAATCACTCAAACCATTAAAACATCGCAGTATCATTTCCCGCCTCGAACGGGCCAGACACAGTTTGGGTACGCCTTGTAGTTGGTGCCGGAGTTGCCGTTGATGAGGCTCACAACCCACGCGTAGGTCAGTTGGCTTGCGATGGTATCAGTACTCGACCAATATTTGCAGGATTGGACATTAGTAAACGCGGTACTATTCTTGGTCGCTACAAGAATACCCAATTCACCGCTTGGTTGTGTCGGCAAACGCCACTGGCCAGGGGTAGACCCATCTGTCAAACCGCACTGGCCATTGCCTAATTTAGCCGCCGCAGCCATTGCACTATCCCAATCCATGCTACCCAAACACCCTGAATTCTGAAGCAGTATCAACCCGGTATGAAAATCCGTGACCGTACCATTATTATTAGATCCGAAACGAGGCAGTATCGTAGTGACTGGATCAGACAGAAAACTTTCATTGCCGCCAACAATGACAGCTTCAATATATATATAAATTATTGTACCACTGTAAGGGACGGTATTCGGAAATGTATAGGGGTTAGAAATATTTTGTATACGTGCGCCATTAGGCAAAGATGTATAATTATTTTTGGTTAAACCCGATTGCGTGGCTAGATACAAATTGTAAGAAGTCGCACCAATTGATGGCGACCATGAAATGGTCTTATTGTCTGATAAAACTTGAATATTGGTCGGTGGACAAGGGTTGGCTGTTCCAATTTGTTGCCCCCACGTCCCATCCGTCCGCAGACTCCAAAAACTCCCCCCACATAGCACGTCAGCCGCTGTGGCACCATGGGCATTGTCCGGTAACGGTGCCTTGCTCATAATGTCATTCAAATTGTGAGTGGTTGCACCAGGAGTACCAGCTGGTTCAGTAAACGGACCAGTCCGTTTGACTCCATCCGTTCCAGAGTTTAAACGGTTATAAAGATCCTCCAGGGTATACATGGCACTGCCCGGATCTGTTGGCGCAACAGGCGCAGGCTGTGGACCCGCCAGCAATGGCGACACGAACAAGAAGCACAAGAAAAATATAGATGAAAACAATAAATTCATTTTTTTTACACACTACCCGATTGGATTGAATTCAAGGCTGCGTATTGCGACACTACTGGGTCATGGAGTACGACATTGACTTACCTCCAATATAGATTTTTGGTTGGCATGTATACTATCAATAAGTTTATAGTTACTCAATCTATTTTGACTCTTCATGATGAAATAATAATGATTGCATTCTCAGTAAAAAGCAAGAAAATTATGCGGTTTGACGGATAAACATTTACTAACAATTTTTAACAACTTAGTTTATAACCCGTTTTATGTGATTCAGGTGTTCATTCTGTCGGCAAAGGGTGGATGGGGCGGGAGAGGCGGTTCTCTTCCTTCCTCTTATTTAAATCATCAAAGCACCGAAGTATCATTGCCCGCCTTTGAGAGGCCAGATATAGCTCAGATCCGTCTTGTTGCGGCCGCCGTTGTTTCCGAGGTTCACGAGGAAGTCGTCGACGGTAGTACTCGACCAATAGTAGTAGGGCTGGACACCAACAAACAGGCCACTATTTTGTGCTGGAATCAAAACATCAAGTTCATGTAGTGTCGGCAAACGCCATTGGCCAGGGGTAGACCTATCCGTTAACCCACACTGACCATCACTTAAATTGGCAGCTACAGCCATGGCATTATACCAATTTTTAACTCCAAAACAATTTGCATTTTGGAGCAATATCAACCCGGTGTGGATGTCCGTTGCTGTACCATTATTGTTGGTATAGAAACGACTGACAAACACTGGATCAGACAGAAGGCTTTCAGCACCACCAGAACCTACTGCTGAAATATATACATAATATTTTAGATTAGTCCGAAAATTAAACGAATGTACATAAGGATTGGCAATATTTTGTATGCGTGTGCCACCAGATATAGATGTATAATTATCTTGAGTTAAACCTGATTGCGAGGCTACATACAAATTATAAGAAATCGCACCAAATGAGGGATCCCACGAGATGGTCTTTTGGTCTGATGAGACCTGAGCATTGGTCGGTGGACAGGGGTAAAGGGTGCCCGTTCCTGTTTGTTGTCCCCATGTTCCATCCGTCCGTACCCCCCAAAAAACACCGCTGCAACTCACATCAGCCGCCGTGGCACCATGCGCATTGTCCGGTAACGGTGCCTTGTTCATGATGTCATTCAAATTGTGACCGGTTGCAGCAGGAGTACCAGCTGGTTCAGTAAACGGACCAGTCCGTTTGACCCCATCCGCTCCAGAGTTTAAACGGTTATAAAGATCCTCCAGGGAATACATGGCACTGCCCGGATCTGTTGGCGCAGCAGGCGCAGGCTGTGGACCCGCCATCAATGGCGATACGAACAAGAAGCACAAGAAAAATATAGATGAAAACAATAAATTCATTTTTTCTACACACTACCCGATTGGATTGAATTCAATGCTGCGTATTGCAACACTATGGGTCATTGAGTACGACATTGACTTACCTCCAACACAGATTTCTGGCTGGCATGTATACAATCAATAAGCATATAGTTACTCAGTCTGTTTTGACTCTTCATAATGAAATAATAATGATTGCACTCTCAGCAAAAAGCAAGAAAATTATGCGGTGTGACGGACAAACATCTGTCAATGATTTTAATAACTTAATTGTACGACTTTTTTTGAATGAATTTCATGGGAAAGCCATTTTTGACCAATCGGCTCTGCGCGAAAGGTGTTCCATAACAACGACACGCACGGTTAGAGCAGTACACAGTCTCTCCCAGTCCACCATTTCCTCCAGACTCCAGACAGTTATTCTGTCAAGGATACCGGAGGATGGGAAACCTATCAAGCCCATCACATAAAATGATGGTTACAAAAAAATATGCCTTTGAAGACATTATCAACTGTGTTATAGTCTCATCCATGAATTGGACAGTTATCTTTCATGATGCGTTTGATGCTGAGTTTTCGGCGTTTTCGAGTGAGGTGCAAGACGCTTTTCTCGCCAAGGCGGGGCTGCTTAAGATTTTTGGCCCTCAACTTGGGCGTCCGCACGTTGACACGCTGAACGATTCAAAACACACCAACATGAAGGAACTTCGTTTTGACGCCGCAGGCGGCGTGTGGCGCGTGGCCTTTGCCTTCGACACTCTCAGGCAGGCCATCATCCTTGTGGCTGGTGACAAGTCCGGCGGGAGTGAGAAGCGGTTTTACCGCTCGCTGATTGCAACGGCTGACAAGCGATTGGATGACCATTTGGCGCAACAAAAGAAAGGATCATGACATGGCAAGGACATTGGATGAAGTAATCAAGGGATTACCCCTTGATCGCCAACGGAAAATCGAGACGGAGACGGCGCGTCTTATTGAGGATGACATGACGCTACGCGATTTGCGCAAAGCCCATGCGCTCACGCAAGAACGCATAGCCGAATCATGCACATTTCACAAGATGGCGTCTCCAGAATTGAAAAGCGTAGCGATTTGTTGATCTCAACATTGAGTTCCTACGTTGAAGCCATGGGCGGTAAACGACACCTCGTTGCCGAATTTCCAAACAGCAATCCTGTTATGCTCTCCAGCATCAACTCCCTCGTCACACACAAAAAAAATGTGGCATCACAGACGAACACGCCGTCCTTGGGTCTGGTGATAGGACTACTATTCACCGCTAAAATAATCGACATTTTGGCTCTCCCGGTTGGAGAACGGAAGCAGATTTCGATGATCGCTTGAGAGCAAGCGGAACAAGTCAATGGAAGACAGCCTGCAAGGAATCGGCTTTGACAATCTTCCGTGCCCAGACGCTGATATCGTCCAATTTTGCCGATTCCACCTGCTTCTGAACAGATTCCGGGATCAGGCCAAAACGCTCTTGGAGTTGTTCGAGCAGCATTTCCACTTTGCCATCATGACGGCCTTTCTCTTCGCCTTTCCGCATTCCAATTCGTTCCACGCTTGTGATATAAGACATCTTTTTGTTCTCCTCAAAGTTGAATGGATTGACCCGGAATTGGTTGTCCAACTCTTTTGGCAGGCTTTGCACCCAGTCGATGAATCGAAAGAGATCAACGATCTGTTGGCGTCTAAAACCAAGCTCATACAGCATGCGCGTGATGTGCATCATTCCGATGATCGCTTGAGAGCAAGCTGAACAAGTCAATGGAAGACAGCCTGCAAGGAATCGGCTTTGACAATCTTCCGTGCCCAGACGCTGATATCGTCCAATTTTGCCGATTCCACCTGCTTCTGAACAGCTTCCGGGATCTGGCCAAAGCGTTCTTGGAGAAGTTCGAGCAGCATTTCCACTTTGCCATCATGACGGCCTTTCTCTTCGCCTTTCCGCATTCCAATTCGTTCCACGCTTGTGATATAAGACATTTTTTTGTTCTCCTCAAAGTTGAATAGATTGACCCAGAATTGGTTGTCCAACGTTTCTGGCAGGCTCAGCACCCAGTCGATGAATCGAAAGAGATCAACGATCTGTTGTCGGCTAAAACCACGCTCATACAGCATGCGCGTGATATGCATTTTCTGCTGAAATCGTTCTTCCGGTTGATTCTTGGTCTGTTTTCCGGTCAGATGCGCCAGAGTGACGATGGCAAACGGATTGGTGGATGACTCCAAAACATCCAACCGATGCATGTAATCCAGCAATTTCAAGGCATTGAACTGGAAGCTAACCTTGGTTCCCCACATCTGGTAGCTGAATGACGATGGCCGCCAAGATCCTTCTTCATCAGCGAGGATGGCCAAGCTGACCACAGGCCTCTTGCAAAGGTCGAATGCACGACACTGACAGATGAACATCCGTTCTTCAAAATGCGAATCGCGGTTCCCCTGAATTTCGACATGGATCAGTACCCAAAGTTCATCACCGTCGAGCAGCCAGACTTTGACTAACAGATCAACGCGATGGTTGCTGGACTCCGCCTCCCGCGTGATCCGGTCCAGCTCCTTGTCCAGAAATTCAGGGTTACGCTTCCAATCAATGCCGTCATGAGCCTCCAGAAGAAAAAACACCAAAAAATCCTTGAAGTACGACCTCAGGATCTCCTTCCACGGCGAGTCGTACTCTGTCGGTTGGCTCTGATTTGTCATGTACAGATCCTTAAAGCAGACAACCATTACACCGTCAAATACTCCCGCAACGTCACCAACAAATGATCCGTATTCACAGGTTTGGACAAAAAGGCATTCGCTCCCGCAG
Source organism: Magnetococcus sp. YQC-5 (assembly GCA_039908085.1). Taxonomy (GTDB): domain Bacteria; phylum Pseudomonadota; class Magnetococcia; order Magnetococcales; family Magnetaquicoccaceae; genus Magnetaquiglobus. The sequence goes on from JAMOBH010000096.1 coordinate 12,234, forward strand.
CCAAGCCTCTTTCTCGATCTTCCACCATGGCCTTGGCACTGAGTATGATAATGGGCAATTCTTTGAAACGTTCCTGTTGCCGAATCAGGCGGATGGCCTCCAGACCATCCATCACCGGCATCATGACGTCCATCAACACCAGCCGCAAATCCGTATGTTTATCCAACAGTTCCAACGCCCGGCGACCATCCGGGGCCAGCAGCACATGCAATCCATGGGACTGGAGTATCTTCGACATGGCAAATAAATTGCGCATGTCATCATCCACCAACAAAATGCGTTCACCGGCAAAAACCGATCCTTCGTTGATGACCGGTACAGCCACGACGGGTTCATGATTCATGGCAGACAAAAACTGACCGACATCATGCATCAACCGTTCGCCAGAGTCCTCGCCTTTCATGATCACGCTGTCCGTATAAAGGCGCAATCGACTGTACTCCTCACGGCTGAGATCCCGTCCTGAATAGATGATGACCGGAATTTTGACCACCTCCTGGTTGGCGGTGATCTGTTCCAGAAGCTCAAAACCAGACATCCCTGGGAGATCCAGGTCCAGGATCATGCAAGCAAATGAATTGCCCTGTAAAAGTTGCAATGCCTCTTTGGCGGTGCCAACAGCGGTCACATGGATCCCTTGGCTCTTGAAGAATTGTACGGTCACCAGAGAGGCTGTTGGATCATCCTCAACCACCAACAAGTGACCCCCGGATGCATGGTTGGCGCATTCAATCCGTTCAAATACCTTCTTGAGTTGTCTTTCTGTGACCGGTTTGGCCAGTACTCCGACCGCGCCCAGTTCTCCCAAGGCAGCCAAACCGTTCTCCCGGCCTGAAATGATATGAACGGGAATCTGCCTTGTTGCAGGACTCTCTTTAAGTCGCGCCAGGACCGCGTCTCCATTCATGCCAGGCAGCTTGCGGTCCAGGATGATGCCGGTCGGATTGAAACAGACCGCCAAGGCCAGACCCGATTCTCCGTCCGGGGCTGCAATTGTTTTGAAGCCATGTTTCCGGGCCAGGGAACACACCACAGTGGCAAACTTGGAATTATCCTCAATCACCAGTAAAATCTTGTCTCCGGCTTGAATCACCTCCCGATCATCCAGGATGAAATCCCCGCCAGTCTCCTGAACAAGCGCAGGTGCGGCCTGAACAAGCGCAGGTGCGGCCTGTTTGATCTGATCCGTTTGATCCGTTATCCGTCGACCAAACCCCTTGAAGGGGAGCGTCATGGCAGGGAGTGGATTTGTTGTTGCGTTCGATTCTCCTGTCTGATCATTGGACAATTCTGGCAACAACAAAGTAAAGATGCTCCCTTTGCCTTCTTCGCTACGCAGGCGCAATTCGCCGTTGAGCAGGCGCGCCAATTCACGGGCAATGGAGAGACCAAGACCTGTACCGCCATATTTCCTGGAGGTTCCTCCGTCCGCTTGTTGGAACGCCTCAAAAATGACTCCCAGCTTCTCTTGGGCAATCCCGATCCCGGTATCGGACACCGAGAGGGAGATCACTTTCTTCGCACTCAAATCACCGGACGCAAAACGGATTTCGCCTGGTTGCAAACGACGATCCTCGGTGGGTTTTTCAATTCGAACCTCGACCCGTCCCGTCTCGGTGAACTTGAAGGCGTTGGAGAGGAAATTTTTCAAGATGCGTCCCATTTTTCCTTCATCCGTGTGGATGATGGCTGGTGCGTCCTGGGTCATCACGATGGCGAATTCCAACCCTTTGTCCGTGGCCAAAGGTGTGAATTGACCCAATAGTCGATCTTTCAAGTCCGACAGGGGCACCGGTTCCACGTGCAAGTGCATTTTTCCGGCCTCGATCTTGGAAAGATCCAGGATGTCATTGATGAGTTCCAGAAGTTCCGTACCCCCTTCATGGATAATCCGCACCGACTGGATCTGATCTGCGGTCAGGTTGCCACTCTTGTTGTCAGCCAGCATCCGGGAGAGCAACAGCAGACTGTTCAGGGGGGTGCGCAACTCATGAGACATATTGGCCAGAAATTCTGACTTGTACTTGCTGGCCAGGGCCAGATCCTTGGCCTTCTCTTCCACTGCTTTTTGCGAAAACTCCAGATCAGTCTGACTCTTTTCCAGTATTGTTTTCTGCTCACGCAATACCTGATTGGCTGTTTCCAGTTCCTCCTGCTGGGCCTGCAATTCCGCTTTGGAGGCCTGCAACTCCTCGGTCTGGAGCTGCAAAGATTCATTGGTTTTTTTCAATTCTTCTTGTTGGTTGACCAACTCTTCGGACTGGATCTGGGTCTCTTCGAGCAATTCCTGAGTCTGAATGTTGCGATGCAGATTGGATATCCCCAGTCCAACCGCTCCTTGCAACCCTTCCATCAAGGATTGATGCATGCTCGTGAATGCATTGAACGAGGCGATTTCGATCACAGCCAGAACCGAATCCTGGAACAGCATGGGGACAATCAACAACTGCATGGGTGTGGCTTCGCCAAGACCGGAATTGATTTTGATATAGTCCCCAGGGGCGTTCGTCAACAAAATGGTTTGCCGCTCCATGGCAGCCTGTCCGACCAAACCTTCCCCTTCGACAAACGAGGCATTCAGGTTTTTGCGGATTTTGAAGCCGTAGCTTCCCAGAAGTTCATAACGGCCACTTTTTGCATGTTGCACATAAAAGGCCCCATGTCCCCCATGCAGCAGGGGCACCAGATGACTGATCAACTGTTGTGCCAGTTCCTGGGGTCTTTTGCACGCTTGCACCAACCCCGTCACCTTGGCCAGATTGGATTGGAGCCAGAATTGTTCTTCTGTGCTGGTGGCCATGATATTGAAAATTCGTCCGAGTTCCCCGAATTCACCTCCTGCCGTCACCTCCACTCTGGCCGAATGCTCACCTGCAGCAATTTTGCCTGCTGCCTGCATGAGTCCCTGCAAGGGTTTTACCAGTGTTTTGGTAGTCATTAATGCTATTAAAACCATGATGGCAATCAAGATCAATCCGGCCAGCATGATCTCATTCAACAAGGCATGTGCGGGGGCAGCAACTTCATCCAGGTCAATTTCGGCCAGCAAGGCCCAGTTGATTCCTTCAAACTTGATTTGAGTATAAGCAGATAAGACTTTTGTATTTCTATAGTCATTAATTATATGAATACCTGTTTGTCCTGCCAACGCATTCCGTACCGACTCTGTGTCAACCCCATGGTTTTTCACGTCGCCTGCAAACGATGCCTCGATTGACCGTCCCACAGGGTCACCATGGGAATTTGAACGCATTCGTTTGTCCGGTCCCACCAGATAACTCTCTCCGGTTTTCCCCATGCCGTCACGTTCATGCATGACCTTTTGGGGGAATTCCAGCGAGAGTTGCAGACTCACCACCATCTCCACCTCGCCATGTCGCAGAACAGGCATGGCGACAAAGGCCGACGGTTTGCCATGGCTGGGTGCGTAAGGTTCAAAATCAATGATGCCAAATCGTTTGGTTTGTATAACTTGACGAATCAATCGGCCATGATTGCTATCCCGGTATGGGCCATCCAACAGATTAGTGCTATAATCATCTTCTTTGGTAATGTTAACAAATAGCATTCCATTGGCAGCAATTAACGCAAAATCATGATGCATGTAATTTTTGATGAATTGACTCACAAACGCAGCATTGGCCCCTTTGGGGGCAAGGCCCATGGCATCCTCGACCGGTTCAGTCACCATGACAACCCACTGCAAGCCATTCATCTGCACAGGGGCATAGGAGACGAATTCCATAATGCCTGTTTCGTTTTGGGAATAAACGGTATCTTTTTCCCCTGCCAACGCCTTGTCTATAAATGGACTGGAGATCCGGTCACCAAACCGCTCTTTTTTCAGTTTCAGGTCATTACGCAAAAAGGTTGTTCCCCCAATGCGGCCCGCCAGGAAAAAATCCAACTTTTCGTTTTGACTGATCAGGGGGGTGTCCCATACTTTCTTTATACTGGCATGGATCTGTTTGGTATCATAGCGCAAGGCTATATATCCCGATAATTCCTTGCTTCCATGAATCCGGCCCAAGATGAAACCCGACTGCGTACCACCAGCCGGCTTCCAGGGAGCAAAATCCGCCAGGGTTATCAATTCGTCGTCCTGACTGGCCTGAATTTCACGCCAAGCCTCTGCGAAAGGAGTGTCGCGCAAGGTGCCTTTGGTAAGGTTTTGGCCCAAATCCGGGGCGCGCTTAAGAGTGTAAACAATCACACCATCCTGAGTGATCAACAGGATGTCTTCCAGACCGTTGTCCTGAGCAAAATCAAGCATGCGGGCTTCAAATCGACTGGCCATGGTGTTCCAGGTAGTGGCGTCGTTTTTTTGAAACTCTTGGAACACATCATACAGAACTGGATCATGCTTCATGGTTCGCAACAGGTTGGTCAATTGCTGGAAATGATTTTCGATATTGGTTTTGACCGCATTCCTGACAGTCTCCAGTTTTTGCTGAGCCTCATGTCGCATCATGGTCACGTTATGAGCCATGCTTTGGATATCTCTTTGGCTATCCTCGAAATATTTATCGATGCGTGCTTTTTTGATTTGACGGATGGACTCCAGTTGAGCAAATGCCTGGGCCATGATGGC
>JAMOBH010000097.1:0-16784 GCA_039908085.1 Magnetococcus sp. YQC-5
CATTCATGCTGAGTCACGATGTCGTGGGCAATCATGTCGCCTGCGCGTGGCAAAGGCAACCCCCCTGCTGAAAGTATGGGCGGTTCAAGATGATGCACAACGACAGGCCACGGATGTATCGTTGGTTCGGTGATCTGCCATGAAACGCCATGCCTTGCGTCTATCATTGGATTTGTTACTCTTGGCACCGAGGCAAGTCTGGTAAATCGCGCAAGGCTCGGTGCTTGTGATGCACAAAAACAGCAAAGGAAATCCAGCAACATGAAAAAAATGGCCATTTTTGCCGTCACGTTGGCGTCCGTCCTCGCGGTTGGTAGTGCCTATGCGTCAAAAACTGACTGCCCCGACCAGTTTGTTGGTGGTGCCGCACCTGATATCATGAATCCAAAACTTGCCCCAAAGACGGTGCCCCTGTGCTTTCGGCAGTTTGCGGTTCTGCACAGTGGGGTAACGCGGACGCCGTTATGGTCTGCCGAGCATCTGACAAAGGCTCACATCAAGGAGGCTAAAGGTCAAGAGCGTATCAACCTGTTCCATGAGGAAGAGCGATTACCTGCTGGCGAACGGGCCACACTGGATGATTATAAACAGTCCGGCTTCGACCGTGGGCACATGGCCCCTTCTGGAGATATGCCGGATGAGCAAAGCCAAGCCGAATCATTCAGTATGGCCAACATGGTTCCTCAGGCACCAGAGAACAATCGGGGTGTTTGGATGCACATTGAGAAGGCGGTGCGCAAGTTGGCCCAGGCCGAGGGGGAACTGTACGTCGTCACGGGGCCTGTTTTCCAAGGAGCGAGCATCAAGAGCTTGAACGGGCGTGTCTTTATTCCAACCTCAATTTTCAAAGCAGTCTATAGCCCCAAGCGGCAGGCAGCGGGCGTTTACCTCACCAACAACGCGCCGGGCGACGATTGGCGCACTATCTCATTATCGGATCTGCGTGAACTGACGGGGCTGGATGTTTTTCCGTCCCTGCCGCAGGCGGTCAGGGACCACGCCATGGCTCTTCCTGATCCCAGTTCCAAATCCCACCACCACAAGGACAAGTGATGAGCATCTCACCGTTTGCCAACGAGTCACAATCCGAGACAATTGGCGGGTTGACAATCGAGAACCATCTTGACCGAGTTGTACTCTACGGTGATATCGACATCACCAAGGACATGGCCGGGCTTATCCATGCACGCAAGCTGAGGCTGTTGTTTGATGAGATTGTCCGGGTGCTGGAGGCGGATGACAAGTTGCCCGAGGAGATTCCGCCGGCGGCACCGTTGATCGATGATGTGCCGAATCCGTTTGTGTGAAACAGCGAATCCGGTCGTATATCCGGTTTTCATATCTGCCAAGGCGTGAGATGGGCCTTGCAAGGTTATACTGAGATTTTTGATGTGTAAAACTCATCGATTTTTGGTTTATTCCACCTTCCGGCTATGGACTTATTAATGATCGGGCAAAGATTCGCATGCCAGGATGAGTTTCCGAGCATAGGAAAATGCTGCATCCCGCGCGGCCTTTTCTGTGAAAAAAAACTGCCATACCAACATCATCAATGAAGCAGCTGCAAGGGTCGCAAGTTCTCCAGCATCAAAGAATGACTCTAAATCTATAGCATTATGAAAACGTTCTTCCCATGGACTAATCCCATGCCGAATCCCTACCCAAAGGATGCAACATAAACATATAATCAATCCTATAGGCTTTAGTCCAAACCCGTTGCGGCGAAACCCATATGAGATGTTATCTCTAAACAAAAGTGCAAACTTTGTGGTGTCGCGAGTGGCCTCTCGCAGCATGTTCCCGGCTGAGGTATAGGCCGCATCCGCCGCCGCTGGGTTCGCCGTCTCCTCGTGGGGCAAGGGGAATTTCAAGCCTGTGGTTTTCGTAAGAATGGTGTGATAGCGCTTCGTCGAGATCGAATCGAATGTAGAATCGGAATGGCGCAACACTTGCGTGGATGGTATTCCACCCCATTTGTTCCAAAGTGCCTGTTCTTTGGCCTTTCCGAGGTGCCGAGCCAAGTCAGTGAGTAGAAAAAGCACTCCACACATTACAAATGTGGAGGTCACCGTACTGATTAATGCCAATCTCTCTCCATACAATGAGATGACGAGCACCACAAGCGGGGAAAGGGCCAACAACGCTGGGTAGAGTCGAGACTGACGTTCATATGGATCTGAGATTTGATCCATCGCCTTTAACCACCAACTCGGCGGCGAACCTGAGTCTTGAGTCATATATTCACCACGCTATTTAATTGGATGATCTGCAAATCATTTTCACCAACGATCAACTGTATTGCGGGTAGGCCATCCTCTGCCATTTTACGTGCCAGAAAGTCGAGCTGAACACGGTCAGCATGGCTCGGTGCAGCAGAATGACCAGGGGGGTGACTGTGCCATTCACCGATATAGCCGACCATGCCCGCAGTGCGTGTCGATGCGTCGTTGACTTTTTCGGAGAGTCCCGAAATGCCCCTCTCGAATAAAGCCGGGCTGCTCTGGCTGTCAGGGGGAGCCGGTAGTCCTGCAACAACAACAACTGCCTGGATGTTGAAATCATAATATCCAAGCAGAACACCGCCAGTTTCATTGGGGAGACCGCGTTGACGTTGGGCCTGCAGGTTCTGAACGACTCCATCATCAAAGTAAAGCATAATCTCTCCGAGTACTATACATTGCTCTGGCACCACCGGTATGTCATGCACATCGACGATACCATTTGCTGGATTGCGATGCCAAATCCGGATAATGGCATCTTGTCCTTCAGCGGCTATTTGAATCTGTTCAGCCAGTGTGCTGGCTTGAACAAGAACGCGTGAATAAGGCATCACTAGAGAAATATCGCGACAACTCGCTCCACTCCAGAACGTGTTGCCATACCCGTCAAGATGGGTTGTTCCCCAGTCTTCTTGGATCAGTGCTCGGTAGTATTGGGCCTCCAGAGTGCGAAGCCTATACCGACGCTGAGAATCCTCAGCTAGCAGAACAGCAGCATCACCATTTGGCGTAACAAAGACGGACATATGTCGCGGCAACTCATCGATTCCGCTAGATGCTCGAGGATATTCTAAGGTTGTGCTGGCATCAACTACCAGGGACGCATCTGTAAAAGCCGAAACTTCTCCTGCATGTATTGCCTTATAGGCATCAGCCACAATTGGACGGACTCTTGTCGCCCCTTCCACAGCAGCGTCATGCAGTACAGCCGCCACTGTTGCCTTACTCTGTCCGATGTGCTGTGCGAAAGCTTCATGCCGGGAAAGATTGTGCGGTTTGATATGATCCTTATCAATGACCGTCCAAGTTCCCCAGCCGCTACGTCCCCAAAGCTTCAACAACGCACTGCCTAATGAACCTGCACCAATCAGTACGGCGGTTGGTCCTTCTGCCAGAATGCCTGACTGGTGTCTCATTAATGCAACGTCATTTTGTCTCAGTACCTCCATGGGTAGGATAGTATGCCCACGCCATGCGGTGGCCGGTTGAGTATTCATAAGATCCTTGAAATACTGATTCTCATGTTTCATCAACGCCCCACATGCTACTCCGAGTTCCAGGGGCCCAACCTGCGCCAGGAATGCTCGGCATTGGATGGTGTCGGGCTCATCATTAGCACTTCGGCGGATGGGAACATGCAGAAGGATGACCGTATCCTCCTCATGACTCGAACCGGGAGCACCTTTTTGGCCAATGCCATCTCGAAGGGCGGTTTGCAAAGTGCCGATCATGTCCACACTTCGTGCAGCGAGTAAATCAGCTAACTGGCCCAATGTTTCTGGGTCGCGTTCAATTAAACCGTGGTCAATAGGTGGTAACCTTAAATCAATATGCTTTACGGTCTTGAATCCCTGGTATTTCCTTGCGACGGGCATCAGAAAGCAAGTAAAGCTCTCATCTGGACGTTTTGTTCCGGCAAACACGGTCAAACTAACCTCAGGATTTTCTCGGAGATCGTCCAGATTCCATGGTAGAACCAGTTCATATTTGCTTGTAAAAAAAAGCTGCTCAACTGGCTGATCCGCAGGATGCAACGTGCTTTGGGCACTACTTTCCAACCACCATTGAATGCGTCGAAGAAATGCCTGCGGAGTCCACGTTCGCATAACAGCCACAGACGGTTCAAAATACAGACAAAGGCTGGCTGGTGTGCCGGGGTTTCCTCGGTTCTGGTGCAACAGAACCGGAAAGTCCTTCCGTAAGGCCAGAACCTCGATTAAGGCTTTATCATCAACGGGAACACGCAGTGCTAGGCGCTCCAGATATTGGATGCCTACTGGATTTCTGGACGGAATTTGGTCACTTTGGACATCAACGACAAGGTGCTCATGGGTTGGACGGCCTTCAATAGGAGAGCGGAGCATCTGGATCAATGTATAGTCACGGTGATTACATACCGCGCCAAATAAAGCTCGCGCCCGGGAAATTGTCAGATCGTTGGCATCGCTAACCTCTGCCACGTCCACCAAGTCATGGTAGGCTTTGGCCATTATCCAGCCCGTGGAGGAATAGAGGTGATGATGGCCGGTGCACCCATAATTGCCGAACGCTTTTTGGTTGCCCCGCCACCGGTTATTTCGAAGACAATTGGTTCAGGTTTGTCTGTATTAGGCTCTTCCATGGTCACGAGAAATTTACGACCTCCGATTTCCTTTAGATATCGCTCATAAGTCTTGCGAGACTGAATGTGCGGTGGCTGGATTTGATCATACGATTCGCTCACATCAGCAATCGGTTTGCTGCAACTTACAATATATGCATCACGTTTCCCTTGTAGCAACAATTCCTTCACCATGGGTTTCGGCTCTGTCTCCTTTTCTCCCTTCTGCCCCTCTTCGTTAAGTGCTAGATAGCTGCAATGGTGCGGGATATTGTACAAATCCCAAGCAAGGCGATCACCGTTTCCGTGGTGCCTAGAAACGCGCACAATATCCTCCATTTCCTCCCATGTGGCGTCACCTACTTCGAGATAATCAAAAAGAACGTTGTTTACACGGAAACGCACATTGAATATGAGCGATGCACGGTTGCGGACGGTCTCCCCTTCATCGCAGTGCTTGATAAATGGCGAGTGGCAGAAGAACTCAACGCCATCGCTGGAGAGAGAGAATCCGGGGACTAAAGTGCCAGCATCGATAAAAAGGTGATCACGCGCCGAGGTCGATTCTCCTCGTTCTTTCAATCGAGTTTCCAGCCAACTGACCAATTCTGGTGGCTTTGAAAATACAAGGATACTATTGCCTTCCAGCAGACGGTATCGAGCTTCTTGCCTGAGCAAAACAAATTCTTCCTGTTGATGATCTTTGTCGGTTGTTTCTAGCAGCATAGCGGCTGGCACCCAAAGCTGCCGGATTTTGATCCTACCCTCTCCTTGGTACTTTTTGGCATGCTGAAGCTCGAAGAATTCAGTACTGCCCTGGATGTGATCAAGGTCTGCATGGGTAAAAGCAACCACATCTAAATAATCATGATTGGTTTTACTTAGTAATTCATTTAGGCAAGTCTTTAGATCGATTTCTGGGACAATATCTCCTTCAGCCCTTTTCCTGTGGCAAAAATCGAACAGAACTCGACGTTCGTTGGATAAGTCAATCAGTGTGGTGTCCCCATTGCCTACCGGGTAAAATATAATCTTATGCATCGCATCAATCCTCAAATTCAGCTGATCTAAACCTCAACACACTGCAGTTCTCTTTCACCGCCCGTTGCAATCCATCATCGAAACCAGCAGTAGACTCCGCTCTGATCTCGACGGCAATGGACACCTTGACCCCTGGGCGGGAGATGAATTGCATCACCACCTCGTCTACCAAATCCGCAAACTGTTTCTTTGCTTGAATCGGGTCAATTTCGATTCCACCATAGAAGTGCGTTTGCAGTTTTGGTCTTGGTGTCGTTTTGACCGTGTCCTCTGGGCCAGGATCCTCAGCCACCCGTCGTCTGACGGACTGCTCTGTCGAATATTCGGTTGGTTTTTGTGGGGAGCGAGCAGTCTCTTCAGCTTGGCGTATGGCCTCTGCGTAGGCGTGGGCCGTCGCCGGTTCGATCAAGAGTAGTGATGCATCCATGATCTGGGAAGAACGTTCACCGAACTTGAATCCGACAAATCGATCACCTTCCTTCCCTTGCGCAAATCCGAAAAAATCCCTGCTTTCCGATCCTGCGGCCAGTGTGGACTGAAAATCCCTGTCATCCTTGAGACGTGGCATGTAGAGCTGCTGGCAGCTTTGCTGCCAGACTTGTTGGGCACCCACTTCCGTGGTGCCATCCTTCCAGAACCATCTCTTGAGGAGTGTGGCCAGATGGATCGGGGCCCATTCGGTGATCAGCAGTTCGTTTTCCTTGAGAATCCGTTCGATCTCTTGGGACAGGCTCGCAGATCCGGGGTTGAGCGGGAAATGCTCCCACTGAACGTCTGAAAGTCCCTTGCCGGGGCGAACTTCCTGGGTGGGAGTCAGGAGCCATTTGAACGTCTCTCGGATCATGCGGCGCAGGGCATCGTTGGCTTCGTCACAGCTTTTCCCGGCCTGTCTGGCCTGGAACTGGTCCAAGTTAAGTTTCAGATCCTTTATGTCCGCCACGATAGATTGCCAAGCAAGGAACGAACGCACTTGGTCCCGCAATCGGCTGATAGTGTCGGCATCCGCTGCCAGGAAGATCAAACGGTTCTGCTTAAATCGGGGTTGATCGCCCCGTTTTTTCAGGATCTCGGTTGCTCGTTCGATGGCAACGCCTTGGTTGCTGCGATTGAATGCGGCGTCCGGTGGCAGCACCACTAGACGCAGTTCCCATGTGTCCGGCACATCGCCGCTGGCGGTGAAGATGTGCACCCCACCGAACAGATGGTTGGCAAGACTTTTTTGCACCTGTTCGCGGATAACAGGATAGAGATCCTCCCGGTCCTGGAAGCGGCGTTTGCGCTCTTCCATCTCCCGGCGAAGGTTGGGTCGGGTATCCAGCCAATAGCGGTTGTTGGTCTGATTCAGGTAGTGCAGACGATCCGTCATGCGTCGTAGGGCATCCTTGTACAGTCCCACCTGCTGCCCCGGTTGCGCCACGCCCAGAACGATCCGTTCCATTTCGAGGCCACGGGCCAATTGGTTGGCGGCCAACCCGCTGGAAACCGGCGCACTACCAAGGAAAATAGCCCGCGCTGCTCGACGACAGGCCTGGACGCTGCCCAGTCGCGTATCGCTGTTTTCCAGTTCCCAAGTCTCGGCTCTTCCGCCATCCACATCCCGCTCAATGACCGGATCCCAACCCTGGGGCAGGTAATAGATGGCCTCATTGCGGGTATCCGCATCGTACAGGGGCAGGCTGCCTGGCATGATAAGCGGGTCGTTGTTGCCATCCTTCCACAGGCGATGGATCACCTTGGCCATCCACTTCAATACGCCCCGGGTGCGCTGGAAATTGTCCAGTGTGGACCAGTCTTCGTAGAGGCGGTCGAACACCTCTGGGTGGATGGGATATGCCTGCATCAGGCGGTCGAAATAACGGCTCTCCTGGGTTTCCTGGGGAAAATCGTCCCGGTTGGCGATATAAAAATCCGCGAAGGCGCGGCAGATGGCTTCTGCCGCCTTTCTGTCCTGGATGTTGGAGAAAAGGCGGCGACGGACGATCTCGAAGGCCTCTTCCGTGGCTACCGGTTTCCACAGGGCCTGCACCCGACCAAAATAGTGAGAGAGGGCCGCTAGGGCCTTCATCCCGCGCTGGCTACCAGCCTCCCGGTCCGATTCGGGCAGGGAGGCCAGCAACACGGCCTGGGGAACGGCCTTGAGTGCCTCGGTGAGGGCTTGCACGAAAGAGAGGTTGGAGTCGAAGGTGCCACCGCTCAAGGTTTGCCCTTCAGTGAACTGCCGCACATAGGCCACCAGTTCGTCGATGAGGATGACGCAAGGGGCGTAACGTGTCAGCAGTGTTTCCAGAACGGCCTTGCCAGGCGAGGTGCCGGAGGCGTCGGCCTCCGCCACAAGGGCGAAGCCTTCCGCCTTTCCCAACTGCCAAGCTAGATCTCCCCAGAGGGTGCGAACGGGCTGCCCCTCCCGCATTGTGGGTTGGTTTGGAGCGGACTTGTTGCCATCCAGCACGGCTATGCGGGCGGCGGGTAGTTCGGTCACGCCTGCCGCGTCCATAATCGCTGGGATGCCCGGCATGTCACTGGCGGGACTTCTGCCCTGGGCCAAGTGGTAGACCGCCAACATGGTATGGGTCTTGCCGCCGCCGAAAGCGGTTTGCAGTTGGATGACCGGATCGCCTCCCTTGCCGGTCAGGCGTTTCACTACTGAATCCAGCAACAGGCGCATGCCTTCGGTGATGAAGGTGCGTTGGAAAAAGAGCGCGGGCTCCTGGTATTCGCGGGTAGCGGTTCCGGCATGCACCCTGGAGAGATCTGCCGCGAATTCGGCCTGCTGGAACGTGCCCTTGAGGACGTCTTCATGGGGGATGGCGAGTTCGCGCCAGGGTTTGAGGAGCATGGCTTCAATCCTTGTTGGAAATCAAGCGACCGGCAAGGGCCTCGTAATGGGGAAACTGGCTGTCCATGCTGGCCAGCAGGGCTTTCTGGCAAATGGCCGTGGCGATGATGAGGCGATCTATCGGATCACCATGATGAAACGGGAGATTTCCTGCTTGCTTGGCAATTGCCCCATCCAGTGGAGTGATCTCGATATCCGCCCCATGGGTGGCGCGCTCGATCCAATCATCGGTGGCCCGATTCAAGGTGATGCGATTTCGACGCACCAAGGTGAGAGTCTCGTAAATCGTCGCGGATGATACAGCCAAGATCCCTTCGTGCTCCTCCATCTTTTCCTTCAATGCCCTGGGCAAGCGTCGGTCCTGCTCGGCCCACCATATCCAGACATGGGTATCCAGCAACAACATGATCGGCGAACTCATTTGAACGCCTCCGGATCACCGGCAATCTGGCGCGCCGTACGTTCCAGGGAGGCTTCCCACTCCTCTTCGGAAATCACCGGTTCTAGAAGGTCGCCAAGATATTTTACGCTGTCCTTGAGTTCGGGCGGAGGAAGTCTCCTTTTCCTGGGCGGAGCAGGTGTAACGCTGACCGGTTGTTCAACCACCACGACCACCCGCAAGCGATCACCCGACGGTGGCCCAGAGAGCCATTCAATTTTTCCATGGTCAACAATCGCTTCGTAGCTCTTTAACATGTTCTCTCCCCTCTACATGCCCAGATCCAGCAACCTCTGTGTACCGATATAACCGATTTCCCGAGCCACTTGCTCAATGCCGCCCCAGGCTATGACCAGTTCGTTGTAGGCCCGTGCCTCCTCGGCCCACCCTTTACGTTCGCATAGGGTATAGAGACGATAAGCCAGGGCGCGCATACTTTCTGCCCGGTCGGGCATGCGGGCGAGGAGCGCGCCGGAATCGGATTCACCTCCCTGGTTGAGGGCACGGATCATCTGATGCAGGGCCTCCCAGATCGGGGTGCGGTTGTCCCGTTCAGGCGACCAGTCGGCAGGCAATTCAGCCCAGCGCAGCAGGCGCAAATCTCCTTTGCTGCTGGCCACTACTCCGGCCTCCACCAGACCATCCACACTGGTGCCCTTGGCCCGGGCCAGCACGTCAGCCTCTCCATACTTGCCGGTGGCCCAACCATAACCCTCGAACCAGTGCAGACAGAACTGGCTGTCGTGGTCAAAGTCGTCCTCGGCCAGGAAGCGGTTGATCAACTGGAGCGCGGTACGCACGCTCATGGGTTTACCATCCGCCTCCAACACGGATGAATACTGACTGAATATGGCGATGCCGGGGCCGATGATGGCTTGAGAGAGATCCACAGGGGCGACCGGTGAATTCACGCCGCAACGGGTCATGGCATCGAGGGCTTCGGGCAGGGTGGCGTTGATTTCTCGGATGAACTCACGGCGGCTGACGGTGGGAGCATCGGTGGCACGTTTGCGGCAGACCAGGACGATACTGGAGGCCAGGGCATTGGTACCGGAACCGATCATGCGGTTGCCAAGCTCCGTTCGCATCGGCCACGTGCCGCCAATGGAAAAACCAGCACGGATAACCGCGTCCAGGAAGGTCTCCCAGCCCGTGCTGGAGGTGCCGGAGCTATCCTCGGTTTCCGACTGCTTGAAGGCATAGTAGATGGTCACCGGAAAGGCAGGATGGGCTTGTTCGGCCAATCGCCGCATGGCCAGGGTCATGCCGTCCATGAAAAATGCTTCGGCCTTCTCCTTGCTGCCATGGCGATAGGGCGTGGCGACCAATTCCTCGAATTTGGGCACCGCGAGTGTGGCATAGAGATTGGGGAAAATCGGCTTCAGGCTTTTGCGGAGCCAGACGTAGAAAAAATCAGAAAGGTCGGCGTAGCCGATGTTATCGTAGTATGGAGGGTCGGTTGAAACAACCTTGTTTAAGCTGGCAGCTTGCGTTGATGCATCTGCCTGTGTCGCATATCCATGGACTGCACAGGAAGAAGTCACAAGCAGTGCTTTAGTAACGAGATTAACTGCGCTAATATAATTTCCAGATGCATCGCCAAGAGGATTCGATTCAGCAAAATCCCATGTCATTGGCAATGCTTGACGACTAAAAGTGTTTATGATGCCGCTCTGGGTTGGTGTAGGATCCCATCTTCCAAGTGAAGAGCCACGGTCAGCAACTTTATCTAGAGCAAACCCCAAATACACCCCCACCGCCTGCGCATAGGCTGTTGCCCCCGTGCCCCCGGCATCCAACCCAATACCGTCATCAGCCATGCCCGCCGCCACCGCATCCTGTCGGCAGCGTTCGATGGCCTCTCCTACCAGATCGGAAAAGGTCGTCAGGGCCACCAGTTGGCGGGGGGTGAAGAGGTCGCCAAATTTGGTGAGGCCGTAGTTCGGTGTCTTGAAGTCACGGGGATTGTTTGGCAACTCCATTTCTGGGGACCACTCCGGGCGAGCACTTTCGGCTGTCGCAATCTGTTCTGGCGTTGGAGGAATGTAGACCCGGCCACGAATCCCCTCGGCCACAATCGCCATGAGCCGCTGTCCCATCCGTCCTGCTTTGCCCTCGGCCCTGATATGGTTGTAGTCAATCGGTGATTTAGAAAGCAGACAAATGAAAGCTGCCCGCTTGCCTGCCGTGGTTCCTCCCTTCGCCCATTCCGGCGGCTTACCCATCTTCACCGTGAAGCGGTAGGAATCACCCTCCACCACCGGCTCGACATACGCCTCCTTGCCCGCCTTGCTGGACAGGATGAAGGTGGAGACAAGGGGAACCCCGGCATGGGAAAAGGCCGGGTTGGGGCTCTTCACGGTTCGCGCCCATAGCCAGGCAATCACGGTGAGTTTTCGTCCGGCCAGGAGTTGGAGGTCTGGCCTCTCCCGGACCATGTCGGCGGTGATCTCAATAGTGGGATAGAGATGGCCGATACGCTTTTCTGCTTCCGACCGCATCCATGCACCATAGCGGCGCACATCCTCGGCCAAGCCACGAGCACTGGGCCAGTCAGGTGGGAGGATTTCGTTTTTCGGGGCTGGACCCACGGGCTTGCATCCCGTGAAACGCGGGGGGATTTCAATCATCGCCTTGTTGATGGTGACCGCCACCGGGTTGAGGTCGGAGGCATAGGCCTCAAGCCCCAACCGTTGTGCTTCCAATGGCAACGTACCGCCCCCTGCGAAGGGATCGTGGAAGGATGGAAGCTTCTGCGGGTTGAAAAGTTCCGCCGCCTGGGGGTGATTTTTATTGAGGGCACAGGTCTCGCGCCAGCTTTTCCAGATTTCCTCCCGCGCCCGGCGCAGGACATCCTCGTTGTTGGTGTTTTCCCACAACACCAACTCCTCGATGAGCTTGAACAACCGCTCCCGCTCGGCGGCGGCCTCCTTTTTGTTGACTCCCCTGTTGAGGTGACGCTCGTAGCCAGGATCGTTGACCATCTGGGCAAAGATCACCGCCCGCGCTGCCGCCAGCGGTCGCCGCGCCCACCAGAGGTGCAGTGTGGAGGGGTGACCATGGCGAATAGACTTCTCCTTCGCTGCCGCCACGTTGATGGCATCCAGGGGCAGGGCCACTTCAATAAGTTTCTTGGGAGTTCTGACCGGGGTCATAATGCGTTCCTTATCGCCAATGCGCTGGACGGGCCAGGATAAACCCGTCCGCCCTGATGATCGTTTCCGGGAGTTGGCTTTGGCGCAGCTTGTCTTCGCCAATAGTGAAATACCCACCCGCAGATCGGGTAAGCTGAACGGAATGGCGGCCAGGGGGCAGCGCGACCACGACCCGCTTGGTTGAATAACGGGAGCGCACCAAGTTGAGAGGAGCTGTCAGATCGCTGTCTCCCGATACGATCAGGGCGGTATCGAAGCGATCTTCACAAGCGTCATCCAACAGTTGAACCGCGATATTGACGTCGGTCATCTTTTCCTCATAATCCAACCATTGTGCGCCGCATTGGCGGCACTCCCTCTTCTTTTCCAGGTAGTGCCCAAAGTGGAGGTGTAAGTCTGTCTGGGTGCCAAGTGCTTCCAGATAGGTGTTTTGTCGCCGCAGGTCTTCATTGTTGTGCCCGTTGGTGCGAATGCGTGCGGTAAAATAATGGACAGTCTGCAACTCCTGTCCCGGTTTGAGCAGGGATCTTGACAACTCGACCAGGTCCAACCAATAGAACTTTCGCCAGCCTTTCGAACGCAGGCCGAAGTAGAGGTTGAACCCATCAATGTAGGCAATCACGCGGGCCATGCCAGGAGCCTCCATAAATTTTCGCCTTGCTCCCCCTGCCAGCTATCGCTACAATGAACGCTACTAACCCCGCTGGAGATCGCATCTCCGGCCCGACGCCTCCGCAGCGCAAGCTCGGGGGCGTCTCTGTTTATGCCTGCCATGTGTCTATGCCTGCCATGTGTCTATGCCTGCCATGTGTCGTTTCATCACACCGAAGCCTCCGCCGTCACGGACTGCCCCAACAATGTCTCCAGATCCAGATTGAGGCTGGTAACTGCCCAGCCGGGCTCCTGCCGAAAAGGGTTGCGCACATAGTATGGGCCTTCGGTACGTCCGCCGTCCACCAGCACGATGGCGAGGATGAACTTATCTGCCTGGTTCAACCCGTAAAGAATCTCGTTACGGGTGATCGTGATGGTGGTTTGGCCTTTGGCGCGTCCTTTTACTTCAATGTGTCGGAATGGAGGCCATTTCCCGCCCACGGCTTTGGGGAGGCTGGTGATATCCCATCCGCATTTTTGCGCCGAAACGTCGATGACCTCATGGCCCAGGGCGCGTTCGGTGATCATCACAGTCTGCATGGCCATCTGTTCGATGCGGGAGCGAGCCTCTACGTCAGCCGTCCAACCCGTTTCCCCCTTTTTGCGCATGATCAGTCCTGCTGGGATGACCAACGCCCCACCCAACACCACTGGGGTGGCCGAGATGACGTGACGCATGGCCAACAGTTCCTTTTCTCGGGCTTGGCGGCGGGCGGTCAAATCGTCGATGGTGCGGCGAACGTTTTCCAGATTCATGCGCACCTCCTTTCCTGCTGACAGGTCATCTTTGAGCTTGAGGTACCGATCCGACCAGAAGTTGATCTCCTTGACCAAACGCTCGTGAACAGCGGCCAGGGTTTTGTCCACCATCTGTTCTCGACGGATGCGAACCTCGTCGAAGTGTTCTGGAACGAGGCTGCGGGAGGCGTGGGCCAGGGCCACCTGCTCCAGGTTCTGTGTAATCCACGGTGCGGCCAGCACATCTTCCAGCAACTCGGCATCCGTTTTATCAACGGGTTCCAGATCCAGGTGCGGGGCCCATCCGGCAAGGTTCGCATTGCCATGCGGGTCAATCTCAACGAACTGCATGCGGCGGGAAACCGTGCGGTCCGGGTCGCCCCCCTCCCTGACCGCATGATCGATCAGGAATATCACCCTGGGAGAAAGGCCCAGGTCGCTGGGGTCGACCAGCACGGCACCTTGTTTGAGTTTGTTGCGATGCTGCTCCAGAACGATGTCGGTCACGGACTGCATCAGGGGATGTGCGGGATGCAGTAGGCTCGCCATTGGCGCGCCGATGCGTTCCGCAAGCCGAACAAAGGCCTTTTCGAAGCAAACCCGCTCATACCGACGTAGCACCGGATCGGCATTGCGACGATCACGGCCGCTGATCTGGCGATCCCGTTCCCGGATCATTGCCGGAACATGGGTGATCTCGTAGCGGCCTGTTTCTCGTGGCCGCAACTCACCCCCCAGACTTTGGAATGCTTGGTTGAAGAAGGCGCGAATGAAATAGGGCTGCAATTTGCGGGCTTCGGCTTTTTCCATCTCCTCCTTGACGGAAAAAAGGCGACGCTCGTCCATTACCTCCTCGCACAGGGCGTTGCGTTTGATAATGGCTTCCAGATGCTGGGTATCGAGCGCACCTTCAACCTTGCGCAACAGACGGGCTCGGACCTCCGGATCCTCTCCGTAGCGAATCGCCTCAATCAACAAATCCTTGAGGCTTTTTTCCTCGAAAACCTCTCCCAGAATGTTGAATACCCTACCACCCAACGCTGTCCGCTCAACTTCCAACTTATCGAGCAACTTCTGGAACACGTCTCCCTCGCGGGTTTCGGCGGCCACCATGTTCCATAAGTGGCAGACTTCGGTCTGACCGATGCGGTGGATGCGTCCGAAGCGTTGCTCAATGCGATTAGGATTCCACGGCAGATCGTAGTTGACCATCAGATTGGCGTTCTGGAGATTGACGCCTTCGCCTGCGGCATCGGTGGCGATGAGTACCCGTGTCGCATGGTCAGTGCGGAACAGTTCCTGAATCTTGCGGCGCTCCTCGCGTTTGACGCCGCCGTGGATCATGACCACGGTTTCCTCGCTGCCCATTAGCCCGCGAATTTTGATGGCGAGATAGTTCAGGGTATCCCTGTGTTCGGTAAAGAGGATGAGCTTACGCTGGCGGCCCTCGGCATCATGCATTTCCGGGGTGTTCTGGAGCAACCTGGACAACTCATCCCATTTGCGATCCTGCCCGGAATGGACCAATTGTCGGGCCTGTTCCTCAAGCCCATCCAAAATGACGATTTCCGTCTCCAGTTCTTGGATGGTTTGGGCGGCAGTGGCTTGATCGACCAGTTCCTCTTCCAGTTTCTCGTAGTCCTCGGAGGGTAGTGCATCGGCGGATTCCCAAATATCATCGGGAATACCGACCAACCCGTCATGGCCCAGAGGGTCGGCCAGAGACTGCCCCCTCTGATGCAGCTTTTCCTCTTCGACACGGCGTTTGAGCTTGTTGCGGCGTCGTTTGAGGGATTGGTAGATTGCCTCAGGACTGGACGCCAACCGGCGCTGCAAAGCCGTCAAGGCAAAGCCTACGGTTCCCTTGCGTGCGCCGTCCTGCAATTGGTCGGCACGATTCATTTCCTCCTTTACATACTCCGTGACAGCGGCATACAACGCGGCTTCCGGGTTGGAAAGCCGGTAGTTGGCGGTGTAGGCACGGCGTTCTGGAAACAAGGGCGTGCCATCGAATTTGAGCAGGTCTTCCTTGACCATCCGTCGCATCAGATCGGTGACATCCACCTTGTGTGCCCCGTCGCGGAATTTACCGTAGAAACGGTCGGAGTCCAGCAGGGACATGAATAGCTGGAAGTCCTCCTCCTTGCCGTTGTGAGGGGTGGCCGTCATCATCAGAAAATGGCGGGTAATAGAACCGACCAGTTCCCCGAGCAGGAAGCGTTTCGTCTTCTTAACCTTGTTGCCGTAATAGCTGGCGGAAAGTTTGTGCGCTTCGTCCACCACCACCAGATCCCAATGCGACAGACGCAGATTTTCTTGAAGATCCTCGCTGCGGGCCAGTTGGTCAACCCGAGCCACCAACAGATCGATATCATCAAATGGATTGCCACTACGGGATTGTTCCACCTGCTCACGGGAGAACAAGGAAAAGGAGAGACCGAACTTCTCGAACATTTCATCCTGCCACTGCTCGACCAGACTGCCGGGAGCGACGATCAAGACACGCTTGGCATCAGCCCGCATCAAAAGTTCACGGATGAACAGCCCAGCCATGATGGTCTTACCCGCCCCTGGGTCATCCGCCAGGATGTACCGCAAAGGCTGGCGGGGCAGCATCGACTCGTACACAGCCGTGATCTGGTGGGGGAGTGGTTCAACATTGGAAGTATGAACAGCCATCATCGGGTCGAACAGATGGGCCAAACTGATGCGATAAGCCTCCACTGCCAGTTTGAATCCTTCACCAGGAGCATCGAACGCCCAAGGGCGACCGGCTTCGGCAATGGCCAGATTGGCCTCATCGGTACGAAACAGCATCCGTTCCAGGAGTCTGCCATCCGGCGTTTTGTAATAAACGGTGAGGGCGTTGTCGCCAACCGTTTCGGTGGTGACGATGCGCACGACCTGTGCCGGATCAATACCGGATATGGCGGCGTTTTTCTTGATTTCTTCCAGTCTCAGCATGTTTGTATACTCTCTTGTCCGGGATCCTTCATGCTGCTGCCATCCCGACTTGTTCCCATGGCATATTCCTGCGTCCAACAGAGTGTGTTGACCAACCGCATCTGATCTACTGTCTGACAGGGGATTTCCAGCAGGTTCGGGTTGGCCACGATCACCGCCAGTGTGCGAGCGCGCGAGATGGCCACGTTCAAGCGGTTTTTGCTGTAGAGGAATTCGATATTGCGGGGCAGATCCTCGACACTGGAGGTGACCATGGAGATGAGTACCACTTCCGCCTCCTGCCCCTGGAATTTGTCCACGGTTCCCACCTGAGTACCCGCTGGGAGAATATCCCGGAGATGGTTCACCTGGACGTTGT
>JAMOBH010000459.1:0-3281 GCA_039908085.1 Magnetococcus sp. YQC-5
CACCGACATGGCTTATGATCCTTGCAGGATACAAACTTCCATCACAAAAATCAAGCATAAATAATTGTTCTGCAAGATATTTTGCTATTTTCTGCCAAGCACTATTTATTTTTTAAAAAAAATATTAAAAAAAAGAGGGGGTCTGGGGGATTCATCCCCCAGGGTTTTGACTTTGATTTTGACTTTTTCAAGTACACCATGCATCAATCCGCTTTATCAAACTCCATGGCCTCCAGCCCATCATCCACCCCATCCCCCTTGAAATGGGTGCCCATCAACACATACGAGGCCTTGATGACATTATGCAACATTTGATTCATTTTGGTCATTCTTTTCAATAATTGTCCAATAATCCGATCCTTGATCTTCTCTCGAATCTCAGCACCCAAATTTTCCATCAATTCCTTATCCACCTGCACAAAGAGACAGGGTTCATTGGCCACCACATTTGCAGTCCGTGGCATATTGGTCAAAAATGAAATCTCTCCAAAAATCGATCCTGGTCCCATTTCCGAAAGCGGGACTGGATTACCGTTTTTGATGGCACTCACCGAACCGGACAATAAAATATAAAAAGCACTATCCTTGCTTCCCTCCCGGACAATATAAACCCCAGGAGCGCATTTCTGGATCCTGGTATAATTGGACACAAAACGTTTCTGCTCCTCTTCAGAGAACCCCCGAAAAAAAGAAATGCTTCCAATAATCTTGATAATATATTCACGATCCTTTTGTGTATCCGCAACGGTCTGGACGGTTCGGGTGTCATTGTCCATCCTGAAAAGATGCAACCACTCGTCCATGTTTTGTGGCCGTTCCTTTGGACCAACCTTCAAGGCACGGTCAATGCTGGCCAGAAAGACCCGTGAGTATTTCTCCTTGCCCAGCCGCATGGCGGGAACCAAAGGATCCGTGCCGTTATGCAGCAAGGAATTGCTCCTGGCAATCATATCCAAAGGCGGTTTACCCACCACTCCGGTATACAAAACCGCAGCCAGGGAATAAATGTCAGTCCAGGGACCGTGTTCACTCTTTTTCCCGGAATACTGTTCAATGGGAGCAAACCCAGGGGTCAAAAAGGTGGTCAGATGACTTGAATTTTCTGAAACAAACTGTCGGGCCGCCCCAAAATCCAACAATAATGGGGATCCATCCTTGCGAATATAAATATTCGCAGGTTTGACATCCCGATGGACAAATCCTTCATTATGAAGCAACTGGAGGGCCTTCATCAGTGGACGCAACACGCCCATGAGTTCCATCTCGCCTCGCCACTCCCCTTTCTGAAATTTGGCTTCCAGACTCTCGCCTTCCACAAACTCCATGATCAAATAGGCCGTACCATTGTCTTTGAAAAAACTCATAATTCTGACAATGTTCTCATTGCGAAACCGGGCAATGTTCCGTCCCTCATCCACAAACCGCTCCAAACATTGATCAAAGAGTTTTTGATCTTTTTTATCCGCAACCCTCACCTCCCAGGCTGGTGTCCTGGCCATGCCCAACACATTTGGATAGAATTCTTTAATGGCAACCAAAATATCCAACATGGTATCTTTGGCCAGATAGGTCACACCAAATCCCCCCTGGCCAAGCACTTCCTTGATTTCATACTGGCGCAAATTATAACCTTCAGGCAGCGCGCCGACATATTCCTTGCACATTGCTTTCTCCAGGAGATTGGATGACGACCTTCCGCTTCAAACGGGACAACAGCACCTGCCCCCAAGCCTTTATCCAGGCTTGACATGACAAATTCTCTGGCCAGCATGATTCTGCATACGCTACACTGCAAAAAGCAATACTATTTTCCTGAACCCATGCCATGGATGAACACCGTGACCGGAATGACCCAATGCCTGACCGTCTCCCAACTCAACGAAGGAATCCGGGATCTTTTGGAAAACGGCTATCCTTATGTCCAGGTACGCGGAGAAATCACGGATTGGAAAATCCACCCATCAGGCCACATCTATTTTTCCCTCATGGATGCCCAATCCCGCATCCGGGCAGTCATCTGGCGCGCCACCCGCACACGCATCACCCGATTGCCCCAATCCGGGGATGCCGTGCTGATCACAGGTCGAATCGCAGCCTATGTCCCACGCGGAGAATACCAACTCATCGTCGAAGGCCTGCGCCCGGATGGCGCAGGAGGAGAACGGGAAAAATTGTTGGCCCTGCACACCAAACTGAACCTGGCCGGACTGTTCGACCCAACTCGCAAACGCCCCCTGCCCCTGCTCCCAGCCGCTGTCGGAGTGGTCACTTCATCCTCTGGGGCAGCCATCCACGACATCGCCCGCACCCTGGACCGCCGTTTTCCCGGCTATCACCTTATTCTGGCCCATGCCAGAGTTCAAGGGATCCAGGCACCAGAGGAAATCGTCGAAGCTCTGACACGCCTGATTCATGACGAAAGGGCAGAAGTCATTATCTGCGGACGGGGCGGAGGCTCAGCCGAAGACTTGGCCCCCTTCAACACTGAAATCGTGGTGCGCGCCATTGCCACTTCGCGCATCCCGATCATTTCCGCAGTCGGTCACGAAATCGATGTGACCCTGGCAGATTTGGCCGCAGACGCCCGCGCATCCACCCCTTCAGCAGCAGCTGAATTGGCCATGCCAGAACAAACCGTACTGCTGACCAAAGTGCATACGCTCCAAACCCGCCTCATCCGGGCCATGGCCGCCAAACTCCAAAGACAACAGGAGGCTCTCAACACCCTGCGGACCAGACAGGTCCATCCCAGACGACGTATCGAACAATCCCGTCTGCGTTGCGAAGAACTGGAGCAACGCCTGACCCTGGCCATCCATGTGTTGCTCAAACAACGACAACAAGCCCATCACCACGTGCTGACCCGCCTGGAAACCAAAGCCAACCGTCATCCACTGGCCTTGCGCACAATCCATCTGAACCATACGCAAACAAAACTATACAATGCCATAACCCATCTTCTTCACCACCTGCAAGAAAAACACCGTCTGTTACAGGCACGTCTGATGGCCATTTCCCCCTTGCAGGTGTTGACACGAGGCTATGCCTTGCTGCAAAACAGTCAAGGCAGCATCATCAGTTCCTCTGCACAGGTTCAACCAGGAACCACCCTCCGAGCCATTCTGGCCGATGGTGAACTCAAGGTCACGGTCATTGAAAAATACTGATTGCAACGGATTCAGGGGAAATCAAAACCTTGGGGGGCGGTGAACCGCCCCCCAAACCCCCCACCCTTTACCGTGAAAATATTCTGTGCGATGGCGCAAAGCTACCTTTGCCCC
>JAMOBH010000460.1:0-3275 GCA_039908085.1 Magnetococcus sp. YQC-5
TCTTTGTGTTTCTTTGCGTTTGACATACGGCAAGCCGGTTTTTCTCTGTCGAATTGTTCTGATGATTGTGAATAAGCCTCCTGACCATGTCCGATCAACCATAACGCAACAGAAAATACCAGGAAATGTACCTGTCGACACCTTTTAATCATATCAATAAGTCTCTACACTTTCTCTTTATCAACGCATTTTGTCTGTCTGAAAACAAGATGAGGCTCCATCCCTGTTTAAAAATTTCCAGTATGCCACATATCCAGAAATATAATGTTCGACATCGTCAATACGCACTCGAAAAGCGTGATGACGAATGAAAAAACTGCCGACAATTTTGGAGGGATTTTTGAAATACATGGCAAATTCAGGCCAGAAAAACCCGTTTTGCAAATAGTCTGCGCGGTAGTGCAGGGAACGGTAAAATTTGTCCACATCCAGCTCCTGCAACAGATGCGACATCTCCGGCATTTCGGTCAGGCGTGACACAAGCTGCTCGGTGGCCATGGCCAATTCGAGCAGGGTGGGGTAGGCGGTTTCACGCTGCAAAATAAAATCCAGATGGTCTGCAATATTTTTCAGGCCAAAGCGAAAATATTTTTCCTCCGGTTGATGGCGAGTGAGTTCATTCACGGAATAACCCAACCAATGGTCATGCGCCTTCCAATGTTCCGCGACCAGAAAATGGTCAAAGGCCCGCACGACAACGGAGAGCCAGCGTGGATCCTGAGTCAATCCATACAGACGCATCAGGCCAAAGGTTGCTTCGCCGTCATAGTAGATGGTGCGGAACCGCTCCTTTACTGTCAGATTCTCCGCGTTCAGAACATGGCAGAATTGACCCGTGCTGAGATCCTGCAAGTGGGCAATGCCCAGAGCCAGTTGTTCCATGACGGGTTGATGGCCCTGGTCACCCGTGAGTTCGGTATATTTGACCAGGGCCAACAGAGCGACGGCATTGGCACCCAGCTTAATTTCATCATCTACATCAACTACGTAGGCAAGGGTACTGGCGTCGGGCAGGGTATAGTGACGTACCAGGGAGTGGAGCAGATAGTCCAGGGCACGCTCTATGGCTGCTCGGAGCGGTGGAATTTGCAGCAATTCCCAGGCCTCCAGCATGGCATAGGTGGAACTGGCATGACGCAGTGCGTTGTAGGAGGGAATCTCCCGGTCAAAGCAGGGGAAGCAACCGTAGACAAATCGACCGTTCTTTTGCACCTGGCGAGTCAGATAAGTCGCACCGCTTTCCAGCAGTCTCAACACATTTCCTGCGGTCAGTGGGCCGGTGACCCGTCGCCCGGTTGCCCAACCGGTTCCGAGCAAAGGAAGGGGCTCACTCTTTGCGTCACAGAATAATCCCTCTGTTGAGAACAGGTAAACCGGCATTTGCGGGGAAAAATCTGTTTTGAGAGGCTTGCCATACCGTTTGTTCGCATAGTCAACAAAATGGCTCGGATTAAACTCGGCATGTTCGAGATGGGTATCGCCATACAGTATGGCGTTTGCGTTGAGTTCCTGCTCCAAAAAGGCCGTCTTCAGTGCCGGGTCAAAGGCCAACCCTTGGCGAAAATAGGTACGCTTGGTGCCGTGCAACCGTTTATTGAACGCCTCCCATGTGGTGGATTCCACCGCTGTCACCCAGTCGACGCGTAACCACTGAAAGGGTCGTTTGTGTCGTTTGGCTATCTGCGTGCAACGCGCAACACCCGCCTGCCAAGCGTGGATAAAATTGTCTGCAGAGAGATGAAAGACCCTGGCGCGCTCATGGCCATCGCACAACGTGAAAAAGAGGGTGCAGGCTGGATAAGGCGCACCCAGATACGCGCCGGGTGCAGTACACGCGACCGCAGCCAAGGGACTGGCACGGGAAAGCAGGAGGGCAAGAGACATGGCTACCAGACAGCGACGGTGTATTTTGAACCGACACAACTTCTCCACAAATGCAAGAGAGTACACTTCCCTCCCCGGTATGGCAAGGCACCCTCTACAGATAATCACTGCAGTCGATCTGAACGGTGCTGGGCGTTCAGTTTCCTGCCAATAAGCAAGCAGATCTCCTGCAGAGGCAATGGGCTGGCGTTATCGTGAGCGGGAGTCGCGATCTTTCCTATAACGAATGACTGGTTCCCGGTTCTGGTATTGACTTTTTTCCTGATATGGCGTCCATTTGACCTCTGTTTTGGGGGTGTAGTGCGTGCGTGATCGTGTGCCGGGATTGCGCCTTCCCCTATAACGAATGGGTAGTTCCTGAGTCTGGAGTTGACTTTTTTTTCTGGATGGCATCAACTGTCCGTGACACTGCTTGATCCCTTCTGTGTAGGAAGGGGGGCTCAGGCCGACAAAGCGAACCAATCGCGCAGTGCTGGACGGGATCAATGCTCGGTACCTGCGCCAGAACCACATACGGAAGAGCGGCTTAACCACGTATTCTAGCTTCAGGAGTCATCCAGATGGCTGAACACCACGACACCCAGGATCAACAACAGGCGGCTGAGCTGCTGCACCTGACGGCAGAGGATACGCCGTCCACCGCCCATGAGAGCGAATTGGTCCAGAGCGAGAAAGAGGAGGCGAAGGGCCAGGATGACTTGGCCAATCTGCAGCCTGGGGTGGGGGGGTTGGAGGTTTCCAAGAATGTCAAGCAGGCCGATGCGGTATTGCAGACCCAGGCCAAGGTGGCTGTAGATGATATGGGGCGGGGTCAGCAGGTAGCGGACATCGATAATCCAGACGGGGCCCGGCAAATTCCCGTACCTATGCCGCCGACGGAAGTACCCACGTTTGAGCCGATCGAGTTTGGGCACGATACCTCCGAAGTGAAGGTGGCGAGAAGCGAGCCGGAGGTCAGGACGCAGCCGACTGCCCCCCCCGATGGAGAGTATGCCTCTCCCCGTGACGGTGATGCGGACGATGATGGCGGTGGTATGCCTGGCGGACAAGGTGGCCGGGAGACCACATTTCCTCCGGCGATCAATCCGACCTTGACTGATCCGGTGACGGCAGCCCCGACGACGACAGAACCGGAGGGGACTCCTGTTCCTGTGACGAACTCTCCGGGAGGTGCTCCACCCGCAACGTCTGGACCGGAGGGGACGAATGGGCCGGGCGGAGGGGACAGACCGGGTGAGACAACAAATTCGCCCACGACGGAATCGCCTGGGACAAATCCGCCTGGAACGAATCCGCCCACGACGGAATCGCCTGTCACGACTCCTCCTGTCACGACTCCTCCTGTCACGACTCCTCCTGTCACGACTCCTCCTGTCACGACTCCTCCTGTC
>JAMOBH010000461.1:0-3267 GCA_039908085.1 Magnetococcus sp. YQC-5
CCGAACTTGCGCGACAGCAAAGCCGAGATCACCCCCAAGACCAGGCTCCAGTGAAACAGCCGGGTGGGCAGATCCCAGACCTTGACGGCATCGTCACTCCTTGCGGAAGTCGTCATGACAGGCCTTGCACTTCTCGCCCATGGCCTTGAACGCGGCGACCGTCGCCCCCTTGTCGCTCCCCGAAGCGGCCGCCACCAGCGCCTTGGCGGCCGCGACCCCATCCATGGCGCGCTGCTTGACCTTGTCGGGCTGGGTCCAGATTTCCGGCTTGGCCTTGGTCTCGCCCTTGTCCGAACCGGGAGGATAGGAATTGCCCATGTGTCCGAAGGCGTCCAGAATCCCCTGGGCGTGGAAAGGGAGGTCCGCAGGGGCGTCGAACCCCAAAAACAGGATGGATTTCATCGCGGTCATGTGTCCGGCCATGCTCTTGTAAATCCCCTGACGGTGAACGATGGCAGGGTTGGTCTCTTCGGCCAGTGCGACATGGCTGGCAGCCACAGTCACGCCGGCAACGGCGATGGCAAGCAAGATTTTTTTCATGTCAGTTATACTCCCATTCCATGGTAGATAAGGCCAAAGCATAAGACACCAAACCAACGACCATCAAGCGCGGGATTTGTGGCTGCCGTCGCAAAACGGATCGTTTCCGGACCGGTGGCAGTCGCAGACCGCCACCGATCCGGCATCCGTCATTTGCACCCGCTTCGGTTGCATTCCGCTTCCCTGGTGGGAACCATCGCAATGCGGAGCCTTTCCGGAACGGCCACACAGGCAAACCCAATTCTCCCCGGCAGGCAACGTAACAATCTTGGGCAATCTTCGGACTCCTTTGTCGTGTGATGGGGTGGATGGACAGGATCATAACTTGTCTTGATTCAGCGGAAAATGGACTGCCGCAGGCTGCACTCCATGGCGTTTTCCTCGGTCATGAGGGGCTGTAAAGGCGCCACCAAAGGGTGAATCTTTCGCTTTCGTCGATATCGCTGCAGCGTTTCCCGGCCTTATTCGTTTCCATGGTCGTCTCCTCCGTTGTCATGCATCATAAACGGCGGATCAGTCAATTTCCAGTAGGTGCGGAACAACGGAAAGTCTGCATCACCATTTTTCTCAGTCCATTATGGGGTGGCCTACAGGTATTGAGCAAGAGAAATGCCTTGTTCTGCCAAGTACGGCAGTCGAGCAACGGAATCAATTGCCCCTTGATCGTCATGGCTGTATGGTAAGGAGAGTAAGAACGCCATGATGGAGCCGACCGATGCTCGCCATTGCCAAGATCACCTCCAAAGGCCAAACCACCATCCCGCAGGATGTTCGCGCCGCGCTGCACGTGACGCCGGGTGACCTGATCGCCTGGGAGGTTGGCGATGACGGCACGGCCACCGTGCGCCGCGTGCAAACCATGGACATCGAATACCTGCGCGCGGTCGAGGGTACGCTTTCCGAATGGAGTGGCCCCGCCGACGAGGAAGCCTATCGTGATCTTTGAGCAATTCTCGGTTGTGCGTGTGCCGTTCCCCTTCACGGACCGCGAGGCATCCAAGAACCGCCCAGCCCTGGTGCTTTCCCGTGCCGAGAGTTTCAATACCTCTGCCGGTCATGCCGGACTGGCCCGACTGATGGGAGGCAGCAGAACTTGATGCGCTGATCATACCCTGATGATCAGGTCTGACCCGGCAGAAACCATCTCCATCCCATTACGCCTCCTTTGCTCTTCCCTGATCTGCGATCCCCCCGTATTGCCTGTAATATAATCAATATCGTTGACGTACGCAATAATATAAGTTAAAGTATAATCAGGATGCTCTGTTTTTTCTGCCGTACCGACAGAGCTTGTGATTACGTCCGCACCGCACGAGAAGCGCATGCAACTCAAAATCCTCCCGCAAGACTGGCTGGACGGGGCTTGCCTGCTCTACGCCATGGTCAACGCCGGCAAAAGCCTGCTCGCACCCAACCTGGGGCTGTTCACTTATGTCAGGCGCTACCGGATGTTTCGCCCAACTGCCCACCGCAGCAACTGCGGATGACTATGAAAGCCTTCTGCCCTGGAAGGTGGACCAGGCTGCTTTGTCAATGCCCTGACAGAACGCCGTTTATTGCCCGATTACTAAGAATCTGGTGTATTAATCTCAAAATCATGTCTAGAATACCAAAAATTCATTCTCTGACCGATTATGGAAGAAGCGATAAAAATACCAGTACCATCACGCATGACATACAGCATCCGTTTGCACGTGCCGGTTGAGACGAGTGATGCTCCCTCTGATTCGCTCTCCGTGTTCGGCCATGGCCACATCCAGTTCATAAGTCTTCTGGAGGTTCAACCAAAACGCTGCCTCTACCCCTAACCACTGTTCCAGCCGAATGGCGGTATCCGCCGTCATGGCACGTTTGCCAGCAATGAGTTGGTATATCCGGTTGGATGGGACGTGGATGGCCCTTGCAAGGTCAGCAGCACTCATTCCAAGCTCTTCCAACTCGTCCGCCAGTACCGTACCTGGATGGATTGGGTATATCGGCCTTCTCTCGGTCGTATCCATGGTTTTTCGCTCAATGGTAATCGGCAATTTCGATGTTGTATGGCTTCGAGGCACCATCCGGCCACTCAAAACACACACGCCACTGCTGGTTGATACGGATGCTGAACTGTCCCTTTCTGTCTCCACCCAGGGCTTCAAAGCGATTGCTTGGCAACAGCATCAGCCCCTGACGGGAAACGGCACTGTCCAGGATGACCAGGCGCTTCTTGATTTGCTCCTCGAACGCCTGAAACTCCCGGACACGTTCACCAGATGCAAACCGTTCCGTCCTCTTTTCCCGATATTTTGGTGGTTCAGTCACTGGACAGCCTACGCCCCCCCTTCTGTCCCTGGTGGTCATCCATCATTCCTCGGTAGAGTAGCCTATAGAGACGTGCTACGTCAAACGTATTGATAAAATCCAGGAACACCTGCAATGGAACCGGTGGGGGATGGAACATGCTCAATTTGAGGGATGATGCGTTTGTCCCCGTAGCTCAGCCGGATAGAGCAACGGTGGGGAAGGGTTTACGGGCCGTCGAGCTGCGTTCCGTGCGTGATGTGGCAGGTTCGTTGCCGGACGTATCCGGGTGATTTCCGGTGTTGGAAATTTTTCTGGTGGGTACTCTGTGGGTACTGATTCCATTTCTAAGTCAATAGAGCATTAATAATCCACGGCCAGGCCGTGATTGAGCTGATACGATCAGGGTCGTTCTCCAGGATGAGGAGAGCCGACTCCAGGTGCTGT
>JAMOBH010000098.1:0-16670 GCA_039908085.1 Magnetococcus sp. YQC-5
CCAAGGCAGCATAAGCCGAATTTTAATTTTAAGATTTACATAACCTTTCTTATTTAAAGAAAGGCAAAGGTGAGTTTTTGCCTGTGCCAAGTGTTCTTTCATGGTAAACCCTGACCCTCTTGGGATGGTTAGTTTAGTGGCTCTCGCCCAAACCCCACCAGGGGGATAATCCCCCTGGACCCCTAATAGTAAAACACTTCACATCCCAAAATGGAATCAAAAAAATCAGGGGATCCCCCCTCCTTCCTGACCGCATAACGGGCAATGGCCTCCAGCAAACGCGGTTTGGTGATGGGTTTGGTCAAATGTTCAGAACAACCAGCCTCCAGGGTCTGTCGTTCGTTTTCGGCAAAGGCATGGGCCGTCAGGGCCATCACTGGAACCGGTGTCCGATGATTGGCTTACTCCCACTGACTGATCTTTTGCACAGACTCCTCGCCGTTGTGGGCAAAAGTCAAACGGTACATATATGCTCCCTGATTTCAAAAACTGATCAGTAATATATCAACATATACTACAAAATCTGGTGACAGCATACCTGCTTCCTTATGGCTACACCAGATTTAAATCTAGAGAACTTTGCCTGTTTGCTGAATTGCAAAAAAAATTAAAGGATTGCATGCATATTTTATTTCCCCGTTTACAACTGACATCACCACTTCTGGATATACAACATTGTCTAAAACTATATTCTTAACAAGTATCAAATCCGCATCATAATCTTTTTGTATTTTACCTTTCAACATTCCTAAAATTTTTGCAGGATTTTCTGTCACCAATTTCAGTGTATCAATAAATTTATCATCAATCAAACCACCATCTTCCTGACAAATATTATAAATAGAATTTAATAAAGATGGATTATGATAATCAGAAACAATAACATCTAGCAATTTCATTTTCCAAATTTCTTTTACGCTTAAGTTTCCATATTGCGATCCTCCTCTAATAATGTTTGGGGCACCACCACAGACTGACAAACCAAACTGTTTACAAGCATTCACTGCTTCCAAGGTAAGAGGAAACTCAGTCACAGAAATATTATTTTTTTAGAGTACTCAATATCATAAAAATCTTGAGGGTCATGAATACAAAAAAACAACCCCTTTATTCCGAACATGCTCTACAATCACTCTTGCACGCTGAAACATATTTTCGTTTGCTTCACTCCTGGAATATTCCTTGACCATCGACGATTCATAATTAGTATTATTTTTAAGATATTCAGAAAAACTTCCATCTTTTTTAAATCGCCCAACTCCTTGAGCACACCTGATAAAAGATATTATTTTAGGATTAAACTCACCACAAACACGAACAGACTCTAGAATTATTTCAGCCCACGCCAAATCACATCGCAAATGCATTATAAAATTCATATTACTCGGCTTCAGAAATGACATATTAAATTCAGAACCCTGTTTGCCATTAATATTAATTTCACCACAAACAAGCAGATCAGACAAACGCACAGTATTACAAATAGTAGTTGTACCGTTTTTCATACAATAGAACTCAAAACAATTTATCGCAAGTTTTGGATTTATGCTTAAACTGTGACGAGGAGAAAGAAATTTTTTGAATTCACAGCAATGCAAATCAATTAATCCTGGCAGTAAAAAATGATTCCCACCATCAACACAAATCTCTGACTTGTTTTGAAAGCAACCATGCCCAATATCAATTATTTTTCCTTCACGTATCCTGACCCATGACTTTTCAATCAATCTATCCTCAATTAACGCATTACAATTATAAATAACCATATATAACT
The DNA here is from genome assembly GCA_039908085.1 of Magnetococcus sp. YQC-5. GTDB lineage: Bacteria > Pseudomonadota > Magnetococcia > Magnetococcales > Magnetaquicoccaceae > Magnetaquiglobus. The sequence goes on from JAMOBH010000098.1 coordinate 1,775, forward strand.
TTAACCTCGTTTACGAGACTCCCCGTCTAAACGTATTGCTTCATTAATATTATAGACATTAGAATGCAATGATTTTGCAAGAAAATTATGCAAACCTTTAAGCTCTTCTCTGAATTTTGACAGGCGAATCATTCTAAAATCATTATCACCATTCGAAATGTTTATTATAAGTTTTTTTATCGGTGACATCACCCTTATAAAATGCTCTTCGTTTTTCATTGACAACATAAACTCAGAATAGCTGATCACTTTAAAATCATTTTTATCACTTAAAAATAAATCTCCTATAGCTTTCTGCTCCATGAGGTATACTTGAAAATCAAAAATGCGATCCGTATTCAACGAAACATCATACAAAGCTCTTCTGGTATTTTTTATTAATTCAAAAAGAGCTTTATAATTTTTACCTTCGGAAAGCAGATGCATTGAGTCTGCCTCAAATTTCTCTAAAGCAGCAAAATACAGTCCAAACAAGTAAATAGTACTTTCAACGAAGTATTCATTCGTCATTGGCCAATGTGGTTTAGGTTGCCATGATTCCGAAAGAGCTATATGATTTTTCTCATCGATTATATTTTGCAATCTTCTGATAAGAAGGTAAGATGAATGGATTATTGGAGCTGAACACCGATAAAATAATTTGAGAGAACTTCTTCTATCTTTAATTCTTTCGATAAAAAAAACAGGTATAATGTAGTTTGAAAAAAATGTTACGACAGATCCAACTAAAGCTGACACAATTGCTATGGTAACTTTATCTTCCATAATATTTACTCCACCTAAAAAATTATCTTGGGACACCATCCCGCTTTCTCTTGTGGCTCATTAGTCACCGCTTCACCCCTATGGACCTTTGTTTATCATTAGATCACCAGTCAAAACACATACGCAACACCCTTTTTAGGCCGAATGCAAAAACCTTCACCAAACCGTCCCGATTTCAGTAAAAGGCCGCGTGTCAGGATAAGAAAGAGCGATTCCATGCCCTGTTCCTTCACCTCCCACAGCAAAACAAAAGCCCGGTCAAAATGATTAAAACGCTGTTTCCATCGGATATCATTTATGCCTCCCCCTCCTTCCTGACCGCATAACGGGCAATGGCCTCCAGCAAACGCGGTTTGGTGATGGGTTTGGTCAAATGTTCAGAACAACCAGCCTCCAGGGTCTGCCGTTCATTTTCGGCAAAGGCATGGGCCGTCAAGGCAATCACCGGAACCGGTGTCCGATGATTGGCTTGCTCCCACTGACGAATCTTCCTGGTGGCCGTATAACCATCCATGACCGGCATCTGCACATCCATCAACACCACATCAAACACCTCCCCGGATGTGATCTTTTGCACCGCCTCCTCGCCGTTGTGGGCAAAAGTCAAACGGTACGGACTCTTTTTCAAAAAAGCCCTTACCAACAAAATGTTATCCTCGGAATCATCCACCACCAGAATCGCCATGCCACCTTCCTGAACCATGGGAGCAGCCATCGATTCGATTTTGCTGGCCCCTTTGTTGGATTCCGCAACCAACGCCATTTGAATCGCGTCCCACAGATCCGAACGCTTGACCGGTTTGATAAGCATCTCAATCCCCAATTCCCGACCACGGGCCAAATCCCCCTCTTGATAATAGGAGGTCACCGTAATCACAGGCAAATTGGGTTGTTGCATCTCCATTCTCAACTGTTGCGCCCTCTCCAGTCCATTGGCATCCTTGTCACTGCACGCCAACACCACCAGATGACAAGGCATTTTGGCAGCTTGCGCAGTACGAAAGGCAGCTATGCTTTGCGCGCATTCCGCCACCATCTCCACCTCAGCCCCCAAGGCAATCACCATGCGCGTCAGCAACAAACGACTGTCCGCTTGATCATCCACCACCAGAATCCTGACGCGACTCAAATCCGTACCCCGCAAAGGAACAGGAGTCTCTTCTTCCAATGGTGTGATCCGCTCAAAATAGGCGGTAAAACTGAACGTACTCCCATGCCCTGGTTCACTGTTCAACTCCATCTGCCCCCCCATCAGCTCCACAAGACGTCGTGAAATGGCCAATCCCAAACCAGTCCCTCCATATTGGCGCGTGGTGGAGGCGTCAGCCTGAATGAAAGCCTCAAACACAGCCGACTGTTTCTCCTTGGGAATGCCAATCCCCGTATCCTGCACCGCAAATCGGAATCCGCCCGGTTTGTCATCCGCAGAAAGCTGTACGCGAACCGTAATCTTCCCCTCCTGAGTGAACTTGATCGCATTGCCAACCAGATTGATCAGAACCTGCCGCAACCGTTTGGCATCCCCTTTGAGTTGATCCGGGAGATCCGGTGCCAGTTCCAAGGTCAGTGCCAGTCCTTTCTCCTTGGCACGCATCCCCATGATATCCATGATTCTTTGCAACGTTTCACCCAGTTGGAACGGGGCGTGATCCAGTTCCATACGACCCGCTTCGACTTTCGACAAATCCAGTATGTCGTTGATCAAATCCAACAGGCTGTCTCCTGCACGCCTGAATATATTCACATACTGTCGTTGTTCCTGGGTCAATTCGGTCTCTTCCAGAACTTCCGCCATGCCAACAATGACATTCATCGGGGTGCGAATTTCATGGCTCATGGTGGCCAGAAATTCACTTTTGGCTCGATTGGCGTCTTCGGCTTCCAGTTTGGCCTCCAGCAGCGTGGCTTCGGCCTTTTTGCGTTCCGTGATGTCCATGGCCATGGTGATAATCAATCCTTGTGGATCATCCATGGCCCCCATGGGACGGGAACGCACAATCCACACCCGGCGTTCCCCTTGCTCTGGCAGAATGCTGACTTCGCCTTCTTTGAAAGGGGCATCCGGCGCGAAATCCGCGCCCAGCAGATCCAGGGCGGCCCGTTGTTCATTCGGGGGCAGTATGTGTTTCACCCAGGATCCCAAAGTGGGAATCTCCTCATGAGAGTGGCCGGACAACTCCAACCAACGCCGATTGACCAATATGACATTGCCATTCGTAGCATGGATCATGATGGGAATAGGCGCGTAGAGGACCGTGCGACGCAAACGTTCTTCGCTTTCCCGTTGTGCCCTGGTCATGGCCACGGCCTGAGCCATGGCACGTTCCCGACTGGAAATCAAAGACCATGCGGCCAATCCCAAAGCAGCACTGATCAGTCCACCAGCAAACAGAACAAGAATCGGTCCTTGTTCTGGATGATACTTGAAAAACAACGGTCCAGGGCTGAAACGGTAAGTCCAGATCCCCCCATCTTCAAAACCACGAACCGTTCTGGTCCACTCATCATCAACCGATGCACCCCCCAATTGAGGATGGGAGTCAAAAATGTGCGCCGTGAGCCGCAAGGCAGGACCATCAAAAACTTCCGTGCGAATCTGTGTCGCCGAATGACGAAACAGGTCTTGAAAGAAAAAACGGGCATTATAGACCGCAACCACCCAACCCCGCAAAGCCTCTCTGCGCTCCATGGCATTGGTCACCGGGACTCCCTGACGGTAAACCGGAGTCAAACGCAAAAGTTCTGTTTCGGGTTTGCCTTGGACATCATGGCGTATAAAAGGAGGAGAAAAAAGCGGTTCCCCGGAATCTCTGGTGTACTGGGCTGTCTGACGGCGTCGTTTTTCCGTCACAAGGTCTTCGCCTGGAGGAAACGGGAGGTAAGTCGGGTCCATCGCGAAATGATAAGTAATCACAAAAGACTCAGGGCGCGGTTCATCCGCAATGATTCTAAAAGCAGAATCAGGCAAATAAGATCTGACATTCCGTTCAAAAGTGGCCCGATCCCCCTCTGCCACAGGTTCCACAAAGGCCAATTCCAGCAATCCAGGGTGGCGGCCCAGAGGGACAAGAGCTGCGGCAAACGATTTGAACTCATCGTTGGATATCTCCTGTTTGGAGATGAACCACGCAGACAGGACACGAGACAGGTCAGCATGTACTTCCAGTCGATCTCTCGCAGTTTCCTGGAGGTTGACGGTCAGTTTGTGAAATTGATCAAGGGCCAGGGCTGTATTGCGGGTTGTTTCATGATGCCAATACAAGACAGTAAAGGCCAACCCCAAACTCAGGATCAACCAGGGGATCAGACGCGGATTGGTGATGGATGAAGGTAACGTATCCATTGTTGTACCAAATCAAGAGTGCGAAGAACACCAAAACAGGCAATGATCACAAGCTGCAAGAATACTGGAAAAAACAGGTCTTGCCCATATGAAAACGTCCTGTCAACTCCAAAGTCGGAACAAACGGGATGGCAAACTGGATGGCATCCTGCCTGCCATCCCACTTGAACCGCTTCACAAGCCCCCCCTGCAGGTTGATTCCAGGTTCAGGCCAGACAGAATTCATTCTCAAAATCCAAAACAAAATCACCAAATACACATTTAATACTTAAATTGATATGATTTCATGCAATACTTCACATGGCAACCCTGACTGGCAGTATGTAACAGTCTCACAACATATGACAACGCACTTTGATGAGGAAGCCAGAGATGATTGTTCGTGGATTTCATGTTTCCAAACAATTTCAGGAGAATGTGGCAGCACTCGGCGCCAGATTGCGCGATGAGATCGAGGACCAGGTGGCTGGCTTTGCGGATGGGGTGGAGGCGATCACTCAACGGCGCGAGCAGACAGGAAAATCATTACGTTTTTTTGCTAAAACTTATTTTCCACATTACATCTCTCAATATGACAGTGTTTTGCATACCTGGCTCTATGAACGCTTGCCCAGAATGGGATCGGTCAGTCGAAAAGGGAGCAAACTGGCTTTGGCTGCGCCACGTGGTGAGGCAAAATCAACCTTGATCACACAAATTTTTACACTTTGGCGCGTAATGACTGAACGCAGCAAATACATTATTATTATCATGGATGCGCATCATCAGGCCGCTGCCATGCTGGAAGCCGTCAAAGCAGAGTTGGAAGCCAATCCCCGTTTGTGTCGGGATTTTCCAAAACAGTGTGGCGCGGGCCGCATCTGGAAGGAAGGATTGGCGGTCACCAAAAACGGCATCAAGTTACAGGCCGTGGGTTCTGGTGCCCGGTTGCGTGGATTGCGTCATGGCGCGGCCCGTCCAGATCTGGTGGTGTGTGACGACCTGGAGAACGATGACAACGTCCGCAGCAGGACACAACGGGACAAACTGGAAATCTGGTTGAAAAAAGCCGTTTTGAAACTGGGACCGCCGGATGATTCCATGGATGTCATTTATGTGGGAACCATCCTCCATCATGATTCGGTCCTGGCGCGGATCATGGCCAATCCGTTATGGGAGTCGGTACGTTTCCAGGCGATTCTGCGTTGGCCGGACAATATGGCTTTATGGGACCGTTGGCAAGCGATTCTGATGCAAGAAGGAGAATCCGCTGCTGACGCTTTTTATCATGAACACAAACTGCAAATGGATGCCGGGGCACAACTTTCCTGGCCAGGGGTAAGGAGCCTGGAAACCTTGATGAAAATTCGTACACGTGATGGCAGCGACGCCTTTGATGCCGAATTGCAAAACCAGCCCATGCAAGAAAATGCCCCGTTCGGGAATGTCTCGTTCTGGAGTCGGGAGAGTCAGGAATGGTTGTATTTTGGGGCAGTGGATCCTTCCATGGGAAAATCCGGTCAACAGGGAGATCCCTCGGCCATTCTGGTGGGTGGTTATGATCGGGCCACTGGGGTGTTGCATGTGGTGGAAGCCGATATTCGACGTCGACAGCCCGATCAGATCATCGAGGATGTCATGGCCTGTCAGGCACGTTATGACTGTCGCTTGTGGGTGGTGGAAGCCATACAGTTTCAGGAATTTTTCAAAGATGAATTGATTCGGCGTTCAGCCCGTCTCGGCATTCCAGTCCCGGCCAGAGGAATCAAACCTACCAGAGACAAAGGATTGCGTATCAGTGCGTTGCAACCGCATGTGGCCAATGGTCTGATCCGGTTTCGTGAGGATCAGAAGACCCTGTTGGATCAGATGCGTCACTGGGGAGAGGCGGATGCCCATGACGATGGACCTGACGCCCTGGAAATGTTGTGGCGTATTGCCACCGAAAGTTCCACACGAGTGGGAGAATTTCATTCCCTGGGACATACCAGAACGGGTTATGCGACAGGATCAAATGGTGGAAATGGTTTCAATGACGCAGGTTTCGGGAGCGTGGGCGGAGGAATGGGGTGGAATGATTTCTGATGCATTGCCAAGCCACGATCTGATCGGATAGAATGAAAAACATGAATACATTTATTCGATCCTCTCTCCTTTGATACATGGTTGTCAGGTCTATCCGACCAAAAAGCGAAGGATAGAATCCTGGCCCGCCTTCGTAGTGCCACATTTGGCAATTTCGGCGATTGCGGACCAATCGACAAAGGCATTTTTGAAATGCGTATTCATGTCGGAGCAGGCTACCGAATCTATTGTATTCAGAGAGGAACAACCATCTATATTTTGCTGGCTGGCGGCGACACATCATCACAGACAAAAGATATTGCCCGTGCAAAAAAAAATGGCCCACCAACTCAAGGAAACAAAACGATGAAAACGACCTACGCGCCATTCGACGTGGCCGATTATCTCAACAATAACGAGGCCTTTGCCGGGTATCTTTCGGCGGTCGCCGATGACCCGAATCCCGCTGTATTCATTGCAGCACTTGACGATGTGGCCAAAGCACGTGGCATGGAGCAAATCGCCAAAGACGCAGGAATTGGCAGAGAGCATCTGTACAAAGCACTCACAGTAGACGCACATCCTCGCTTTGAAACAATCAAGGCTGTTTTGCACGCCATTGGCGTGAAATTCGAGGTTGTCGCTGAACGCGGGACATGGTGCCCTTCGGAACAAAAAGTCAAAACCAAAACCCTGGGGGATGAATCCCCCAGACCCCCTCTTTTTTTTTTAATATTTTCAAAAAATAATAAAAAAAAATAATAAAAAAAAAGGGTGGGGGGTTTGGGGGGCGGTTCACCGCCCCCCAAGGTCTTTCAATCTAACGTTTTGACAATAAATGTTTGATAAGTGGCTGTAAAACACTCACATCAACAGGTTTTTGCAAATAATAAACCCCACCAGAAACAATGCTTTTGGTCATTGCACGATCATCCTGGCTGGCTGTCATGAAAATGATAGAAATTGAATTGCTATTAGAATTATTTTTAAGTCTCCTGCAAACCTCATAGCCATTCATATCTGGCATCACAATATCCAATACGACAAGATCAATATGATTCATTGCAACCAGCTCCAGGGCATCATGGCCACTGGTTGCGATAAGGACTTCATAATGCTCCTTTAAGATTGTCGCCAGCGTCATGATATTCGTTGGAACATCATCAACAATCAAAATCTTATGTTTTTCATTGTCTTTTTTCATAACAGATCCTCCTGATCCATGGAGTTGATACATCACATTAAACACTCAAATCACGTTTCAAGATCATTCAACGACAATCCAAGCTTTTCAACCAACAGAGCCAGGGAAACAAGGGCATCTTTGAAGGCAAGACGATAAATAGACCCTTCCAAATGCTGTAATTCTTCCAAAGCACTCCCCTGCAATCCAGCACCACCAGTGAATAGTGACTCCCGACGTCAAGCCCTCTTTCAATCTCCTGCACAGCCAGAGATCCCGAACGGACATCCGTTACAATAAAAGTAAAAAATTCCAGAATCTCTTTCAGGGAACGTGTGACCCTGTCATGATCCTCCACGAGCAAGACATGCCGATTTTGCATCGTGTCGGGTACAGTCAGTGCGTTGCCTTCCTGCTCAATCTGTCGTGGAAATGAGACCGTGAAAAAAAAGGTACTCCCTTTGGAAGGCGCGCTTTCCACCCGGATGTGCCCCCCCAACATCCCAACCAGACGCTTGGAAATGGCCAAACCAAGACCCGTCCCGCCCAATTTTCGGGTGACTGAACCATCCGCTTGCACAAAGGGATGAAACAATTGGTCACTCTGCTCCTGCGTCATGCCAATACCGGAATCTTGCACCGAAAAGCCTGTTCTTTTATTGATGCTTATCAATATAAGGGGCTGACTTGCCATGCACGCTTGCTGACACACTCTGGTTTGTGACCACGTACAGTTATGCAGCGTGCAGATGAGGTATTGATTTGCATGATCTACTATGATATTGGTATTGACCTGCATTGAAAGGATCCGTGTCACCTTGTGCAGGGACATCATCCATCATGAAAAGGCCAACAATGAACCGGACACTCCCATCGATGCACAGATCGTGGTTATTGAATTTGTTTTTCTGGTGTTTTCTTGGCCTCTCCAGCCTCCATGGGGCAGAACTCAAAGGTTCCATGGTGGAACAAAACGCAACACGTCTTGAGCTGGCAGTCATGGATGCCACCCAAAAATTCGGACCAGACAATCTCATCACGGCCATGACCCTGATGCAACTGGCGGATTTCCATCTGGCCATGGGGCATGACCAGAAAGCAGACTCCCCCTTGACCAAGGCTGTGGCCATCCTGGAAAAACACCACGGACCCCTTCACCCGGAAGTTGCAGAGGCTCAGACCAAATTGGCCCGCAGCAGGCTGCATTCAGGACAATTTCACGCCGCCCGCTCATTGCTGGAAACAGTCGTGACCTCCCTGGAAAAATCATTGGGCACTGAACATTTGCATACCGCCAGTGCACGCATCAATCTGGCCCGTGTGCAAGTCGCTGAGCCGGAACTGCAAGCCATGGCTGCCAATCTGGTGGAAAACGCACTCCCGATACTGACCAAACGGTTATGGCCAGAACACCCAAGGGTGGCTGAAGCCAACATGCTGCTGGCCAGGATTCAATTGGCCCGTGGAGAAATCGAGGCCGCCAGTCGTGCTGCCAAGCGGGCATTGACCATCCGGGAACACGCCATGGGCTTGGATCACCCGTTGGTGGCCGAATCGTTGCGAGAACTGGGACGTTATCACCTCTTCCGGGGCGAATTCACATCAGGGGATCCCTTGTTGCGTCGCGCCGTGGCAATCATGGAAAAATTCCACGACACCGCCCCGCTTGAATTGTCAGAAAGCCTGGAACGACTGGCAGAATCCCTGATCGCCCAGGAACGCAGGCAGGAAGCAGAACCCCTGTTGCAACGGGTTTTGCAACTGCGAGAAAAGACTTTCGACAAAGAACATCCGGCATTGGTAAAAATTTTGAATGATTTGGCTCTGTTGCGTTTCACTCGCAACGATTTGCCAGGTGCGGAGACATTGTTTCGACGCAGTTTGACCGTAACCGAAAAGCACTTGAGCGCAGATCACCTGCAAGTGGCCTTTATTTCAAGCCATTTGGCCCACATCAGCTGGCGTCAGGGACGCTTGACCGAGGCCGACTCTTTGTTTGCCCGTTCCATGGCCTCTGCTGAACGCTTTTTTGCAGCGGATGCCCTGGGATTGTCTGACTGGTTGGCCAGATTGGGCAGTTTTTTACACAAGGACGGTGCCTCAGCCAAAGCGGATCTCTTTTTTCAACGCGCCATCGAAGTGCTGGTCAAGGCTTATGGGAAAGATCATCCCAAGGTGATGAAAATCATCCAGGCCATTCAAGCCGTGCAAAAAACCACTCCAGCCCCCTCCCCCAATCCAGACCCTCGCCAAACAGATCATACACAAACATCAAAAATTTTGAATCAGCCCATGACAGCACCAACAAGCATTCCTGAACCAACCCTCGTGATTACGCCTCCGACAATCACCCCCCTCGACCCCCTGTCCGATGTCACAGTCACCCCAGGGGAATTTTCAGAGGTTCCCATTCGCCCAGCATGGACTCCAAACCAGTCGGAACCCGAATCACGCAAGCCCACGCAAAAATCCACTCCAACCGGTTTTATTGTGCATTTGTCCTGTTTTGCCCTTGACAGCACCCTCGCGACCACCTTGACAGAAAAAATTCGTGCCATGAACCTGCCGGTTTACCGCAAATCCATACAAAATGGAACCCGGCATTTTGAATGCGTTTTATCCGGCCCCTTTGCGCGCCGTCAGGAAGCCTTGGCCGCAGCCAAACAAATCCAAAAAATGGGGGATGTGAAAAATCCATTGGTTGGACGGGAAACCAATGATTAAAAAAAAAACGACTGTGCATAACTTTGCATGGATCAGATCAACTCGTGACATGTTGCAATTTGACAGCCCAGGAGCCTCTACTGATGGCGCGTATTCTTATCGTTGCAGACCAGCCGGACATCCGCTCCCTGCTCACCCGCCAATTTCTCCCCGTCAAGCAGCGGCCTTGATTTTCGGTTGCATCTCCTTGGTCAATTTCCAAGGCAGGAGGGCTTCGAAGTTCTCCAGAGTCTGAGCCGCCGGGATATGTTCGAAGACGTGACGCAGATAGGCGTATGGGTCCAACCCGTTGGTTTTGGCAGTTTCGATCAGGCTGTAGAGATTGGCAGAGCCTTTGGCTCCCTTCACGGAATCTCCTCCATTTTGAATAACGCAATGTGACCGACTGACTTTTCCAGTCCAACCCCATGCCTTCCACGATAGGACGCATGGCGACATAGGGTTCACCGTTGTGTTCGATGAGGATGAGTTGTGAATCGTGAAATGAAACTGGAATGAGGTTGCTGCTGGAAGGTGTGGCTGTGGCGTTGATGCTGTTCATGCGTTCTGCTCCATACGTTGCAATTAACATTGCCGGAGCAAGAACGGTTCTCAATCGTCCAGACTCCGGGGGTTGAGAACCCCACGTATGGTTGGGCCAACTGGCTTTAGGCTTGCGCCCTGGACAGACCAGTTGCCCCCGGAGTCTGGTGACAGACGTGGATGCAGTGAGCATGCCACGACAAATTTCAGGCACAAAAAAACCACCAAGACTGTCGGGGGCGGTTGTCCGCCATACGTTATGGAGGTTCTCAATCTCCGGCAACAATCTTGCCCCCCGTCGTTGGTCGCATGTCAAACAATTTTTTGTGCAGATTCAGATTTTCTGATATTCTTTTGGAGTCATCCATTTCGACTGGAGAAACTGCCATTGCCGTTGCCACGTTTGACACCCTGAAATTCGTCCGCCGACTCCATGACGCTGCGTTGAGGAAAAGCAGGCTGAGGCATTCTCGGAGGCCATTCGGGAGGTCCAGGATAGCCAACTCAAAGAATTGGCTATCAAGGGGGATCTGCGTGAACTCGAATACCGCATGGATCGCCGTATGGATTCACTGGTTTTTGACCTCAAGCTTATCAAATGGATGCTGGCCTTGGTCATTGCGTCCACCGTGCTGCCTGCCTTGAAACACCTGTTTGGTGGATAAACTGACGTGTGATTCTGTGTGTTATGCTTTCAGCGTCATCGATGTCGCCTGGAGAAACCGATATGACTGTTGCATCTATTACCTTTGATACGCTCAAATACGCCAATCGCCTCAAGGCCGTCGGAGTCCCTGATAAGCAAGCGGAAGCCATGGCCGAAGTGCAAGCAGAGGTTTTTGAAAAGAACCTGGAAGCTCTTGCCACCAAAGGTGACATCGCAGAAATCAAAAGTAAACTACGCGAACTTCGGCTTGAAGTCATGGCAGAAATGCGACTTAACAGGTGGATGTTGGCATTGGTTGTGGCTGCCACCGTACTACCCGCTTTGAAGGCGTTGATTGGATAATTGCAGATCATTTATTATCCTCTTCCGCAAGCAAAAGATGAATAGTGATGTTGAGTGATCTGTCGCCTTGAGAGTGCGTAACCAAACCGCGTTTTTCAAGTCTTGCAAAAGCTGCAAATAATCGCTCTTTGGTAGGTTTCCCACCTCGGATTCCACGCTGTGGCCTCACTGCAAGATTCTCCTGGAATGCGTTCCAAAGAAATCCTTGAAACCCATATACAAGCATCGTTTGCGGATCAGCCCGTGGTCGAATGGCAAGCAGGTATATACCATTTGGCAACTGGATGCGGCAGTTGGAAACGGTCACTATAGCCGTTTCGGACACAGAGGAAATGCTGCCAGGTACATCCTTTGGATTGAACAATCTACAATTGATTGACATGGACGAACCAGCAGCACGGATTTTGGATGCCGTCAGTGGACAGATTTATTCGCCATTGGGGGATATGGTGCATACCCTTGAAAAAGGCGGTTCTCCAGCACAACAAGCCGCCGCCCTGAACGTGATCTTCGACAAAGTCATCCTGGTCGAACGTATTAAAGATTTAAGTCGCACAACCATCCCGCTTACCATTTCCCTGAAGCCTGGTGATCAATTGCATCATGCCAACAAACAATTAATAATCTCTATAGGTGATATCAAATACTCCAACTTTACTTTGTTCAATCTTGGATCGGATGGCACGATCAATTTTCTTGATCCTCATACGGAATCGCCGTTTAACGATTCTTTGACTATAGATATTGGAAAGGCTTATGAACTCCCGCTTAAGGTGAAACCCCCATTTGGTGCGGATCACTTTGTGGCCATTACGAGCCGCAAGCCTATGTTGGAATTGCACAAAGAATTAAAATCAGTTGATGGTCAGACCAATCCCGCCAAGGTGACAAAAATTCTGGAAAAATATTTGATTGCAGATGCTGATCGGCAAGTTGGCGTGCATGGCGTTTTTACCACAGGTGTCTTGCCCTGATACCAGGTATCTACTTCGCTTAAGTAAAAATTGGGCAAAACTTGGGCAACGCATTAATATTGAGCGAACAGTTTGCATTTTTTCCGGTGCCTGGAATGTGCATGATGTTCAAATAGTTCATCAATTTCACTTCAGCGAAGTGGATATTTCATTATCCAACACGTAACGCCAGCCGAAAAAGGTCAGCATCCGCCCGACAGCGAGGACAAGCCAAGACAAAATGGCCTGAAAACGACTCAGGATTGGCACATGGTCCGCGATCATGTGCCACTCTCCACGGCGTGTGTGTTGGTTAAGCGTGACTTGGAGTAACAATGAATTTTATTTTTCAGGCCATCTCAATTTTGCAAATCCAGACTTCAAATGCGGCAAGACCTTGCGCGCATCAGGACCAACCAGGACCACAGCCATATTGTGAGGTTGCAGCAAACGGGCCGCAACCAAAGGGAGTTGAACAGGATCCAAGGCGCACACCTGCTCCCAGGTATAAGTCAACGGTTCAGCGGCATCAAACAATCGATCTCCCACATACCTTTCCAACAATTCCACCGGTCGATCCAACGAGGCCAACAAAAACGCCTGCCAGCGGGTCATGATGCGTTGCCATTCATCCTCGGCTGGCGGGGCATGAACCAAAGAGAAAAGCTGTTCCAACAACAAAAAAAACGCCTCATCCAAATGATCAGGCGAAAGAGATGCCCCCACTTCCAGATAACCGGCATCAGAATGGGTGGTAAATGCAGACCAGACATCATACGCCAAGCCACGCCGCTCCCGCACAACCGATTGCAAACGTGAAGAAAATCCGTCATCCAACAAGCGACGCAATGCGGAAATGGGATAATAATCTGGATCCCGAAATCCCCCGGTCCGAAAAAACAGGTTCAAGGAAAATTGAGAAGTTTGATCATCCACAGCGGTCCAAAAGGGACCGGGGGGCAGACAAGCAGGCGGCGTCAGGCACGCTGAATTCAATACCACACCCTCGCCAGGAGGAAGATGTCCCAGAGTGGCATTGGCCAAGGCCAGGGCGCGGTCCGGATCAACAGGGCCACAAAAAGCCACGGCCATGCCTCCCCCCCGATAATGACGTTCGAGATAGGCGCGCATCGCCGACACGCCAATACGCCCCACCGACTCACGAGTACCCAGGACCGAGCGTGCCAAAGGATGTCCAGGCCACAAGGCCTGTCCACCCAGGAGTGCTGGCACAGCCCATTCACCCCGATCATTCTCGTCCTCCCGCATCTCCTCCAGAATCACCCGTCGTTCTGTTTCGATGTCAGAAAAGGCTGGTTGGGTGAACATTTCACAAAAGGCACGGAATCCCTTTTCCAGAAAAGCCGGAGGCAATGTCACCCAGTAGGCGTTGACCTCCTGCCCGGTGGCAGCGTTCATGTCCGCCGCCATGGCCTCCAGATGCGTGTGAAAACGAGTGGGGTCTGGTATGGAGGCGGTCCCTTTGAACAGCATGTGTTCCAAAAAATGCGCAATACCAGATTCCGTTTCGGTCTCGAAACGACTGCCAGCCCGTACCATCACCGTGGCACCGATTTCATGCAGCCACGGCATGGGAAAAACACCCACTGTCAAACCATTATCTAAACGATAAAGATGATAATCTGGATCTTGAATAACCATGTTTGATGTAAAACGTTCAACAGGATGAGACATGAGAATATCCGATTCGGGTTGGAGAAAAAAAAGTCAAAACCCTGGGGGATGAATCCCCCAGACCCCCTCTTTTTTTTTAATAATTATTAAAAAGAAAGGGTGGGGGGTTTGGGGGGCGGTTCACCGCCCCCCAAGGTTTTCATATCAGGATTCGATGCGTCCGCTTCAAGCCCATGCGCAAACGGGATGCAAGGTGAGAGGGTGGGTAGATCCTATTCGGCTGGCCTGCCCAAATAAAGCGCGTCCAGAGTATCAAAACTCTTTTGCGAGGCACCCTTGAGATGGACCATGGTCTGAAATGCGGCTTCCAGATCGTTGTTCTGCGCCAAGGTTCGCATCTGTGCTGCGAGTGCGCCAATCGTCTCATGGTGCTTTCGCAGTTGAATGAAAAAAGGATGGTCCGAATGACGGTCAACACATAACTCAAGACAGTGACTCAAACCGGGAGATACCATCACCATTTCCCCTGGTTCCTGTCCCAGGGCCTGATCGCGCAACCACTTTTCCATCTCATCCAGCCATTGCATATGTCCCAGTTTGATCTCTTTGACATCAAACGGTTCCGGCCCCAGTTCAAACCCCTGCACCGACAAGGCCATGGATGAACAGGGTTTCACGTTGCAAGACATTACCAAATCCATTGATTCAGTCGCTGGTGC
>JAMOBH010000462.1:0-3259 GCA_039908085.1 Magnetococcus sp. YQC-5
TACGATTCTCGATACCCACCATTAAGACTCCCATGTGATGATCCCCTTTCCGCCTTCTACTCTAATTGATCAGGAGGTCAGTGTCTCACATATCATTGGCACACAGGGTAATGCACCCAACCTTCATCTTCATCATTTATTCTGAATTTTGTTGGTGCTTCATTAAAAATTTTTTTTAGCATATTCATGGCTTTTTGTTCATTATTTTCCTCTTGAGTTAAGATCTGTACCAAATAAGGTAGTGATAAATACTTATCATTGACTATATTTATCTCAATAGGTTCACAAAATTTTAAATTTTGATCACTATCGGATTGATCGTTAATCCTATACACCATATAGTCCCCTTAATGTTTCAGTCCATCCAATTCTTCAATATCAAGACCAGTCGCCCTGCAAATCAATTTCTTGATTTTTCAGTATATACCAACAATATTACCAACCACTTCGAAAAATAGGCAAAAAATACAATGAGTTTAAACCCCTCGGCCAGCACTACATTGATGAGACACATCCCCTTACTAAGCTTTGGATGCACGATTCAAAATGGTAGCAATCTGCCCCGAAATTTGGTCAGCAGCCACTTTAAGGGGGTCAGCCGATAAATGGGCATAACGTTGAGTCGTTGCCGGTTGGCTATGCCCTAACAGTGCGCCCACGACCGGAAGTCCCATCCCACCCATCACGCCGATGCTGGCAAACGCATGCCGGGTATCATGAATGCGAATATCGGCTATGCCAGCACGCTCTCGAATTTTTGCCCAGATTTTTGTTAACCCAACCAAGTGTTGACCTTCAACGGCACCAGGGAAACAGTATGGGTTTCCCTCGATACGAGGCAGTTCTGTCAACAATTCTAGGGCAGCAGCCCCCAGGTGGACAACCTTGGCCCCAGTCTTACTGTCTGGCAATCTCAGGCAACTACGATCAAAATCCACAAACGACCACTCCAAGGTCAAAACCTCTCCCCGTCGCATACCAGTCAACAGGAGCAACCGCAAGGCCGCTATCGCAGTCTGGTTGACGCCCATTTTTTCCGACTCTCGCAGGGTGTCACCAAGACGGGCAATCTCATCTCCGCTCAAGAATCGCTCACGTCGCTGCTCGCGAAATTTTTTGATGCCGTGGGCAGGGTTATCTTTGCGTAATCCACGCGAGATTGCAAACGCAAATATGGCCCCCAGCAGGGCAATCACCCTGTTCGCCGTGACCTTTCCCCCGGTGACAATCGCCCGACCACGAAAGCCGGTTTTTTCATCCACTGCCGTTGCCCCATCAGCAACCGCATTCATGCAGCGTTGCAGATCGGCTTGGGTCACTTGGTCAATCCGCTTGTTGCCCAACAGGGGCTTGATATGTCTTTCTATCCGCCCTCGATCATTGGCTAAGGTGTACGCCTTCTTGGTCGCGCATCCTTCCGCCAAGTATAAATCGCACAGAGCAGTCATGATGGGAAGGGTCTTGGATTGAGCCTTCTGTTCAGCAGGATCTTGCCCTTCGGCGACCATACCCAACACCCGTGCCGCCTCCTTACGCGCAGTGTCTGGAGTCCATGGAGAGCCATGCACCCCGATCATTACCCGTCTCTTCGCCCCGTTGATACGGTACTGCACCAGATAAACCTTGCGCCCAGCAGGGGTGACCTTAAGACCGAAGCCGATCAGGTCTGTATCAAATAGGAAGTAGTCTTTTTCTCCTGGCAGAGCCGCATCCACGATGCGTTTGAGCAGTTTGACAGCCATGATTGTCCCTTTGAAAAATTGGTTTCGATGTGGGTGCGAATCCAGTACCCACAATCAGACAAGAAAGCTCATGGATAAAGGCTCTACGGCACCTTATCAGTACCCATATAGTACCCACTAGAAATCAAAATAGCGGATACTGGCGGCAATGTCAAGCAATTCAAAATATTGATTTATATTGAATTATGATAGACTCGGAAACGTTTGAATAGCTGAACCGTATGATTTGCAAGCAGGAGGTCATCGGTTCGATCCTGTTCACCTCCACCAATTAAAGTTATTTAGAAAGTCTCAAAATTAAAGCCGTCCTTCGGGGCGGCTTTTTTGCGTCTAAAAAGTCAAATATTTTCAATGGTTAGCGTGACCGGTTCGAAATTCCTTTTAGTTTCAACCTGGACCCGCGCACACCGAAAACCGCGTTCCTCATTCTCTCTCGGCCCAAATTCTCCAAAACCTGTGGACCAGACGCCTTCTGGTCCACAGCCCTGTGGACCAGACATTTTTCTTTCAATATCAACGAAAATAGCTGGTCTACAGCTTCAGGACCAGTTCGATGGGGTATTTGCTTCCAGAAAACGGCAAACAGGATCGAACTTTGGTCCAATTCAACATGCCGAAACATATTTTATTCCTGAATGCACCACGCGCGCCTTGCCAGAACGGCACCCTTGGTCACCAGTCGCGTCACGTTTGCGCCGGTGGGTTCTGGTGGTATCATTGGTGGCCTTGGCCAGTAAAACCGGAACACGCGAAGAACAGTCCGCGCCTCCTTTTCGGTTGTGCCGACGACTCCCATCAACGCATGAGGTGCGCTTCCCGTGAGACTCTGGACCTTGCATCCCCAGTACCTGGACGCCAAAGGACTGGTTGCCGTCTGGCGCGAGGCGTTGCTGGCGCAGGCGGTCCTGCGTGGGGAGACCAGGGGCTACCGCCATCATCCTCAACTGCTGCGCTTCCAGGCCCAACCGGATCCGTTGGCAAGCATCGCCGCCTATCTGCACGGGGTTCGTCTGGAGGCCGAGAAGCGTGAATACCGCTTCGATCCCACCCGCATTGGCAGGCTGACGGCGACCGGGCGAATCGAGGAGACCCAGGGGCAGTTGTTGCACGAGTGGCAGCACCTCCAGAACAAACTGGCGGCGCGCTCTCCAGAGACCCTGGCCATGTGGCAGGCAGTCACCATCCCGGAGGCGCATCCCCTCTTTCACATCGTGCCGGGTGGCGTGCAAGTTTGGGAGCGCGGTGTGTCGAACTGATGGACGCATCCAGAAAAATCGTCCACATCGACATGGATGCTTTTTATGCCTCCGTGGAGCAACGGGATCATCCGGAATATCGGGGGCAGCCCCTGGTGGTCGGCGGCAATCGTTCCCGTGGAGTGGTGGCCGCCGCCAGTTACGAGGCACGTCAATTCGGCATCCGATCCGCCATGGCCATGAACAAGGCGTTGGACCGGTGCCCAGGCTTGATCGTCATTCCGCCCCGTATGGCCGCATACAAGGCCGTCTCCCTGCAAA
>JAMOBH010000463.1:0-3248 GCA_039908085.1 Magnetococcus sp. YQC-5
CACGCTCTATGCAACGCCCACCATCTGCGAGAATTGGAGTGGGCTGCCGAGCAGGAGAAACAGTCTTGGGCCAAGGCGTTGCAAGACCTGCTCAAGGAAGCCAGCCACGCCAAAAACCTTTCATCAGGTTGCCCGGACCCACAAACCGCCCAAGACTTTCGGGAACGTTACCGCAAAATCCTGGCAGACGCCGAAACCGAGTGCCCGCCACCCAACGAAAATGACCGCAACGGAAAAAGGGGTAGGCTCAAACGCTCCAAGTCCAGAAACCTCTTGGAACGACTACGGGAACATGAATACGGTGTCCTTTTGTTTCTGGATAATCCCCATGTCCCGTTTTCAAACAACCAAGCCGAGAACGACATTCGGATGACCAAGGTCCATCAGAAGATCTCCGGTTGCTTCCGTTCCCCGGAAGGAGCCGCTATTTTCTGCCGTATCCGCAGCTTTCTCTCCACATGCCGCAAAAATGGTGTCTCGGCAACACAGGCTCTGAAAGACCTGTTCCAGGGAAAATGGCCGGACTTCATGGTGTCCTGATCATCGCGTACTCTCATCTTCGCACCACCCCCTACCAGACAGAGGTAGGGGGTGGTGAATAGTTACTCACCGTTCAAGAAAAAAAGGCACCCTGGGGAGAAATGGACGCTTATAATCAACCGGATCTGGTTCGTCCACGCTCATGTGGGGTGCTGTCCGCTTCGGAAATCGATATTTTTCCGACATGGATTCGATAAACGGGTGAACCCCATCCGGGAAAGTGGTAGACTTTTCTGCGAGTCGAACAGGTGTAACCGGATGATCTCTCAATGCTTGGCTGCGGGGTGTGGAAGTCATGAAAAGCAAACGGGCCGTTCTCTTCTCTGCCGTGACGGGTATGCTGCTGGCTTTCTCCGCAGAGGCCCAAAACACGGACTCCATCCGGGCCGCTGCTGAACGGGGAGATCCCACCGCACAGACGACACTGGGCGCACTTTATCGCCACGGTATGGGTGTACCCCAATCCGACCAGGAGGCCACACATTGGTATCTCAAAGCCGCCAACCAGGGAGACGCGGGTGCTCAGACCATCGTGGGAATGATGTACATGCAGGGACAAGGTGTCGAGAAGGATGAAGTGCAGGCAAAATCCTGGTTGCGCAAGGCCGCTGCCCAGGGGGATACAACCGCGCAACGTCAGCTTGAATTCTTGAAAAAACCTGTCAAGGAGTAGTCTCCTGCCCCCGCTTGAAGCGGGTGGCGCGTCTGGCCAACCGGACGCCGATGGCATAGCTGCGGAACTCTGGCATGCTGCGGCTTTCCCAAAGCTGAGGTTGGACAGTTCGTTGAGTACCTTTTCCTCCACTCCATCATGCGGCAGTTGCCCTTCACCGTGTGCATGTCACGAAAAACAGAATTCAACCACTCATGATTGGTCGGGCCGCTTTCCAACAGCAGCAGACCCCGCTCAACCCGATCCATCGCCTCGCGATTTTCCGAAAGAAACTCCTGCATGAACGCTTGTTGAGCCTCTGCATCAAACATGATCTGCCCAGTACTCTGCTGTTGTCCGGTTCAATCGGTTTCGTAAATGCCGCGCATTTTTGCAAATTTTCTCACATTGTGCAAATCACCGCAACCGATGGAGGTTGTTCAGGTTGCGGACGGGGCATGGATTGATGTGCAGGGCGATCCTCTTTTATGGATCGTGCGTTCAGGGCGGGTCGTCATGTTGACGGCCAGCGGAGACACCCAGGAGCGGATTGAGGCAGGAGGATTCTTTGGTGAACAAGTTATTTGCAGATTGAGCTTCCGTGGACGTTTCGGGCAGAAGGCGTGTGTACCATTTATAAACTTCAGTGGGATGGGTTGTTGGACGTTCCAATTATACACTGGAAAATGTTAGAGGTTTGCCTGAAGCGTAGCCGGGTCTTCTCTCGACATAATCCCAGCAGCAGCGGAGCTACAGGAATGCGAGTCTGGTGAAGAGGGTAGTGCATTTGCCCACACCGCAACGGTTGTCTCCTCCAGGCTCCTCAATGGGATGGTTCCTTCTGGAATGTTTGGCAAGACGCCTCAGGGGGAAATGCCGGAGGGAGTCGTGTCCGCCCCCCATATAACGAATGGGGGATAGCGGAGTGCTATATTGAATTCCATCCAATTGCCTTGTACAGTCCCGCCAATAGGTATACGATGACGTGGATTGAGGAAGGTATTGTTATGAATTGTCTGTGAATGTTGTATATTGTTACATAATGATAGAGATGGATATTTAATAACCTGTCCCGTTGTCGGCGGGTTTTACCTGATGGCATTTTTTTTGCAATGTTCCCGGTATTGATTTATTTGCGGACGTTCTAATCACACTCCATGACTTTCCATATCCCAGACATAGGCAAGGTGAACGAAAATGGCTGAAAACAGTGCTACCGAAAAAGCCCAGCAAGAGTTGGACGACTTGACCGTGTTGGGTGGGGGCGGTCGTCATCAGGAGGGGCGCATGGGAGGTGCCGACTCGGTTTTTGTGGGCTCCGAAGAGGATTCGGAGAGTGTCAGTGGTGGTGGTGCTGGGGGGGCTACTGATGCGGCTGGGATAGCCGCTGCGGCCGGTCGAGTAGCGGATGGCTCTGTGGCCCGGGATGCGGAAATTTCCAGTACTGCCCGGACGAGTGAATGGGCTGAAGGCTATGCCTCCAGGACAACTCTCCATGATCTTCAAATCGATGGTGGCCCATCGGCGCAAGGGGTGGAGGTTCAACTGGATCAAAGCTCGGGTGGCCGAGCCGAAGAGGTGGGAACCGGGGACCGAGGAAATGCCCTGGAGTTTACCGCAAATGCCAGTGAATCGACTGATGGCGTTGTGGTTGACAGGAGTGGCGGCACTGTCTCTCCCGTTGCTCCTGGTGCTGGTCAATCTGCTGTTGGGGGAGGCAGGCAGAATATTGCGGATAGCAACGCAGGCAGCGGCACCGGAAACGAGAACGCGGGCACTGGCACCGGGAGCGAGAACGCAAGCGGCGGCAGCAAGAACGCGGGCAGTGGCACCGGGAATGATGCCAACGCGGGCAGTGGCACCGGGAATGATGCCAACGCAGGCAGTGGCACCGGAAACGCGGGCAATGCTACCGGAAGCGAGAACGCTGTCAGCGGCACCGGGACTGGTTCCAACACAGGCAGCAGCACCGAGAACGCGGGCAGCAGCACCGAGAGTGCAGACAGCAGCACCGAGAGTGCAGACAGCAGCACCGAGAGCGCAGACAGCAGCACCG
>JAMOBH010000464.1:0-3241 GCA_039908085.1 Magnetococcus sp. YQC-5
GTCCGCCAGTTCCGATTCTCCCTTTTTTTCGACTCCTCCCGTTCCGATTCTCCCTCCTCCTCCCGTTCCGATTCTCCCTCCTTCCGTTCCGATTCTCCGGCATGATTGGTCGGGCTCCGGGAGTGGGACAGGAAGATGCCTGGTGATACGTGTTCCGATCATGGCATACGGGTGACGCCCCTATTTTTCCGGGGACTCGGATGCTGAAAGCCGGTTGTTGACCACATCAACCCTGGTTTCAGCATCCGATGGGGGAGTAGATCAATAATTCCTGATCAACACCTCCTTTGCCGGGACATTCTGATTGGCGGCGCAGGAATACCGGGTGGTCACGGCATCAATCTGGAACTCATGGAAGATCTCGCGGACCTCCGGGACATCATTGAGGCTCAAAAGAAACCTCCCTTTCAAGGTCGCCAACTGCGAGGCAAGCCTGGCGAAGTCACCCTTTGAGAAAATCCCCTTTCCATAATACTGCTCACAATCCCAGTACGGGGGATCAATGTAGAAAAACGTTCCTGCCCGGTCGTACCGACTGATCAGCTCCATATACGGGAGGTGCTCAATCGTGACACGAGCCAGACGGCGATGGGCAGCAGCAATCTCCCGGTGTACGGCGAGAGGGTTGAGGTTTGACGGCATGGTCGCAGACATGCTAAAGCTGCGGCGACCAACCATACGCCCACCAAAAGACAATTTATGGACGTAGTAAAAACGGACGGCGCGCTGGATGTCGGTCAAAGCGACCGTCGGTGTATCCAGGAACCGCTCAAATTCCTCCCGACTTGACAATACCCATTGTAAAGCCTCTGTAAATGCGCCCCAGTGATGCTGGACGACACGGTACAGATTGACCACATCCCCATTAATGTCGTTCAACACCTCGCACGGAGAGGGTTTTTTGCGGAACAGTATCCAGGCCGCTCCGGCAAACGGTTCCGCATAACACTGGCACTCCGGGATCATGGGCACGATAGTCTTGGAGAGCAGATATTTGCCGCCCAGCCAACCAGACAACGGTGTTTTAACTCGATCCTCCATCTTGACAACCTCGCAAAGCCGCTCTCTGGCGGTCTGTCTGGTCTGGCTCTTGGCCATTAAAATGATTGAAGGTTTTGCATTTTGGGCATTTGATTTCCAGGGACAAGCCCGCCCCTTTGGCCAATAAACGCCCACATTGACCGCAACGCATTTCTTTTAACACGGCGATACCATTATACTGCTTCCCGCCACGTGACGTGGTGCGGGACGGCCAATCCTGGCCAGGTTGGTCTGTGCAGGGTTAGGTCCTGCGGTTCGGGGTGGTTGCAACACCCCGACCCCCGCCTTTTTGGTGCCGGGGTTGCGGTGGGCCTGATTTCCGGTCTGTGGGTCTAAGTATCCGCCTGCTTTACCTGGACACCCATCACATCTACCGTATCCCCCGGACGCATGGCGGCAAACATGCTGCGCCGGACCTTGTCGGCCCCTTTTGCAATCGTCGCCAGCCGCTTGTCTTGTCGCGCGACTCGCTCCAAGAGTGCCAAGCGAGACTTTTCTTGCTCGGTCAGTGGTGTCATGGAAGCAACCCCCTGTGATCGATTGTTTGGTGTGGACATCAGTACGGTGACCATACTGTATGACGGGCGAGGCAGGAAGAATCTACCGGAAGGGGTTCACGAAATGGGAGTCGGGCACCGAACAAAAGAACACTTCCTTCTTTATTGATGAATGGTTTATGCGCCGTCCAGGTTGGAGAGTACCAAGTAGAAATGGTAGCCCGCCACAAGCAAAAACCCAGACGCTGTCACGATTGCCCAAAAAACACCGGACAGTACCCATGCCAACAATGGAGGCCCCAGGAACAAGCAGGCGATAGAGAGAGTCAGCGCAAGAAAGAAAAAAACAGCCGAGACAAAAAACTCCCAGATCAACTGTGCGTAGTATCCGGCTTTGATCATGTTTTCGATCAGCAGGGTTTTCTCAACCGAGGAGAGGATCGCCATAGCGGCAATTATGAACCCCAGAACGGTACTGGAAACGGAAGCGAGGGTGCCGGCCACCATATAATGATGCGCATCCCCGAAAGGGAGGAGTTTGAGACAGGCAACGACACCCCCGGCAAGACCGGCAAACCAGGCAACCCAGTATCGCCCTTTCCTGATCGTTCTGGCCATGACTCTAGAAAACCTCCAGGAAAGGGGCGTGCTCCTCATAGGCATTGTTCAGTGCCGAAAACATTTCGTTAGGATCTGGGTATTTGCCAATAACCGTGACCTTTTTCCGCGCGAAAAGTCTTTGTGCAATCAGGTCAACCGGGTAAAACGAGCCATCATCTTGCTCGATCTCAATTTTAGCCGCGCTTACCTCAACACCTGACGAAACAAGCTGCAAAAGAGATTCCTTGACGGACCGGGTCAATCTGCCGCCTCGCTCTGGGGTAATAGTGATTTTCATCCGATGGCCGCCGGAATGCTTCAGGGAGTCGATGGCAGCCTGTGTAAACGCAATGCCTGTATCAAATGCCGGATCTTCTGGGCGGGCAAAACTGACTGTAAGCGTCTTTGGCAGGCCATTGCCTTCCAGCAATTCTCTCGCATGGCCATTGTTCAGGATGGGCTCAAAGTAGACTCCATTGTCAAGGTTGCGGTATTTGGTCAGGTAGAGAGCCATTCTGGTCGCACGGCTTCCGTGCCCATTGGCTTGATAGACAAGAGTTTTTGATTTTCCAATGAACAAAAAATGATTCTTTTCTATCAACCCCTCGTCTTCGTCGAGCAGAATATCATGTTCAGGCTTGCCATGGGCTCCGATGTGTGGAATCTCGTCGTGTCGATACTTGCAAAATATACCTTTGAAGGATCTGCCGTTTGCAAAACATTGTAAATCTCTGATTCCATAACTGAACGCGTCTATTTTGTGTGCTGGACAGGTGGCTGACTGACTCATCGTTGCGAGGAGGTTTTCAACTGTTTGCAGCTCCCTACCTCGACCAACAACACCTTTGAAAAAGTCGATCCGGAACTCCTTTGCTTCTATGCCCATCGATTTCTCCCAAATGACAGGACCGCGTTGGTCGTGGCTACTATCTCCTCAATACAGAGAATAAGCAACCGGAAATGCTACACGTTTTGCGTCAGTGCAGTTTGCCTGACGGCACCGCGCCGTCAGGCAAAAACACCAGAGGCTTACCTTGATCCTTGTAGCAGTATTTCAACAGCCCTGTCAAAATCTTTCTTCTGGATATCCTGGATGCGGCGCA
>JAMOBH010000465.1:0-3225 GCA_039908085.1 Magnetococcus sp. YQC-5
CCAACGTTGATCACGTCCTGACCGACGAATCCGATAACCTCTCCTGTCGTGAGTCGCATATCCTGCGCACCCGGGTCAACAAAGTCCTGGTCCGGGGCTATCTGCCATCCGGTTCCGGGTTTCTTTCCGCCGAGGTGGACTCGCGGCCCGACGGGCTGAACCACGGACGCACCAGCTTTTCTGGCGGCGACACGGCTCATCTGCTGGTGCATGCTGGTGATGATGTTGCCTTGGAAGACCCGTTTGTTTCCGCCGGAGTGATCTTGCCGGGCGGATGGCAGGTGATCACCGTGACGCAGGATCTGGTGTTCAACAAGGTGGCGACTGCCACATTGGACAAACCCGCCATCTCCATCGACTCGGTGATCTGGCTCGGCAACGACCTGGGCGCACTCACCCTGGAGTCCGACAGTCGCACGATTTCTGTCCCGAATGCGGGTGTGGCCATTGCCAGGGTGACGTATCGGTCGATGGCTCGTGCCTGGGGCCTGTCCTCGCCATCGACTATTGCCGGGTTGAGCGAATATCCGGTGCAGGTTCATTTTTCAGGTGCGACTGGAGAAGTGATTGGCTCCGGCGAGATTTTCTGCCAACGCGGCGACGGGGAGTTCCGGGGCGCGGACATCTCCGACCCTCTGCTTTCCACCGACGAGGCCAAACGCTCTCGTGGTCGGGCCGAAGTCGATGCAGGCGAGGCGCTCCAGGAGGTGTCGTTGACCTGCCTGCACCGTCCCGGCTTCATGCCAGGACAGTTGGTGGAAGTCCACGACGCCCTGATGGGCCGCTCCTGGCGCGGAAAGATCACCTCGGTGAGTCACTCGGCCCAGGGCAACAAACTGACCACCTCTTTGGAGTTTCTGCGATATGTCGAGTCCGTTGCATGATCTGCGCGAGATGCTGGCCGGGCGAGTTGCGGTGGCTGGCAGGATCGTCTCAATGGCCAATGGCTCGGCGCGGGTGGCCACGACCCAGGGGGTGGTCGAGGTGGCGCTGGACGGAGGCGGCAACGTCGGAGACCGGGTCAGTGTGCGGGATGGGCGCGCGGTAAGGGTGCAGGATGCGGTGGAGCTGCCGGTGTATTTTGTCTGAAGAATGAGACGGGCGCGCCGGACTCGACCCTGGTGGGGAATCCGACGCGCCACATCGCATGACAGGCGTAGGCGGGGACGCCGCCGTTTCTGTCTCTCCCATTGCTCCGCATCCTTGCGTTCTCCGGGAGCCCGGCGTAGTGGTGGTACCCGTGGCCCATGCGCGCAGGACTCGACCCGTGAGGGGAATCCTTTGCGGGAGGATTTTGACAGATTTTGCGAGGCGATGCCAGGGGAATGGGTTGATTTCAATGATGCGTTCTTGACTTTTTACGCCCATAGAGGCAGATTAGCAAACGAATGCTCTGGATCCGGTGTACAGTGGCCAACGGGACCTGCAAGCGGGTTTTCAACCACTATGCCGCGCAGTCACGCCAGCCTCGTTTGAGGCTCGTTGACAAATAGGGAATGCTTCCAATCTCTGGCATCGTGACAGTAAAAAATTGGCGATAACGCTTTAAATGGAGCTTAATTAACATGACTTTTTGTGTTCTTTGCAGCAGAGAACAAAACGGTTCATTTCCGTATCCCGGCAACTCAAAATCCAAATTATTCCAAAATCTCGAAGTTTCATATTGCTCCTATTGTGATTTCGGCTGGGTATCCGATGTGATTGGTGTTGATAGATTAGTTGAGTATTATTCCGTTGAGTATCCGGTCTTTGCTGGCCGTTCAGACAAACCAAGCCCATCCGATTATTTTCCAATCATTGATGTAGATCCTGATCCTACGAAAGATTGGTTGAGGTGGTTGACTAAAATAAAAAGTGATAGATACTCGCAATCGTTTCGTTATATGCACAAGCCGCATCGACAGATGATGCATTTATGTTATGCTTCTTCCATTTATCGTAAGCTGAATGGTTATGGTTTGCCCAGCACCCAGCACCCAGCACCCAGCACCCAGCACCCAGCACCATTGACCATTTTGGATATCGGGACTGGATTTGGCAACTGCCTGTATTTTGCAAAAACTTTTTTTTGGAAAGACGTAGAGTTGCTGGCATATGAGCCGGATGAAACTATGATGCCTTATTTGCACCACATCGGAGCAAAGATGGTAACTCTAGAAGCAATAAAATCTTCAAGCGTAGATATCGTTTTTTCTTCACAGTCTATGGAGCATGTTGAAGTGCTGGAGAGCATCAGGATAATGAGCGAAATCCGTAGAGTATTACGTCCGAAAGGCATCCTTTCTCTTGAGGTGCCGAATGTCAGTTTCAAGACTCATGCATGCCATCATAGCGCCAGCCATGAACCACATTTATTATTTTTCAGCATTCAATCTTTGCGGAGATTTGTTGAAAAATTTAATTTTTCAGCTCAGTTACTGGAAACCAATGCCCCGATTCCCGAAGGGTTCGGGGTGACACAATGGAAACTTTTTAGGCAGCGACTTGCCCATGGTGTCCGCATTGGTGAAAGGCGGTTCAAGATAATACGGAACAGTTGGAGGATACATCCGAATGGCGCTGCCATCCTGGTAATTTGTTCGGTAAACGATTCATAATGCCTGAGTCCCCCGCAAAAAGTCCCTTTACCCGGTATTCATGACAGACATGGTTTAACAAAATCAACAAGTTGCAAAGCCAGTTTTTCGCAAAAAATGGCTTTTTGCGGGGGACTCATGCCTGTTCTTACCAAAACCCCCCATCCGCCCCAATTTTTGATCCCCTTTGCCAAGCGCTTTGGCAAGGGACCTCTGGATTTCGCTGGACACCGAGTCGAATGTCCACGAAAATCAGAGACAAGATTGATGGTCCGTCGCTCGGTATGGTCCAAATTTTCATGAATCGGGCAAGAGACGTCGGAACCTCACCAGTCGGGTGTGCTCTTTGACAAGCCGAAACCGGAGTTGGATCAGGCCGCTTTTCGTCGGTACTGGTGGTGAAGCACACCGAGATGCGGAACGGCGATGACGTTACCTGTCCCCATTGGCTGACCGGGAATTGGCGCTGACTGCGCGGATAAAGTGATGGAAAATCAGAACGAAAAGAACAGGTCTCAATACGACACCACCTTCAAGGATCTGTTCGAGCAGCCACCGCAACGGCTGCTGCAGATTCTGATCGGGCGTCAAGCCGTGGAACTGCTGCCGGTGGAGTTTTCCTCTACCCAGAAGCGCTTTCCCGATCTGG
>JAMOBH010000099.1:0-16502 GCA_039908085.1 Magnetococcus sp. YQC-5
ACCGCTTGCTTTTCTTTCAATGAACCGTACAGCATGACCTGTTTGAATGGGATGACATGCCCATCACTCCGTTTTTCCTCCTTGTGCAGGAGTCTTTTGGCGGTCCGGGTGGCTGTTTGTTCCACGTCCGGGAAGAGCTCCCGATACCACTCTTCAAATGGGGTGGCAGTGCGCCGAAAATACTGAAACAACAACAGGGTGACAAGTGCTCCCGCTGCACCGATTATTCCCAGAAAAGCCGTACCCACTGTCAACACACTCAGCAGATTGGCCTGGACTGGTCCGTTGCGTTCCAGCCAGGTCACCCACAACAAGAGCGTTACCAGAGATCCATGCAGCGCAAAGGCCTGGGGCCAATTCAATTCGCCCGCCTCCAACAGGCGCATCAGGGTTCCTTCTACGGCCACGGACAATACGGAGAGTAAAAATATGCGCGCAGTATGCTGAAAAGATGTTGCTGTCGTGCTGCTGGTGTTTTCCAGCTTAGTTGCTTGCGACACGGCGTTCTTCCACATGGTAAACGTTCTGAACAATGAATGAAAATCGGGCGATGTCGGAGTGAACCGCCAACTCTCGTTCTAGCTGGGTTCGCAATTTTTCTTGCACGATATACACGTTTTTTTCCGGTGTATTCGGTAACAGGATGGCAAAGCTGCTGCCGGGTGTTTCATAGTCGAAAATGATATCGGTTTTGCGAAGCACACCACCCAAAGTCCTACTGACCAGCCGAGGGATGTTGACCTGGACGTCATTGGGCAAATCCTCGACTCCTTCGAGGTGCAGAACGATCAAAAAGACATCAAATCCCACTCGGCGACCAAGCTGGGACAAAAATTCTTTTTGTTTTTCAAGGAAGCTGTGAGAATATAATTCGCTGTCTGGATTGAAATGCCGAAAGGAGCGGAGGGTCTCATGGCGTAGCGCACGCTGATAAGCTGTTGAAATCCATTCGCACAGAGATACAAAGTTGGATATGGTGTTCGGGTTGATGTCAAGAAAGTTCATTCGCTCAATTTTTACCATGCCGAAGACGTTGTCTGAGGCCGGGTCCAGCAGGGGAGCGGCTAGTACCCCTTGTCCTTCCAGAAACAAACGATCCTCCTTGTGCGTCACGCATAATATTTTATGTTTTGCTACGATGGCCTGGTACAGGAGGCTGTGGGAATCAAAGTGCGTGTCCAGTTTGTTCTCGTCGCTCCAATCAATGGTTACGGAGGCGACCAGCCTGTCGTTGTGCAGGTTGAAAATGGAAAAAGAGCCGGGATTCAGAACATGTTTGATCATGTCCGCCGCACCGGCAATGACATCGACAGGGTTGCGGCGTTTGATAGACTTGGCCGCCTGATAGGTGCTGGCCAAGGTGTGTATTTGACTTGCAACCTGTTCTTCAAGCCGAACCTGCCGTTTTTTAAGCCGTTTATGAACGCCGGTCAATTGCTCCAGTTCCTGAATGGCTGCCGTCTGTTCCTGAATGGCCTTTTCCATGTGACGGGAAAAGCGCATGCGTATTTCACCAAATATTACGGCAGTCACCAACCATAGCAGAGGGGCACGACTTAGACGGTACCCGTATTCAAATAAATTTTCGGTCAATTGCTGGGATGGCAACTGGCCAATGTACAGTGCCGCTGTGCATAGCAGGGTGGCAATAATTCCCGTGAGGGTGCCGTATTGGCTGGCCAGTAACAGGATGATAAACCAGAACGGATGGGGAGAGAGGGTCAGCAAACGATCGCCGGTACCGAAAATCCAGTCTCCAACCAAAACAGCCAGGATAAAGATGCCCAGTTCCAGGAAGACGACAGGGCGGAAAGGAGCAATCAGAGCCGTGAGACGGTTCAATGAGGACATGGGTACAAGACTAAATGGGAGAAGACAGGCAGATGATTCATGGCAACCGGCGACGGACCAGCTCACTCAACATGCGGGCAATCACCCGCTGTGCCGTCAGGTTCAAACTGTCGCGGCGGAACCAACCAGCTCCAATCTCGGAATGGCTGGAGGTCCACAATACCTCTCCATCCGTGACCCGTACCAGTCGCAGGCTCAGACCAACCGCAGGTTCCTCCCTTAGACCGTGCTGATAGGCAAACTCGGAGACCGCACCGGTGAGCACGGCATCCACGCCCAACCGTTTGCCAATCTCCTGGAGATCCGCCCGGTTCGGTTGTGGCCCCTTGGGTCCGGAAACGACCGTCCTGGCCTCTTCGCCCTTGGAGATGAGATCAATCGTCTTGAACAAATTGTGATGGTAGAGTTCCGTCACGGTAAGTCGGGCGGTAATCTCATCGGCGTTGGGATGATCGGTCCAGTTGAGGAAGGGGAGCACCGCTATTTTCTGGATCTCTGACCCGGACAGACCAGAGGAGACAAAATCACGACCGCCATGGTTTTGCCACATCCCCCCCCTGCCATCCAAAGGGGAGTGGGAGGAGCAGCCCGCCAAAAGAAGCACCACCCAGAGGATTGGGATGCTCTTGTGCGCAGCGCGGATGCGGATGCGGATGCCTCTGTACATGGGGTATATACCTTTGAGTTGAGAATTATCCCCGCCTGGAGGGTACTGTCTCACAGTGCACTGAATCTAGTAAAGCATTTTCAATGCCACCTCCCCCTTATCCACACGGGTTGTCTGGGCCTGCCCCACTGTGTTGCCTTGGCCGACTGACATTGTCAATGCCCAGTCCAGTAACGGCGACCAGGAGAGGCCGGTACGCGCCTGATAGACTAAACCACTTTCCAGCCGATTCCAGCCCAGTTCACTCCCCAACTCCCATCGCAGATAGTCGGTCAAATCGTGGTCCACCGACAGAGCCATGGAGTGAACCTCACGATTGACTATCGGAAAGGGTTGGTATGCCACGTCTTGAGCATCTCGTCTTGTCTCAGTTTCAGCGAGATACTCTCCATCCATGCGATAACCAACCACGGTCAGGCTGGGTTCGGACCAGGGCAACGCATACTGGATGCCAAGGGTGGCGGGTACGCTGGATGCGGCACGATCCAGGTATGCCAGATCATATTGGTTGTAGCCGATTTCGGCAAACCCGGTGGTGCGCGTGCCGAAAACATGATCCCGACGCAGACCCAGGTGATGGCGGGCGGCATTCCCGGCATGTCCCTCTTGCGTGTTCCACCAGGTTTCATTCCCCGTGGCAGTCAAGGTGGTCAGACCAAAGCGATCGGCAAAGGTGTGGGAGAGACGTCCCCCCAGCCGGTCTGCCCCACCTAACAAGCCGACCCGGGAGATATCCCGATCGTCATGATCGACAATCCACTCCATGGCACCCTGCATGCGGCTGGAGTTTTCCGATGTCAATGTACCATCGGCATGACGCATCCCTGGGCTGGACAACAACCGGGTCTGGAACATCCACGCCACGTCAACACGGTCGGCAAGGTGATGTCGCCCATCCCATTTGTTGAGTACAATCCCCTCGCCATTTTTTACCCGTTCCATGGTTTGGGTCACGCGCACATGGGAGGGGTGTGCGAGGAGCAAACCGGCCTTGGCCCTCACCACATCCGGTTCATTCGGAAAATGGGCCAACATGCGGTTGTAATGGACGACGGCCTGTCGCCAACGGCCAAGCCGTTCCTCAGCCAGGGGGCGCACCAGTGAACCATCCAGATTGTTCGGGTGGTAGGCCAGCAATGCCTGGGCAATCGCCAGGGCTCCCATTTCCTCGTCGGTTTCCAGCATCTGGCGGGCGCGGATGGTCTCCATCCGCACCTCTTCCGATGGTCGCCTCGCTGGCAGGACAAGCGTTTTTTGAAGGGGAGTCTCCTGCATTTCCACCACAACCCGTGTGCCCCCTTCCCGCACGGTATAAGCGGGGTTTCCCATGCGAGGCCGCAGCAGGACCGTATCATACCCGGTCTGGAAGCTCTCCATCCAGGCAGGAACGGTGGCAAAGGCTGCAAAGTGGGAGGCAGCAAAAGGTTGGGAAAAGGTCAGCAACAACCCGTCCGACCAATCGATGGAGGTTACCCGTACCGGCCCTGGCCATGCCAACGTCAGGCGATGCCTCCCATCCTCCTGGAGATAGGAAACGGCCTCCAGTTCGATGGCTGGAAGGGTTACTGTTTCAGATGGTGATCCGGTGATGGCAGACTTTTGCGTAGTGGCCGGGGGCAATGGCTGTGGTATCACGGGTGGGACGACGGACAGGGATGGCTGGTGCGGTTTTTGGCCTGTCCGGTGAGGAGGGAGGGTCTCCCGCATCTCCACCGTTATCTGGGTACTCCCTTCCTGGACCGTATAGGCGGGTTTTTCCATGCGGGGTCGCAACAGTATGGTGTTGTACCCCGTCTGGAGCATGCCCATCCAGTCTGGCAGATCGGCCAAATCTTCCAGATGACCGGGCTCCAGGGAATGGGAAAAAGTGAGCAGCAGGGCGTCCAGCCAATCAATGGCGGTCACCCGGACTGGTTCTCGCCACGCCATGGTCATACGATGATGTTCTCCCTCCCGAGAAAAAACAAATGCCTTTGTCATGCCAGTTGGATTGGATGGGGCGGAGGCAGCGGCTGGTGTGTCGTGTGATTCCGCAGGATGTGGGGAGGTGGCCTGTGCTATCACAGTCCAGGGAGGGAGCAATGGAGCGATCAATGCCAACGACAAATATCGGGCGCATATTTCCCGTCGAAAAGAGTGTCGAGGAGAACAGTGCCTGCCAGGGATGTGCATAACGGACTTCCTGATTAAATGCCCAACATCTCTCTTCCTTATAAGCGAGATGGCTACTCGGTCGCAACCCGGGTCGATTCAATGGCACCGGCGCGGTGCACCAGGAACTGGTGCAGGTGCTTGTGCTCTTTCTGGGCAAGCAGCAGTTCAGCGTAGTCCCCCTGCAAGGCCAAATCTTTGGGATATTGCTGAATCAACTGTTGATAATAGGCGATGGCTTCGCGGACTTTTCCCAAACGTGGGAGAATGCGTGCCCGGGTGGTGGCCAGGGACAACGACAGAGGTTGCGGCATATCATCCAGGTGATCAAGGGCTCTGGTAAAATGTTCACGGGCAAGGTTGGCCTTTTTCTGGAACCAGTAGGTCTCCGCCAGATAAAAATGGCTCTCATAGTCCCCGCCGGTAAGGGCAACATAGCGATTCAGTGCGTCCACTGCCCTGGTGCGGTCACCTGCCAAGAAGGCCATAACTCCCAGTCGGCGCAGGGCATAGTATTCATTGGGTTGTTGATCCAGAATACGCCCATAGGCAGAGATGGCCAGGGCGTTAAGGCTGTGCTCCTCGGCCTTTTTACCCAATTGTTTCAGGCGTTCCGGTTTTTGCTCCTGGCCAATCTCCGCAGCAAGGAGGAGAGTCAAACTCTCCCGCGCATCCGAGCGGGAGAGCACCTCCAGTGTGGCATCCCGCAAGATGGGATCGTTCTGGTCACTGGTGAGCCTCTCGGTCTGCACCACTTGCCGTGCCTCCGCCACTTCCCCGATGTTCAACAGATGGTGTAACCATTCAGCACGCTCCTTGCCAGTCGCAGCGTCTGCCCGCCCCTTGATCCAGGCGACGGTCTCCGCCCCGGGACGGGGACCCAGCAGGAATAAATACTGGGCCACGTCCGGACTGTTGGCCGGGGCCTCGCGGGATAGACCGGCAAAAACCTCCATGGCCAACCCCTTTTCACCCTCCCTGATCAGCCCGTAGCCGATCCGACGGAGGCGTTCCCGGTCAAGGGTACGATCCGCCAGCAGCCTTTGCCAATAGGTCAGCAGTTCATGCCGCATTTTCAGCTCATGCAGTGTCTCTTCGTAGAAGATACTCCAATCACCGCCTGCCCGCAGGGCAAATTGGCGTACCCAGGGGAGGGCATCGGCATGCCCCACCCATTGATGGAGCAGATAGAGATCCTGTTCTCTCTCTTTTTCCGGTCGCCCTTCCTGCTTTAATCGCCTGACGAGCAGCGCACGCAATTCGTTGCGTACCCCCTCGTCGTGTCGGCGGGCCTCCAGCAATGCTTCCAGATAGATGCTCTCCGCATCGGTACCGGCGTCAGACAGCAGGGGACGAAGCATGACCAGGGCCCCCCAGGCATCTCCCTGCTTGAGGGTGGCATTGGCCAGCATGATCCGGGGACGGGGTGAGGTATCCTCCCTGGTCAGCATTTCCGCGCTGTGCAGGGCGACTCGGTATGCCTGCGCTTGCATGGCAATATAGTGGATATCGCTCAGAAAGCCGTTGGAGGGACGGAGATGGGCGGATAATCGTTCTATCACCTCCGTTTCACGCCGTTGCGCGGTGAGCATCAAAGTCAGACTGTCTTCCAATGCGGCAGAGGGGCGCGTGGCATGCAAAGTCTCAAAGAGGGCCAGGCCCTTCTCACCCTGATTGAGCCTGATATAGAGATGGGCCAAATCCACCAGGGAGCCATCCGGGGTGTCCGGCAACTGCGCCAAAGAGGCCAGCAACTCCAAGGCATCCTGTTCCCGATGCAGGGCAACATACACCGTAGCCAACTGCAGTCGCTGGCTCAGGTTCAGGGAACTTTTTTCTGCCATGTCAACCCAATGGACCATCGTTTTTTGATCCTCCCGCACCATGGCCAGAGTGGCCGCCAATACTGGATTGGCATCGAAGTAGCCTGGTTCCTGTGCCAGTCGGGTCCAGATTTCATCGACCAGATCTCTTCGACCGTTTTTCCGGGCCATTCTGCTCAGATTGTCCAGCAGCCACTCCGGCAGGGTGACAATCTGGGCCCGACGCAACCCTGACATGGCCATCTCCAGTTCACTGCGGGCAAGAGCCAGATCAATAAAATGTTCATACAGCGTGTCATACAATGCACCTTTGTCGAACAGATGAAGCAACCGTTGCCATGCCCGCTCGCTCTTGTCGTTGGCAATTTCCAGCAGGGTCAACTCTTTGAGAACACCGGCATGTCCCTCAGCAGATGGTTCATATTCCTGAATCAACCGCAACCCCTGACCGGGAAAGCCGCGAAAGTGAATCAGACTGGTCAGGCGTACGACATGGTCCAGTATTTTTTGCTGGTTCAACCAGTCGCGGGCGGTTATGTATGCCTCTTCCGGCAGGCCGTTATCCAGTAACAGACTGGTCAGCATTTCGGCTAAATCCAGGGTGAAAACTTGTGGATGTCGTTGCCACAGTGACCGAAGGACGGTGGCACCCTCCGTATAATGCCGGTTGGCGGCCAGCAACTGGGCCAGATGGATAAAGTTGGTCGGATTGTCCGGGAAAAGTTCTGTCAGGGTGCGCAATACCGCGATTTGATCGTCAATCTGGGCGTTAAAGTTGTAAATCTTTGCCAAATTTTGCAGGTTGGTTTCGGAATGATCGAGCCTGCTCAGGGCTTCCAGGTTGGAGAGATATTCGCCCGTGCGCATGGCATATTGCAGATAAGTTCCCAGTTTCTGGCGTGCCTGAATGTTGTTCGGGTTGGCTCGTACAAAACGATCCATGAGTTGCACGGTACGATCCACATCCCCGTACGAGAGATAAATCTGGCTCAAGGGAACCACCACCGGAATGGAGAGATCACCGGCTTCCAGCAATCTTTCCAGGTAGCCTTGAGCCTTTTCAAACTCTTTGCTCTTCAGGTACATGAGAGCCAACTGCTGATCGTTGGGCAGAAGGGCATAACCAGCCCAAAGACCCAAGGCCAACAGCAGAATCAACGTCAGGTGATACCCTTTCACGGTATTGCACCCAGCAAGGGTTCCACCCGTACCGTAACAGCGTCCAGGGAGACGGCGGGCAGCTTCAGGGTCAGCAGATGTTCGTTGTTGGCCATAAACTCTCCCTGCCATCCCCCATTGGCATGGCGCAGAGTTACCTGATAGGGGCCGGGACGCTCTACCCACCAATTCATGATGCCTGTACCGAACCCCTGAGTCGTAAAGCTGAAGGCAGACCCGCCGCCCTGCTTGAGGTTCCATACCCGCCACCGTCCCTCTATCAGATAGGGGGCAGGAGCCGCAGGGAATTGGTCGGCCAGGGGATGTGCCGTCAAAGCCACCACAACTTCAGGGTGGGCCTCATCCAGGGCGATGTAGAGGCTGCCATACTGATGCCGTTGTCCGACTACACCAGTCGAGCGGGACCAATCCACTGCCCAATGGGTCGCATGGTCAAAGCGGATTGTCTGGAGTGCCCCTCTTTGGGAGATGTGCCACTGTTTTTCCGCCAGAGGTTCCACGCGGGTCGAGAAAAATCCCTGCACAATGCGGGCAAAACGGCTGGTAGTGATTGGGGTCAGCTCCTGTTTGCGCACATACTCCAAATTGGAGCGCAGTGCGGTATAAGCAGGCAATTTCTCTCCAGAATACACGTGATAATAAATGTTGACGGGCTTCATGCGCCAGGGGGTTTCGGTGTTTTCCAGAGTGCGCACCAGGTAGCGAAAGCCAAAAAAACGATCGGTCCACAAGTCGGTATAGGTGTTTTCGTTGGAATTGGAGGAGTACACCTGATGATACGGTCCCACCTCTCGCGCCAGGGGTGCGATCCAGGAGAGAGAGGGATACTCCTGGTCGAAACGGGTATCGCCACCGTTAATATTTTGCAGTCCCAACCGACGGACAGTGGCCATGGACTCTTCGGAAGGATGGGTATTGCCAGACCATTGAATAATTTCCACCTTTTTGCCCGGTGGGGCGAATCGCTCTATAAAGCGCACCGCACCTTCGAGTTCCTTGTGTATGTCGAAGGTTTCCACTCCATAACTGCGTGGGATTTTGTGTCCCAAGAGAAGGTTGCTCTTTTTTTCGACGGGAGGGGGGGAGGTCGGCTCCGTCTGATCCTGGGCGGCAATTGTGCCCGTATTATCTCTCAGTTTGTGCAAAAACTCCTGAATGCGTTCCATCCCAATATCAGAAGCCAACTCCTTTTTTGGCAAAAACCAATTGCGTATCGCGGCCGGTATGGAGCGCAATCCTTTCCTGGGATAATACTCGAGGAATGGTTCTTCCTTGGCAGATGTATAGTCTTTAAAAAAGGTCCAGTCCAGTGGATGGCTGTAGGTGTGGCTGCCCAGCTCCACATGGGGGAGCGCGAAAATGTGGCGCGCAACCTCTTGGGCCGCCGGGGTGCCAAACCAGACCGGGTCCAGGTCGCCGGCGATGGGAGCCACGGTAACAGGCAGGTCATCATACCTTTCCAGAATTTCTTTGAGGATCACCTCGGCAGAGAGGCGACTCTTTTGCCGGTATGGACTGATTTCCGAAATACTGCGCCAGCCATCGCCATCAATGTGGCTGTAAAAGATGCGTCGTCCCGAGAGAGTTGACGTGTCGGGAATGGGTGTGTGGTGTTCCAACCCCAGTGCCTGGCGGAAAAACAGGATGGGATTGACAAGCCACTGTTTCTGGAACATCTCCGGGTTCTTGAAAACAGCATAGTTGGCTGCCACATACCCCCCCATCGGACCAACGGTGACCAGATCACTGGCGGTTGCTGGATCGTCCGAATGATTGGCTGTGAGATAAGATTTTACCCGTCCATCCATGATGGACATGCGTTCGTAAGGTGGCAGCAAACCGCTCAGGGGACGTTCAAACTCGACCATCTCCGCATCCTTGCGCAAAACCTTGACCTTATAGGTCAGCTGCACCCACTCTCCATCCTGACGTATCCCCATCCTGTTCCAGAATCGGTTGAAACGGGCCAGGGAGGGGGAGTTATCCCGGTTACCCATGAAAGGGGGGGCTCCCAGAACCACCACGCGAATGCCGGCATCCATGGCCTGTTCCAGCCAGGTCAGGGCAGTCTCCGGGTCGGGAAATGCGCTGTCGGTCCAGACAACGATACCCTGTACTCCCTCCAGGGTGGATATCGGCGGCAATGGCTGCTGTTGGTCCAGATAGTGTACAACCAGTCCGAAATAGTTCAAAACCACCTCGCCCCAGCGGTGCAATGGCTGAAATCGACTGTCTTCATAATCTTTTGAGGGATTATGAAAGGCCAGGACGGTCCGGGATACCGGCTTGCCGGCACCATGTCCAGTCGTGACTTGAACCACCCAGAATATGCCCAACGCCACCCGAAGCAGCATTTTTTTCACCTGGTCACTCCACGGGTTCCGGGACAATGCGGTCCAGATCCGGGGTAGACACATAGGGAATGAAGCCGTTGGCCCGTTGCTCCCTGTAGCAGCGAATCATGCCCTGGCTGTCTTGCGGATCGCGATAATCCAAAGAGAAAATGGCCAGATGGGAATATTTTCCGCGCAGTTCCTGAAGAGTCGTCACCTGTTGACGGTATTCATCCTCATCGACCCATTGATATGTCTTGGTAACGAAATCAGGGCGGGAACGGATGGATTCCCCCAGTATCCCCTGGATCTGGAGTGCCACAACGGGTAGAATCTCGTATCCCCGGTTGACCATGATATAGATGTGCGGATAGTGTTTGCGGATGGTCCGTACCAGTCGGGCGGCGGCTTCGGTCATCCCCTGGTAACGCTTGGGGTCGTTGCGCTCCAGATGAGGAGGGTTATCCAGGGTATCCAGGAAGAGGCCATGAAACCCTCGGCGCAGTATGTCCGGGACCAACGCCTCAATTACCCGCGCACTCCAGCGGGCGTCCCTCACATCCACATAGTAGCTGCCAGGCCAGTTGGGATTTTCATCCAGGAGGATCTTTTCTGCCTGAACATGTGCGAAATAGGGACGGGTGGAGGCCACTTCGCCCAGACTCAGATACCCTAACACCGTTTTACCCCGATCCGCCAGGGTATGCAGGGGAATGTGGGCATGGCTGTCAAACACCAGGAGATCATAGGGATCGAGTGCCTCCATGGGTGCCGTATCGCCGTAATAGACCAAAAAACGTTTTACTTCTCCTCCCATAGCTGGCACGATACCTAGCCAAATGACCGTGGCAAGCAGCACACCTCGGCAAAAGATGTACCGCCCATGAACTCTGGATTGGGAGGAACGGGAATTAACGCACTGTGGCATTGTGCTGTACACCATGGCCAGTATACTTTGCAGGCGACCATTCGCTCTGTCGGAGTGTAACCCATGCACGGGGTTACTCGAAAGAGGTATTGCGGAGGATCATGAAAACTTATTTGGTAACCGGAGGAGCCGGATTTATTGGTAGCCACTTGGTGGATGCCTTGTTGACCACCGGGCAGCATGTGGTGGTGTTGGACGACCTTTCCAGCGGCAAGCGGGAGAACGTTTCTTCTGAGGCGAATCTGGTGGTGGGGAATGTCCGTGACAGAACCCTGGTGACATCCTTAATGGAGGAAGTGGATGGATGTTTTCATTTGGCGGCGGTCCCTTCTGTAGTGCGCTCTCATCAGGATTGGCGCGATACCCACACCGTCAACCTAACCGGCACCGTAACCGTCCTGGAGGCTGCTCGATCCACCCCCAAAAGGCGGGCCATTCCGGTGGTTTTTGCCTCTTCGGCGGCGGTTTATGGTGACAATCCAAACGCTCCTCTGAAGGAGGATGCCATCACCCGTCCCCTCTCAGCCTACGGGGCAGACAAATTGGGAAGTGAACTGCACGCACGGGTAGGAGGGGCTGTACACGGTATTCCTACTTTGGGTTTACGTTTATTTAATGTCTTTGGCCCGCGGCAAGATCCGCACTCACCCTATTCCGGAGTCATCTCCCAGTTTGTGGAACGGGCACAACAGGGGATGGAATTGATCATACATGGTGATGGCATGCAAGTGCGTGATTTTGTTTATGTATTTGATGTTGTTAGATTTTTTGTGCGCGCCATAGAGTGCAGTGCGCCAGACGGCCAGGTCGTCAATGTCTGCACTGGCCATCCAATCACCATCCGAGATCTTGCGGGTGCAGTCATCTCTCTGACTGGCAATCGATCCTCCTGCATTCATACGGAAACACGTGCGGGGGATATTCGTGTTTCCATCGGCAGCCCGGAGCATGCGGCACAGTATTTGGGCCTGCGTGCCGAGACAAATCTGCACACCGGTCTGAAGACCATATTGGAACATGCAAGGCGATGAAATCTGCAGCAACGTATTCTACCGCACAAGCAAGAGACGCTCTCTCCAGGTTGGCGAAGATGACGGAGACTTGCACCCCCTCCTCCGCCCTCAACACATTTTTCATCCTACCTGAGCGCAAGCCAAGCCGGTCGACACCGATCTGGCAAATCTCGCAACTGCAGACGGACGGCCAGATGAATACTGAAAAATTTACACGTTGTTTTTCAATGTCTTGCAAGTTTTTAGTCTCACTCGGTAACCGGTTGAAAAGCAGGGAATTCTCCAAAATGGCTTCCAGGAAAACAGAGATTTGTGCGTGGAAGGGTCGGTTCGGTCCACCAATTTTTTAAATAAAAACGCACTCTTCGCAAAGGCCGCCTGTTTGGGTGGCCTTTTTTGTTGGAAAAATGCCAATATTTTCAATGGTTGCAGAAGCACACCGGGACGGTGTGTTTTTTCAGTGAGGTCGGCACCCTGGTGGAGTTGGGTGAAAATGGCCAAAAATCCTCTCTCTGTATCACTGGCCGAGGACGGATGGCCAATCCGACCTCACGGCCCATTTTGCCCGACCTCGCCATAATAAATCAATCACTTACACAGCGTCAAAAAATTTGACTGTTTCGACCCCGGCTCGCACCAAGTGGGGGTCGTGTGTACCCGTCGTCGAACTGGCGACCTCGAAGTGGGGTGGG
The DNA here is from genome assembly GCA_039908085.1 of Magnetococcus sp. YQC-5. GTDB lineage: Bacteria > Pseudomonadota > Magnetococcia > Magnetococcales > Magnetaquicoccaceae > Magnetaquiglobus. Next base: position 12,638 of record JAMOBH010000099.1, read on the forward strand.
TGGGGGGGTGAGAACTGGGGTTTGTGAAAAATTGTCTACTGGTTTGCGAGTTTTGGTTGTGGTGGTTTTGACGGTTGTGGTAGATTGATCGGGTTATTGAAAAAGACGTGCTGCCTGACAACAACTGGTCATCCAGTCCCCAGATCCTGGGGGGACGCAGGAGGTTCCAGCCTTCTCCTTTATGCCCTGACCGATGGCATGCTGGAAATCTGCGATTGAGATATCCTCGGCGCAATCCTGTTCCATCTTGGTCAGAGCATGGGCACTTGTCCTTTGATTTCGTTTGGAATGTTTTGGAAAATCCCTGTTGTCGTTGGTCTTGTCGGGGGGGGGGATTGTCGGGGAGGATTTCATGCTGTTCAGAGAAACATATTTTCTATTAGCCATTAATATCAAACTTTAGGAGAAGTCAGATGGGGCGTGGAAAAAAAGTTGTTCTTGACTCGATGATTTTCGACAACCAAAACCAAGCCAAGGAGTTCTTCAAGGAGATGCTCAATCGCTATATCCCCGGCGAACAAGTGTCCACAGCGGATGCAATTCATCTCGGGTCGCTTTTCAAACGCCATCCCGAGTATGCGTCCAAGCTCGGCTCGGGAGTCGATCATTTCGAAGTAATGCTTGCAGAATTTGGAACCCAATGTTTCTGTATTGTCCGAACAGATGAAATCAAGGTGGACTTCTCATATATAAAGTGCATAACTCAGAAACTTGACTGAACCCATGAAGGGGTTTTACATATGAATTTCGAAATACTAATCGATGACCTGTATCTGAAAATTTTTACAGATACTTATGTTTCTCTTGCCAAAAATAAAAGTGTCCTGAGCCTGGTAAATGACTTCGAAGATCATATATGGAGATATGAGAAGTTTGAAAACTTCGTTTGGGACAACATCGCCATGACTGCGCTTTCTGCTCAGGAAAGAGAAAAGCTTATCGGTAAGAGTCACTCATCATTGAAGGCATCGGCAAAAAAATTAAGATTAACTGACAAGGAAGGAGATGTTGGAGGAGGAAGCGAACTTGCTGAAATAGTTCTTTACGGAATCATGCATAACCACTATAAAGCTCTTTCGGTTGTTCCGAAGATTTTCTATAAACAAAACACACAGGATTACGCCAAAGGTGCGGACAGTGTTCATATCGTGCTTGAAGGACTAGATGATTTCTCTCTATGGTTTGGAGAGGCGAAATTCTATAATAGCATTGATGATACTAGGTTATTTGATGTTGTTGAATCAGTCAAAAAATCACTAGATACCGATAAATTGAAAAAAGAAAACAGTATCGTCACAAGTCTTGCAGATATTGACCTGCTTGTCGGCAACAAAGGATTATCTGCGAAGATCAAAAGTGCGTTATCTGATAATAACTCGATGGATCTTATAAAACCGAGAATTCATGTTCCTATCCTACTGTTGCATCAATGCGGCATCACAGCATCAGCCAAGGAAATTGATGAGACCTACAGGGAGAACATAAAGAAACACCACAAGGAACGCGCCAAGGCATACTTCAATAAACAAATTTGTTCATTGTCAAGATTGGTAACAAAGTATTCTGATGTGAAATTTCACATCATCCTTTTCCCGGTGCCTGATAAAGAAAAATTGATCGAAAAATTCTCCAATGACGTGAAATTTTATAAAGGATAGTGACTAATGAAAATTTTTGAAGAATGCGCTATCATCAATAATCTATTATCATCTGGTAAAGAACGAGATGCGCGCAACCATCTAATTCTTCTCCTCGATTATCACATGAAGCACGGCATTTCCTATTCTCCTCTCTTGAATCATCTCATTAGAGAAACAGGGCTTTTTCCATACATTAAACCAGAATCGTCGAATTGGCAGGACAGGTTCGTTTACGAGTCCTTCAAGGTTGATATTGGTCAGGAAGTTCCCGTTACGCTCCATAGTGAACAGTCTTTGATCCTAAAACATCTTCTTGACGGAACGGATCTTGCCGTCAGCGCACCTACCAGCTTCGGAAAAAGCCTGATTATTGACGCATTCATTGCCATTCGGAAGCCGATAAATGTTATGATTCTTGTTCCGACCATTGCATTGACAGACGAGACAAGGAGACGGCTGAGTAGAAAATTTTCTTCTCAATACAAGATCGTGACGACGACAGATGTCGTGCTTGGAGAGAAAAACATTCTGATTTTTCCGCAGGAAAGAGCTATCCAGTATTACGAAAAACTGGGAAGGTTGGACCTGCTGGTTGTTGATGAGTTCTACAAGGCAAGCCAAGAATTTGACAGGGAACGCTCTCCTGCACTGCTGAAGGCGATTATGAAATTAAGCAAAATAGCTGCTCAGAGATATTATCTAGCTCCTAACATCGCGCAATTACGTGACAATCCATTTACCAATGGAATGCTTTTTCTTTCTCTGGACTTCAACACTGTTTTTTTAGAAAAACACGATCTTTACAAGACCATCAAGAAGGATGTATCAAAAAAAAGTGCTGCCCTTATAAAAATACTTGGACAAGGAACATCTAAATCCCTAATATATGCCGGATCGTATACTAATGTAGAAAAAGTATCAAGTTTGATTCTTGAAAAGACATTGACACTAGATAGCAAATTGCTGACAGATTTTTCAATCTGGCTTGCAAAAAACTATGACCAAAACTGGATGCTTGCCGATCTGGTAAAACGCGGCACAGGTATCCATACAGGACAACTTCACAGGTCATTAAGTCAGATTCAGGTAAGATTGTTCGAGGAGAAAGATGGGCTTCATAGCATCATATCGACATCATCAATCATCGAGGGAGTAAATACCTCAGCCGAGAATGTCATCGTATGGAGCAATAAAAATGGGCGAAGTAAATTCAATGACTTCACATATAGAAACATTATCGGACGAGGAGGGCGGATGTTCCGTTATTTTGTTGGAAACATCTACATTCTCGAAGAGCCACCTTTACCAGCTGATACACAACTCGAACTGACATTTCCGGATAAGTTGCTCGCAGATATCGACGAACAGGAGTTCAGAAAGTCACTGACCAAGGAGCAAGTTGCCAAGATAATCCTCTACAATGAAGAGATGGAAAATATTTTAGGCCAGGAGGTGTTTGATAAACTCAAGCATAACGGCTCTCTAATGACAGGCGATATGGCTCTCATCCAAAATATTGCGCGAGAAGTCAACAACAATAGAAATACCTGGAAACATCTTTCCTCTCTTAACCAACAATCAGCTGATTGGAGCAAGATATTGGTAAAGGTTCTTAGACTTTCTCCAGAAGAAGAATGGAGAAACGAAATATTGTTCATAAATTTCATAAAGGTATTAAAATCAAACTGGCAATACTCGATCCCAGAACTGCTAGGACGGCTTGCCTACTTTAAAGTAACCATCGATATGTTTTTCAAGCTTGAACGGGGTGCTACGTTCAAACTTACGGCCTTACTTAATGACATAAACGTCATCCAAAAAGAAATTATGCCAGAGCTATGCATAGACATCTCTTCTTCTATTGCCAGGCTTTCCAAAGCATTCCTTCCATCGTGCGTATTCGATCTTGAAGAGTATGGACTACCACGAATGCTGGCGAAGAAAATTCATGCTTCTGGCATAATTAATTTCGAGGACGAGAATCTTACATTACACTCGGCATTGGATCGTCTTCACAAGAGACAATCCGAAGTTCGCTCAAAGATCAAAGGATTGGATGATTTTGATGGCTACGTCCTGGATTATTTTTTTGAGGGTATTGCTAGACAGTAGGAGGGGTTCTGTGAAATTGGTGGACACCACGCCATTCAAATTTATGGTATCATAGGAGAATTGATCGCATGTCCAGTGAATGCACGCCAAACACCCCTCACCCCCCCACCCCA
>JAMOBH010000466.1:0-3214 GCA_039908085.1 Magnetococcus sp. YQC-5
CCGCCCAGTTCACCGAGCTGGATCTCTTGGTGCAGGACCGGCTTTATGATTTCACCACCCGCTCCTGGCTGGTGAATGCGGATGCCTTCTGGCCACGCTGGATCTTCTATACCGGTCCCAAGCTGCTCTTCGTGGCGATCGGGGCAGGGGCGTTCGTTGCCTGGCTTTTGACCTGGAAGCTCCCCGCCTGGCAGCCGTACCGTCTTCGGCTGGGACTCTTTTTGCTCGCCCTGATCCTCATTCCCGTAACCATCGCCGGGATCAAGAACGTCAGCAACATTCACTGTCCCTGGTCCCTGGAGCGTTATGGGGGCGGGGTGCCCCATGTCCCGCCCTTCTCCGCCTATCCTGCCGGATATCGGCTGGACCGTCCCGGCAAATGTTTTCCCGCCGGCCATCCGTCGGGAGGATTTGCCTTCATGATGCTCTATTTCGTTTTCACCTCCCCCCGGGCGCGTCGGGCCGGACTGGCCGCCGGTCTGCTGCTGGGCTGGGTGCTGGGCCTCTATCAGATGTTCAAGGGGGCCCATTTTTTCAGCCATGTCCTGCTCACCATGCTGGCCTCCTGGCTCATGATTCTGCTGATCCGGCGCCTCTGTTCGCAGGGAACCATGCCCGGAGTTGAGACACTAAATGATTAAAACTCGAACTGTTTTGCCAATCAGCAAGGCTCGCCCTTTCGGCAATCATTCGGTATTCTCTTGGGAGAAGATGATTTTTCCTTAATTTTACATAAGACAAATAATCAATAAACTCTTTTGGATGATTTGTGCGCGCCAAAGAGAAGTCGCCCAATTTTTTCTGATTACAATAAACTTGAATAATTTTTTGTAATTCCGAACCGTCGATATGGAAAAAATTGCAAATGGATTCGATGTTATGCCATAACCATTCCTCTATTTCTGGAACAATGATCGATGAGAAAGAATGGCTGGACCATGTTACATCATCAAGTCGCGCCTGGAGGTTTTGTGAGCACTTTTGAACGTCGCTGTTGCAACCACTCCCATGATAATCCAATATAATAATTAGATATTCGTACTGATTTTTAAAAAGTCTCGTCAATTCCGGGCCATCCTTGAAAAGGCCCGAGTCGTGCATTGGATGGCGTTTTACATCAAAACATATCTCCCGCATACCAATGGATTGGTATCTTGGCATGATGGCATTCATAATCGCTTCTGCATCCGCATCTGCTGTCAGAACCAGAAGATCCTTTTTCATGCTTCCAACACCCCTGAGGCAAAAATGGTCGCCAGATCAGGCGTTCCAGTCCAATTTTTCAATATCGGATGTTGCGATCCGGGCAGAATGGAGGTGCCGTTCTGGCCAGACCGTGAGAAACAGAGCAGGGGCTCGCGGCCAACTTGCTGAACCACAAAGGGAGAGTGCGTCGCGATCAGCATTTGGACCCTGGGAATGGATGACAAGGCAGAAATGATGATTTCCAGTGCCTTTGGATGAACACCATTTTCTGGTTCTTCGACCATATAGATGCCAGGCATGGGCTTGAGAAATGCCGGAAGCGTCAAGGCCATCATCCGCAGGGTTCCATCGCTGACCAGCCAACTGGGACATTTCAATCCGTCTTCATAAAGCAATTCAATATATTCCGCATTGTCTGGTTTGCGTTGATCCCAATGGATGCCCTGAAGTTCTGGCAACGCGCATTGCAAATGCTCTTTCCATGCTGCAAGTGGAGGCCAATAGTCGGGATTTTCAGACGGCAAAAGAGTATCTGCCCATAACCGACCGACCACGCGAGCCAAGTTGGTACCATCCAACTCCAACTCCTTGGGGCGAGTTGCCGGACATGGAAGACGCATGGCGCGACTGTTGAGCTGGATAAAGCGGACACCTTGCAGCAGAAAACGTTTTACGGCATTTGCCGTGGGGTATCTGTCGTCATCCGGTGGTGTGTTCGACAAAGTCAAACGTTCCATACCAAACACAAAAGAGTCCTGATAACTTCCTTTTTCTCTTGAGAAAAAATCCGATCCTTTTGATGTTTTGCCAAGTAATCTCTTTGGTTTAACATTCTGGCTGAATTTGAATTCCTCGCCTTTTGCCAGCCAATTCTTTGAATAGCGAAGAAGAATTTCCTCGCCGACACAGACACCATGCATACGATCTTCTTTGATTTTAAGTTGATAATAAAGCAGATTTTCCTTTTGATCTTCGAGGAGTTGCCCGATTTCAATCCACAGCCCAAACTCGATCTCGCCGCCTTTACGCATCCAGGTGAGGTCGCGAAATTCAGCCACACGTGATTCGACGGCATTTTGTGGGCCGATCAAGAGGCAATCCCTGACAAAATCGATCGCATCCAGGAATGTGCTTTTTCCGCTGCCGTTTGGCCCAACCAATACATGAAAGCGGTTCAGTTTGAGTGGAGGATCCAGCAATTGAATGGCTTTGAAATTACGAATCAAAATTCCCGAGATCATCTTTTTCTCTCCGTCCTGATCATCCGAACTCAGCCGCTCTGCACGCGGCTCGATCCATTACACTAAAAATCAGGCTGAAAGCGCCAGGCGGCCTCCAGCTCCATCAGGCCGGCCTCGTTGGTGATGATGTACTGGTCGGGGCGGGGCAATACGTCGAGGGAGGCCAGATGGGTGACCTTGCCCAGCAGTTGGGATTCGATGGCCCCGGCCACCGACAGACGCAGATCGTAGCGACCGGGCAGGAAGGGGAGTCTCTCCACCGCCGCCTCCACCACCTGCCGACCCGGCGCCAGGGAGGGACGCGCCTCTTCCGATCGGGGCTGATGGATGTAGGCCAGGATCACCGCGTGGCCTTTGGGCTCGATCATGAAACAGAACAGGGGGCGGGCCAGGGGTTGCATCACTTCGATGACCGCGCGGATGGCCACGAAGCTCCCTGACTCGATTCGGGTTACCGCAAGGCCGGCCCGGTCCCGGAAGGTGACCTCCCGTACCAGAAAGGCCGCCTCGGTGCCGGGATGGTGGACCATGCCCGACTCTCCGGCCAGATTCTCCCCCACATAACGGTGGATGACCTGGGCGGTGGGGCCGTAATCGATGAAGCGGCCTTTCTTCAGATAGAGCGCATGGGAGCAGAGGCGATCCACCTGGCTTAAACTGTGGGAGACGAACACCACCGCCACCCCGGAGTGGGCCAACTGGTGCATCCGCTCCAGCGCCTTGTTGCGGAACGCCAGATCCCCCACCGCCAGCACCTCGTCCACCAG
>JAMOBH010000467.1:0-3207 GCA_039908085.1 Magnetococcus sp. YQC-5
CAACTCCACGATCAATTCGTCCAACAGGGACTTCTTCATTGGCAGTCATCCAGAAGACAAATTATTGACATTCTCATACCACCCCAAACCAATCAGCGCGGAAAGACCAGATAGGTTCCGGAAAGGGAGACCAGCACCTTGTCCCCGGGAGTCGGTGGTTTTTCTTCCCGGCCAAGAAATTTCGCCAACCCTCCCGGCCCTTTGCCATCCTTGGTTTCAAGCACCTTCGCCAAGTCGGCGGGCAGCGCCCCCTTGGCGAACAGGGAGGTGATCTCCAGCTTTTCCGGCCTGAAATAATAGCGCGAGGTCGGGCCGGCATTGTTCAACAAGGTGCGCAACTCGGTCACGGAACTAAGCCGGTGCTTGATATCCACATCGTAGGTGGTCCAGTTCGACTCCTCCAACCGGCCTTCACGGGCGGCTTTCATAAAGGTCTGGACCTCCTCGGAGAATTTCTTGTACTCCTTGACCTTCTCCAACTGCTGCTCCTGAGAAGCCCGCACCTCCCTGGCGACGGCGAGGCGACCCTTTGCGGTCTGGAACTCTTGCAGGGCGTCCCATGCCAATTTGCCGCTCATCGGCATGGCGCCCAGGATCGCCACCGCCACCAGGATGTAAAGATACCTCCCCAGCAGGGAGATCATCTGCAACAAGACGTTCATGGACAACCCCAGGTTCGAGGAATCGACGCTTCGGAAATTCGGAACATTATGGAAGCATTTTGGTTGGAAAGCAATCCCAATGCCAGATAATCGCCTTCCGACACGATCCGATTAATGAAATTTATCGGCCCAGCAGAAAAATTTCTTTGACAATCATGTAAATTCTCTTCTACTATTCAAAAAATTTCCTGAACTCCGTCTGACCACCCATGATACATAAACACTCATCAATAGTCTCAACAAACAAAACAAGGAGAAACAATCTGTCATGAACGCCATCCGCAATGCACTCAAAAAACGCCAGGAAGGGGGCTTCTCCCTGGTGGAAATGGCCATCGTGCTGGTCATCATCGGCCTGATCGTCTCGGCCATCGCCGTGGGCAAGACCACCATGAAGAAAGGGGAAGCCAACAAGCTGGTCCAGACCTACATGAAGCCATGGATCGAAGCCGCGATCAATGAATATAATAACGCTAACGCTCCTGGCACAACAAAAGGTGATATCATCAATCAGGGCTCTTTGCCCCCCCTCTACGACATTGGCGGTAGGCAGTTCACTCAGCCGCAACGTACCTTTCCTGCAGGTAGCAGCAGAATCAAAATAGAGTTCCCACTCTCTGGTGAGATGGACCCAGAAACCTGGGCTGAAGTGGAACGCGCCGTCCGCCAAGGCATTCAACCTCTCTGCACCGGTGAACCCACTATGACAGACGCTGTTGTTGACACGACAACCGGACAAATCACAACTCAAGCAAGTGTTACCTATGCAGATACTGGCCTGACCTTGACGAACGGAACGGATGGGATTGAAGTCAATATTGCCGTGGCAAGCAAAGGCAACTGACGATCAGTCAGACACCCTGAACAAAAACGAACCCGCACAGACAGCCAAGTCTGTGCGGGTTTTTGTTTTCCCGGCTTATCTCGCCTGTTCATGCGTGGACGCAAAGAACGCACAAACCCGTTCCCCGCACACCCGGACTTTCTTCTTTATAACACGACATCAATGTGATATCGCACAAAAAATTGTCATTTTTCTCACGCCGGACAACAAATTCGAGGAGCGATTCGGAGCAGTCGGAAATGCATCACCCTGAAATGCGAGGCGAGAGTGAGCATGAAGAATGAGGATCGCTCGTCGGACTCCTGGGGAGGGGGTCGATCTTCGTGTCGCCAGGGGGTCAGTTTCTCATGTCGCCTGACACCACGGAGACGCCACTTTTCTCACACCCCACCGGCAAAGAAGCTCATTCAAAACAATGTGCGGCTGTTTGCAGTTCAGCCAAGGTCACCCAGAACAGGATGTCGTCCTGGATCGGATCCATGGTGATTTTATAGGGCGTGGATGGGGGGATAAAACCAACCGCCACGGGGGTGGCGGTTGGAGCCAAAACCGTCAGGACAGGTGTGTCCGTCGTACCATTTCTGCCATTGCTCCAGACAATAAAGGCAACATTGTCAATCGTGGCACTCGTGATCACCTTCAGGGAGGTGACGTCATTCCCGGTAATCTGCTTTCCACAGATAGAACCGGCATTGGCCAATTGGGAATCAAAGGCATAGCCGATCAACTGCTCGTTACCATCCCTGGGACTGGGCACCAACGAGGCAAACTCAGTCGCAGCTGGCAAACGTCCCTTGGCCCCGGCAAAACCGATCACAGCTTTCTGATCCGCCTTCAACAGCGCGCGCGTTTTTTTCTGATCGTTGGCATCCTGCCGGAAGATGAAATACATGGGGGTGCTGACCAGAACGGCAATGATACCCATCATGACCGCGAGTCCGATCAGACTGAATCCGGCACACTGCGCGCAACCTCTCTGCCTGATCATGAATCAGCTACCCAGATTGATATAATAGGTCACTCTGCGATCCGTGCTTGCCAGATTGGTCCCGGCAGCATTGCGGGCGCGCAGAAAAATGCGCAGATCATGCGCGCCGATACAGGTAGTACAAGCGGCCGCAACAGGCAAGGTTGCAGCGCCCAAGACAAGCGTCGCGCCATCGGTATACGTGGCCGCAACCGCCGTGCAATCAGCCTGAGGGGTGACTGCTGCTGCATCCGCTGTAAAGGCCAGCACACCGGTGGGATCGACGAACTCCACACACCAGGAGTAGGTCGGCGACACAATATTGGTCCTTGGGGTAAAAGTGGCCCCAGCATAGGCGCTCCCTGTTTGTCCCGCCGGCAAAGAGGTGAACGAGATCGTCAGGTCAGAGCCGCAACCAGCGGCGGCCTTAAGCTCGGAGAGCGTCGCCCATCCGGCCACATCATCGTCCACGCTGATCCCTGACCTTTCCACAGGATATGGAATCGTATACGTTGTCACGCCACTGGACTCGCTGCTAATCACTTCATCGTCGCCATTCGGACCATTGCTCCAAACGATGAACGCCACATCCTGCGCCGTATAAAAACCAGTCTGGGAACTCTTGATGACTCTCAGACTGGTTTTTATACGGCGCAGGATGTGGCGTTCATCGTTTGGAGCACTGGTCCGAATGGCGACGAGGAAGTGATTAGCAGCGAGTCCAGTGGCGTGAC
>JAMOBH010000468.1:0-3200 GCA_039908085.1 Magnetococcus sp. YQC-5
CGAAGGGGGTTATCCAGATTTTCAACGTCGGTGCCGAGCGCATGTTGGGTTATGCTGCCATCGAAGTGATGAACAAGATCACGCCCGCCGACATTTCTGATCCGCAGGAAGTGATTGCGCGTGCCAAGGAACTGAGCGTCGAGCTGGATACGCCGATTACACCAGGTTTTGAGGCTTTGGTGTTCAAGGCTTCCCGGGGTATTGAGGACATCTATGAGCTGACGTATATCCGCAAAGATGGTAGCCGTTTCCCGGCGGTTGTGTCGATCACGGCCCTGCGTGATGCGCAAACCGCCATTATTGGCTACCTGTTAATAGGCACGGACAACACCGCCCGCAAGCAGGTCGAGGCAGAGCAAAAAAAACTCGATCAGCGTCTGCGCGACCAGCAGTTCTACACACGCTCTCTCATCGAATCCAATATAGACGCGCTGGTAAGTACCGATCCATCCGGCATCATCACAGACCCCAACAAGCAGATGGAGACGATTACCGGTTGTACACGTGACGAACTGATCGGCGCACCCTTCAAGAACCATTTTACCGACCAGGAGCGGGCCGAGGCGGGCATCAAACGGGTGCTGAGCGAAAAAAAGCTCATCGACTACGAGCTCACTGTGCGCGCCAGGGACGGCAAGGAAACACCGGTCTCTCTGCATGCGACCACGATTTACGACCGTGAACGACGGTTGCAGGGAGTGTTTGTGGCTGTGCGCAACATGACCGAACGCAAACGCCTGGATCAGGTGCTGGAGGACAAGAATGCCGAATTGGAAAGTGCCCGGTTCTTAGCAGAAAAAGCCAATCAATCCAAATCTGCATTCCTTGCCAATATGAGTCACGAGATCCGCACCCCCATGAACGCCATCATCGGGTTAAGCCATTTGTGTCTGCAAACCAAACTGAATGCCCAGCAGAAGGACTATATTCGCAAGGTGTACAATTCGGCCAATTCCCTGCTCCGAATTATCAACGATATTCTTGATTTTTCCAAAATCGAGGCCGGAAAAATGTCCATGGAATCCATCCACTTTTCTCTGGAGGAAGTATTGGGCAGTGTCGTCTCCATGATTTCTCTGCAGGCCAAGGAAAAAAATTTGGAAGTGGTTACAGAAACCGCCATGGATATGCCCACAGGCTTTGTGGGAGATCCGTCACGGTTGGGCCAGGTTCTACTCAACCTCACGAATAACGCCATCAAATTTACCAGGACAGGCGAGTTGGTGATTGTTACCGAACTGTTGGAAAAGGGCGAAGCGTTTGTGCGCATACAGTTCACCGTGCGAGATACAGGCATAGGTATGACGCCTGAGCAGGTGGCCGGGTTGTTCCAGGCATTTACCCAGGCGGACTCGTCCACCACCCGGAAATATGGCGGAACCGGCCTTGGCCTCACCATCTCCAAACGTTTGATCGAGATGATGGGAGGAAACATCCGGGCGGAAAGCGAACTGGACAAGGGCACCAGCTTCATCTTTGACGTGCTCCTGGGCGTTTCCGAACAGGTGACCGTCAAGTCGCTGATTCCTTCCAGCGACCTGCGTGGCATTAAAGTTCTGGCCGTAGATGACAACGAGAGTGCCATCACCGTTATGGCGGACTATTTGACCTCCTTCACCTTCCAGGTAATCAAGGCACGGGATGCCAGGGAGGCCATCCTGGCTGTTCATGAGGCGGACTTGGCCGGGGAACCCTTTGATCTGGTGATCATGGATTACATGATGCCGGGGATGGATGGGATTACCACTGTGGCAAAAATGCGTAACGAGTTGAGTTTAAGCAAGTTCCCTTTGGTGATTATGGCCACGGCTTACGGCGAGGATGATGTGGTCAAGCGGGCTGACGAGGAGGCTCTGGTGGATGGTTTTCTGGTCAAACCGATCAGTCCGAGTCTGCTTTTGGAGGTCATCATGGAGGCATTCGGCCACGCCCAGATTGACGGCAAAAAGAGCGGGATGGCGTATGCCGGTGTTCGGGATTTCGGAGTACTGCTGGCCGGTGCCAGAATTTTACTGGTCGAGGACAACGAAATCAACCAGCAGGTGGCGAGGGAACTGTTGGAGCAGGCCTGCATCACCGTGTTGCTGGCCGAAAATGGCAAGCAGGCGGTGGAGATGGTAGCCAGAGAACGCCTGGATGGTGTACTGATGGACTTGCAAATGCCGGTCATGGATGGGTTGACCGCCACGAGAGAAATTCGCAAGGATCCTCGCTTCGCCCATCTGCCCATCCTTGCCATGACGGCCAATGCCATGTCGGGTGATCGGGAACTCTGTCTGGAAGCGGGCATGCAGGATCATATCGCCAAACCGGTAGATCCCAAAGAGATGTTCACTACCCTTGTGCGGTGGATCAAGCCAGAATCTGCCAACTCTTCCCCAGAATTGGCAGAACAGGGGATAGATCAGGACAAAAGACGGGCAGACAAGAAGACAGAGCAGGCTTTTTTGCCAGACATTCAGGGGGTTGACACTCAATCGGGCTTGTTACGCATGGGGGGCAATATCAAGGGATACCGGAATCTTCTAACAAAATTCCGCATCAACCATGAGAATGCTGATACCGGCATGCGTGCGGCGTTGGCAGGCAATGATTTGATCTTGCTGGAACAACTTGCTCATACATTGAGGGGGGTATCGGCTACCATCGGTGCTGGCACACTGGCGGGCAGGATTGAACTTTTGGAATCTGCCATCAAGAAAAAATCCGGCTCTGAACGTATCGAATATTTGTTGGGTGATTTGGCTACAGAATTGGCCTGCGTTTGCACAGCGATTGATCAATCATTACCCAGTACAACCGCAGAGGAAGAACCGCACAATATCGTGGATGATACCCTCGATATGCTGGAGGTGCGTAATCAACTGTTAAGAAAAGCAGCCAAACAGTTGGCCATATTTGACACGGCCATTGTACATACCCTGTCGGCCATGCATGCCTGTACCCTCTCCGCAGAAATGTTGGAGTGGGTGAGCAGAATGGAATCGCAGGTGGAAAAATATGAATTTGCAGAGAGTGCGGCAACCTTGACACAGTGTGCTTGTGCCATGGGCATTGATTTGGAGATGGCAGATGCATGACGATCCCATAAAACCCTCCATTCTGATCGTGGATGATGTACCTGGGAACCTGGATGTTCTCAAGGATGCCTTGGAGGATGAATATATCGTTCGTGCCGCGACGAATGGACCATTGGCTCT
>JAMOBH010000469.1:0-3200 GCA_039908085.1 Magnetococcus sp. YQC-5
AAGAAAATTGCGTGACAATTTTGAAATTTTATTGAACAATTTAAGTTTAAATGTAGAGGCTTGCCAAAAATTTAAAGAATTGATGAATTTGAACAAAATTTCATCAATTCTTTTGTTCTCGCTGACTATCCTTGACTAAATTTGTCTTAATTTTGCATCCGTGAGCGTGTTTGAGGATGGGTGATGTCAAAAAAATCGGCTTTTTCTGTCAGGCACTATTTATGAACCCAAGGATTTTTTCCAACAGGGTGCCAAGGGATGCAATCATTGCGGCGGCATCTTGTCGGAATCATTGGTTCAATTCATGATGACTGAAGGTATTGAATTGCCTCCAGGAGTGGTCATGCAGACGATTGATTCTTATTGTGTGCATACCGATATGGGCAACGTGCATATCACCACACCTTTGGATGAAATGCGGATAGCCGCGATTTTTCGCGGGGGCGGCCCGAAATGTATGTCTCCAGTGGTTCGCACTCCGATGGAGAGTTTCGACGGCACATTGCTCAAATTGGCCTGTCACCATGGGGCAAACCATATCCCGGAACGGGTAACAAAACTCTCCTGGAATCATGGATTGCCAGAGGTCGTGTCCGCTTCTGGCAGACGGCAGGTTTACGATCTCATGATCGGGGCTGTTGGGGTCAATGGCACTGGATTAAAATTGTTCGAAAACCTGGAAACAGGCTATCGTCCGCCCAGCGAATCGAAAACTTTTATTGCAGATTTTTATCTGGGTGATGAAGCGGTCATGGCGCATGTGGGCAATACCATGCATGTGTTTCTTCTGAATATTGCAGGGATTCGTCAGGCGGCCATTATTCCCAAGGGGCCTTATGTAACGGTTTGTTACGTGGCAGAGGAGGTGACGAATGCATTGACAGAACAATTTTTTGCCCATCCAGAGGTGAAAGGTTGTTTTCCTCTGGATTGGATACGACCTGGTGGTCGTGAGGCTTGCATGTGTATTCCATCCACCAATGTCTTGGCTCCGGTGAATTATTATTCAGATCGGGTGGTTATGGTGGGCGATTGCGGTGTGGCCCGTCTGTTCAAGAACGGCATCGGCTCCGCCTATATCACCGCCAAGGCATGTGCTACCACCGTGGTGTTACAAGGTTTTGCCAAAACACATTTTGATCACTATTTTCAGCCGATTTGCCGTGATATCACCCAGGACAATCGGATTGGTCTGTTTGTCCTGTCGATGTTTGCCTATGCCCGAAAGAACCCTGCGATTTGTTATGCCATCATGGAGACGGCTGCAAAGGAACAATCCATGGATGGATCCAGACGCATCATGAGCATGACACTGTGGGATTCGTTTTCTGGCAATGCTTCTTATATCCAGGTGCTGTTGCGTGCTTTGTTCAGTATTGATTTTTTGGCGCGTTTTACCTGGGCATGGCTCAAGGGTGTGTTCGGAGCCAAGTATGTTGGTGCAAACTCCAAACAGGTGATGTCATGTTAAGGAGTCTGTCATGAACTTTAACAAAATCATGTCTTTTTTCAACAAGGGGCACGCCCTCTTCTCCTCGCATTCTTTGTTTCGCAAGCAGGAAAAACTGTTGGGAAAAATCTATCCTGAGGGTGAACTGATCATCCGTGAAGGAGAAGATTCAAGCCATCATATGTATTATATCGAAACAGGCTCGGTGGAGGTGTTCAAAAAACGTTTTGATCAACGAGAAACCCGTCTGGCCATTCTGGACAAGGGGGAAATTTTTGGTGAAATGGGCGTGTTCGATGGCGCGCCTCATTGGGCCTCGGTGCGCGTCCTGGGTACAAAGACACGCATTTTGACGCTGGATTCCCGTACACTCATGCGTCGCGTGCATGATGATCCTTTTTTGATTTTGACGATTTTGCAGAAAATGGCCAATCGCCTGCGCCGGATGAACAAACTGTATACCCAATTGAGCCGGGAGCAGATTGCCGCATATTCAGCACTTTCCGGTTTGGTGCGTTATTTTCGTCACCCGGAAATCCGACCCTGCATGGAGGAAAAGGTGATCAAAATCGCCATGAAACTCCGGGAATGGGGAAAATATACCGAAGAACTCGATGATTCCTTTATCGACAATTTGAAGGTGGCATTTCTGCTCTATGATGTGGGCGCAGAGGGCGTTGACAGGGATATCCTTGAGAAGAAAGGTCATTTGACCTCGGAGGAATGGAACGCCATCCGTCAACATGCCAGTATTGGTGCCCATGTTCTGGTGCAGGCCGCATCACAAAGCGATCACTCACCTTGTCTGAATCTGGCTGCCGAGGTTGCGGAATTTCATCATGAGCATTATAATGGCAAAGGCTATCATGGCGTGCAAGGAGAAGCCATTCCCATCAGTGCGCGAATCATCGCAGTGGTCGATACGTTTGACTCCTTGATGACGGATCGACCTTATCGACAGGGCTATTCCCAGGAAAAGGCCATTGCCATCATCAAGGAAGAAGCAAGGGTTCATTTTGACCCGGATGTGGTTGCAGCTTTTTTGGCCATCTTGTAAATGGAATTACAAGGAATTTTTTATGTTATACATGCAAAAACCAAAGGCGCAGACTTTGGATGCTATTTGTGATGCGGCTCGTGCCAAATCCTTCAATTATCAGGAAATCGGGGCGTCACGGAAAGCATTTCCCATGCCCGATGACTTTCCTGGTCATTATCGACACTCCCATTATCGCACGGAGCTGGGTGGTGGGGAAAAGGTGTTTCTTGATGCTTGTCATGCCTTCAGCCAATGGCGGATGTTTGATCTGGATTGGTTGCATCTCTGTTTGCCCCATTCGATTTCCTGTGAAGTGGGGGCAAACATGACCATCATGGGAGATGTCTTCGGTCTGTGGTGGCCCAATGCCAACCGAATTGTCTATGTGCTTGACGAAAATCAGGAAGGGGTGCAGCTCTTTGGGTTTGCTTACGGCACCTTGCAGGGCAACATGATCTGTGGGGAAGAACGCTTCTTGTTGGAATGGCACCCTCAAAATGATCGCGTTTATTATGATATTTATTCATTCTCCCGTCCCTCCCAATGGCTGAGTAGATGCGCAGTCTATTATCTGCGTCGATTGCAGCGACGTTTTGTGCGAGATTCCACTCAAAGCATGATCAAAGCTATCAATAAAAATTGATTATATGCTTCGAAAAAATCAAAACCTTGGGGAGCGGTGAACCGCCCCCCAAACCCCCCCCACCCTTT
>JAMOBH010000470.1:0-3200 GCA_039908085.1 Magnetococcus sp. YQC-5
CACAAGGCGGCGTACTGACCATGAAGGGGGCGCGGGTGATGGAGGATCAACTGTCAACCGCCGAATTGCTGGCTGTGGCCATTGGCTTCAATCCATCCAGATTGGCCGAGCAGTATGCGGCCAACAACGTGACCAAAGAAGCCGAGAAATTTATCATCGAGCGACGGCAGGAGCTTCTGAATCATTTTGGTGAGGCGTTTCGGAACAAAGATGATGCGGGACGGGAACGGGCGAAGCAGGCGTTTATTGAGTTCAACCGGCACCATCCAAGATATGGAATCACGACGCAAAATGTCGTTGAGTCGTTACACTCTCATGCACGGGCCATGGCCATGATGAAGAGTGGAATTGCTGTGAACCGAAAATTGAATGATGTGCGGGAGTTGGGGCGGTTTGGGGCGCAGTGATTGGGGATTTTGTGGCAAGCAACCAGTTATAAAATTACTTTTTGGAGATCTGAAGTGGAACAAACTGAAATAGATAGAAGATTCACATACCATGCGCCGAAAGCCGGACAGCCAGAAATTTACAATCGTCTTCGGAACGAGGCCAAAGCTCTGTGTGAGACAATCAATGAACTCACCCCAGCATCGCGAGAACAAGCCCTTGCGATTACCGCACTTGAAGAGTGCATCATGTGGGCGAATGCATCGGTGGCCAGGGCATAATCAACCCCTCCTATGCCGCATAGGTGGGGTCTGTTACCCCAATTGTAACCCCGGCCTTGTAACCCCGACAAGATGGAGGTGCCAGACTCAACCCGTCACCAGGGAATCTGGCGCATCCATCCTTATTGGCAATCTCACGCAAGGTCGTCCAGGTTCTTGCCCCTCCCATTGATTCGCATCCATGCGTCCGTTTCCGGGAGTCCCCGGATTGCTGCTGTTACCCCTGCGTTACCCCATTCAAAAAATCCCTGCTTCGCTATCTCTGTAACTATTTGATTTCATTGGAGCCGACGCGGGGAATCGAACCCCGAACCTACGGATTACAAATCAGCCAAAGGGTTGTTTTGGGCACGTATTTGCTATGGATTTTTGCCATGTTTTCAACACACTATGCGTTCGTCATGTTTTTGACAGTGATTGAATTGACCCTGACTTTGACACAAAAATGTGTACACCCCCATGGGATCCGTAGGTCTGAACCCACGATGGATTTAGACCTACGGCGCGCATCCAGCCATGAATTTGACACAACGATGTGAGAACCGGACGAACTACCGGGTGGGAAACATCTTGAGAATGGTGAGAATAAATACCGCCTGTCCTGCGGCCACACCGAACATCCATTTGATGATCTCGGTCTTGGCGTCGGCGATCTTGGCTTCAAGTTCGGCTTTCGCCTCTTTGACATCTCCCTTGGTAGCCAACTCCTCAAGGCGTGCATCACGCACCTCACGCAAGGCGGACACAACTTCTTCGGCTTGATTGTCGGTGAATCCAGCAGCCTTGAAACGCTTGGCGTAGGACAAAGTGTCAAAGGTAGTTGCAATAGCGGTCATATCGGTTCTCCATCCAGTGTTGATGATGCGCACATGGTATCACGGCACCAAAAGGCGTGCAAAAATATGTTTGACTTCTCTGCCAGACTGGGTGCATCCTTGTACCCGCACATGCAACAATCATGTGTCGGGGTTCGCATCCCGTTCATGTCCAAAGCGTGCAAACGCCCCTCTAATTCATGTTGGCGTCTTTTTTGCGTCTCATGATTCGTATGGTGGGTTGCGCGTGGGTCTCTTCGGAGACACCGGGATCCTTGGACGCCGGGAATGCGAACCACGCGTAGCCTGCCACTTTTTGATTCGCATCAGCAGTGGCAGGCATCCTTCACATCCAGTCCAAGGAGTCTGTCATGAACACCACCAATCCCCAAGTCACAGTCACGCCTCTCATCGCCATCACAGACGGCACTCCCACAACAACGTCTCTGATTATCGCCGATGGGGTCAAGAATCCGCACGAAACAGTGATTCGGTTGATCCGCAATTATTGTCCAGATTTGGAAGAGTTCGGAAGGGTCCGATTTGAA
The DNA here is from genome assembly GCA_039908085.1 of Magnetococcus sp. YQC-5. GTDB lineage: Bacteria > Pseudomonadota > Magnetococcia > Magnetococcales > Magnetaquicoccaceae > Magnetaquiglobus. The sequence goes on from JAMOBH010000470.1 coordinate 2,032, forward strand.
ATCGGACCCTTTGCAACCAATGGTGGAACACAACAAAGAGAGTTCGCCATCCTGAACGAACGCCAAGCCACCCTGATCATGACCTACATGCGGAATACCGCCGTTGTCCGTGAATTCAAGAAGCAGCTGGTCAAAGCGTTTTATCAATTGGCGGAATCTGCCAAGCAAGCCGTATCCACCCCGGCACTTGCCCCCACACCTAAGCATCCATCAATTACAGGCAAAGCCACTCGGATCGTCCTGTCAGAACAGGCTGCTCAGCTGGCAGAGTTGACAGAGATGGTCAAGGCGTTGGCCTTTCCCTCTGTGGCTGCCATCCCTCCGGCACTCCCGGCACCTGCCCCAGATATCAACTATCCCGTGGAGACCGCACGCGCCACCGATGGCGATTCCTGGGTGACCTACGCCAATACGGTCGGAGACAAAAACTGGCAAGATCCACTCTGGAATCTGCTCTTGAAGCTGGAAGATATGGGTTGCAATGTGGATGGCTGCAAGGCCGCTTTGCGTGTCCGTGACCTTTTGACCATGGACGCATGCCGGGCAGCCGCATCATGGGGAAAGATCCTTCCGCGAATCCATGTCAGCAGGTTCGATGGGAAAGGAAAGGAAAGAAGCGTGAAAATGGTCGCGTCGGGAATGATGATGCCGAAAGAGAGACCTTACGGGACAAGATAGCGTATCCCCCATCATACACAACTGGGTTTGTGTATAGCAAAAAGGTGGTTCGTTATACACAAACCATGTTATGTTAATTGGCTTCCAACGCCTCCAATCTGCTCGTCAAATCAACCACCAACCCTTCCAATGTCTGCACCCTGGCAACCAGGAGCAGGTGTTCTGCGTAGAATTCCTGCAATGCTTTGATGAGCATCGGCACAAAAACCGAATATTTCACCGATTTGGTGATCGTGCCAAGAAAATGCTGGATATATGGCCTGTCAGACTCGGTTTGCCCATTCTCAGGTATCCAGTTTGAATCTGGGATCATTTCAAAATCTGGCACATCTTCAACCAGACTAGGACAAATCAATTCCAGTTCTTGAGCGATCACACCAAGAAGAGGCAACGGATTGCCGATCAAGTTGAAGTTCCTGATTTGAACTTGCAGCAATTTTTCAAGTTTTGGCGTCGTATCGGTAATATTTTCTTTGAGTTTGATATCTGAG
>JAMOBH010000471.1:0-3194 GCA_039908085.1 Magnetococcus sp. YQC-5
TTGCAAGGGTGTTGAGGGGCGGTTCATCGCATCTCAAGATATTGATTTTTTTTGAAAATATTAAAAACCTACCCTTGTAAGGGGGGATAATCCCCCTGGACCCCTGATAATAAAAAACTTCACATCCAGAAATGGTTGCGATTTAATAAAAAGATGAGGAAGTCTGGGGGATTCATCCCCCAGGGTTTTGCTTTTGATTGTTGACCCGATGTTCTATTCGAGCGAGAGGGTCATGGCATTCTGTATATACCTGTTAAAAATTTCAACGTTGAAGGCTTTTTTGTACTTCTTATTCAGCGCATGGAAAAAATGGCACTGAAAACAATCAGTGGACTCACGTTGCTGAATCTGAGAACATGTGCCGTTCATCTCAGGAGAAGCCAATGCTCCAACAATAAAAATGCAGGCTCGGCCCCCATTTTTTCCACCCAGAAACCCATCCGCCAATTGATAAACGGCAACCGGACATGTCCCCAATCTGGCTTCATTGGCACCACCTGGTTCCCGACCGCATTTATTTTTCTCCCAGCAATTTTTCATCACGATCCTCCGGATCATGCAGCTTCCATGACGTTGATAGGGTGATATATGCTACTGAACCCAAATTAATTTCATGCATGATTTGTGCCAATATTTTTTATTTCACAACTAATTGAAATATATGGTTTTTTTTCAAGAACGAATCCTTGTTTGTAAAAAATATGGACAGCAACAAGGCTGGATTCGGAGTGTTTTTCAAATTTTATTGTTTAATATCAATATGTTATATCAACGACAAATATTTATACATGTGCAATCTTGATTGCATGCTGTTTCCGGCCATGATCTGAAAAGCCTTGACGTCTCCTGTTTCCGCGATAAAAATCTACGGCAAGGATGTCTCTTACACCCAATTGGGAAACCCTGACATGAAACGAATTTTTCAAATCATCGCACCTGCGGATCCACCGTTTACCCCTATGGCCTTCACGCGCATCCCAGTTGTGCAACGTTTCTGGTATGGTGGGCTTGCAGCAGCAGCAGTGGGATTCACATTGGGCTTTGGCCTCTGGATGTGGCAACATGGTATGCTGCCGGTTGAGGGGAATTACTTTTTAATAAAATTAATGCATGCGCGCATTCAAATTGAGGGCTTTGTGGGATCGTTTTTGCTGGGATTCGCCTTGCAATCCGGACCACACATGACCGGCGGCAAACCGCCTGCGTCCAAAATCTTGCTCCAGCTGCTTGCTGTATTATGGACTGGCTTCCTGTTGTCCATGACACCTGACATGCGACTGGCCCTGTTGGGGAATGGTTTGTCAAGTCTGGCCTTTGCATGGGCAGGGTATTTGCTGTTGAAGATTACGCTGGCTGGCGCGCCCCATTTGCGGGGTGCCAGGGGTGTGCCCTTGGCAGCGGGTATTACACTGATGTCCATCACTCCCTGGCTGGAGTTGGATGATCCTGGCTATGCCTTGTTTGTTCTTTGGTGTGGACCAGTCACGGTGGCACTTGTGGCGGCTCAACAATTGATCAACAACGTCTTGGGTGGAAAAATCCTGCAAGGCAGGTTGGCGATTCTGTTTCTGACCAGTTTGACACTCTCCTGGATGGCTACTGCGGCAGCGGCTTTTACAGAGTCGGAGTCGTGGCGTCTGGCCGGTTTGTGCTGGCTGGCCACACTGGGGCTTTTGACTGTAGGTACGGATTTCGGGCAGGCATCCAAGCGATTTGGTTGGAAATCCATCAATGTGACCTTGAGCCTGGGCCTTGCCTATGCCTTCGTATGCGCCATCGCGTTAATGCTGTTCCAAGTGGATCAATTTCTGGATATGGCGGTTCATCTGTTGGGGGCAGGGGTGTTGACCACGTTGATTATCGGGGTGACAGCGCGAGTGGCGGGATTTTTTTCCGCCGGGGCGGTCCTGCCGGATCGTCTGGTCTCCTGGCTGGTGGCGTTGTGGGGCGTGGTCGCCATCACCAGAACCGTCTCCCCTGTGACACCCATGGAGGAGATCTGGACGGTCTGGATCTCTGTGCTGGGTGGCTTGATCCTGATCCTGTGGGGGATACGCACGGGATATCGGTTGATGCAGATTCAAAAATTAGTGCCAGCCACGATCACTATAAATCAATAGCTATTATAAAATAATTATTGATTTATAATAATGAAAGTTTATGATAGTATACTGAGCAACTTGGCTTTGACCTTGGTTACGGGCATTTTGACACCGGTCCAAATTTCAAACGCACGGGCACCCTGGTGAATCAACATGCCAAGGCCATTTTCTGTGGACAGCCCTTGCAGGCTGGCAGCGGCCATCAGAGGCGTCACGACTGGAGAATAGATGATGTCATAGACAAACCCCTGAGCTGGCATGCAGGAAAGATCCAGAGGCAGCGCATCCCCATCCTTCAAGCCAAGACTCGTCGTATTGATCAAAAGCTCACACTGAGCCAACGGGAGTGTTTCGGGATTCCATTCCAACGGAGTGATGACCGCATCAGGAAACAGCAGAGTGCATTGCTCTGCCAAACCCTCGGCTCTGGAAAAAGTCCGATTGACCAGAAAAATATGTTTGGCACCCAATTGCAACAAACCCATCAACACGCCACGCGCAGCACCACCAGCCCCAAGAACCACAATCGACAAGCTCTCCAAAGGCAGGAAAAAAGAGTCCCGCAACGCGGTTTTGAAGCCGTAAACGTCCGTATTGTAGCCTTGCATACGTCCATCAGCACCAATCCGCACCGTATTCACCGCCCCGATCATCTGCGCCATGGGATCCACTTCGTCCATCAAAGGCAGCAGTTTTTCCTTGTGGGGAATCGTGGCGTTGAACCCAATCGCCCCAATCGCACGCAACCCATGGACAGCATCCGCCAGATCCTGTGGCCGCACATGAAACGGCAAATACCGATAATTCAAACCCAACTCCGCATAAGCCAAATTGTGCATGGCTGGCGAAAGCGAATGGTGAATCGGATCTCCAATCACCCCCAACAACCGGGTATGGCCATCTATGGAGTGAGCAAACGTTTCATAAGACATGCACATAAGCCTCCCACTGCATGCGAGACTGTTTAAACGATTTGAGAACAATTTGATTAATTGGGGCTTCGCCCCAAACCCCACCAAGGGCTTCGCCCCTGGACCCCACCAAGGGCTTCGCCCCTGGACCCCACCAAGGGCTTCGCCCCTGGACCCCACC
>JAMOBH010000100.1:0-16296 GCA_039908085.1 Magnetococcus sp. YQC-5
CATCCCCCAGGGTTTTGTTTTTGACTGTGCTTTTGACTTTTTGTCCGAAGGGCATCAATGTTCTGGGAGGCCAAATGAATCTCGAAGAAGGCCAGGAAAGTGGGCCAATGGAATTCAAAATTTTGCTGGTGGATGATGAAACGCCCAATCTTAAATTATTGCGAGCCATTCTCCAGTTTGATTATGCACTGATGTTTGCCAAAAGTGGTCAGGTTGCGTTGGACTTGGCCATGGAGCAGACACCTGATTTGATTCTGCTGGACATTATGATGCCTGGTATGGATGGTTATGCTGTTTGCAATTTACTGAAAGCAGACGAGCGGACCAGAGATATTCCTGTTATTTTCATTACTGCAATGAATGATATTGGTGATGAAATCAAGGGATTTGAGGCGGGTGGTGTGGATTATCTGACCAAGCCGGTGAGTCCTCCGGTGGTCAAAGCCAGGGTGCGGACTCATCTTTTGTTGCGGGCAGCATATAGGAAGTTGCAGGATTTGAACGAGCAACTCTCCTTTGAGCGACAAACCATTGAAAACATAGTGGTAAGGATGCGCAATTCCGTGCAGTTTGACCGAGCGAATTTGCGTTATCTGGTGGTTCCGGCAGAGAAGACTTCAGGAGACATCCTGTTGTCATCGTTTCGTCCAGATGGGGCACAGCATCTGGTGGTGGGGGATTTTACCGGCCATGGATTGACGGCTGCGGTGGCTGGTCCCATTGTTTCGGATATTTTTTATTCCCGTACCGCGTCCGGAATGGGTATTGAAGGGATTCTTCAAGAGGTCAATCGTTCTTTGTATGAAAAGCTGCCGACTCACATGTTCATGGTGGGCTGTTTTTTGGAATTGAACGCGGCGCGTGATCGGGTACTGGTTTGGAATTGTTCCATGCCGGAAATATTGGTATTTCGGAATGGCGGTATCCATACCAGGGTGATTTCCAACCATTTGCCGCGTGGGGTCCGCAATTTTCCAGACAAGCCTGGAACAGAGGTTGAGATTCTGTCAGGGGATCGGGTTCTGATCTTCACGGATGGGATCGTCGAGGAGAAAAATGAACTCAAGGAAGAGTTTGGCATAGAGCGTTTGGAGCCTTTGTTGACTCAGATCGTGGTGTTCGAGGAACCTTTGGAGAGCATTTCGGAGGCGTTGAAGGTGTTTCGGGGCACCAGTGCGCAGGGGGATGATGTGACTTTGGTTGAGTTGACGTGTTGATCCATGGGTGAAAAATGATGTTTACGTTTGGTGCGCATTGTGCTATAGAAATTGGGTAGAGTCGGCAGTCGTATCGAGAGCAAAGCCTTGTCCGCATGCTGTTAGGATCGTTCTGCCAAGTGTGTCAGCAATCATCAGGAGAGAAAATCATGGCAGATCGGGAAACAGGAACCGTCAAGTGGTTCAATGAAGGAAAAGGATTTGGTTTTATTGAACGTGCGGGTGGCAAGGGTGACATATTTGTTCATTTCAGTGCGATTTCTGGCAGTGGATTTCGCACTTTGACCGAAGGTCAACGGGTGGAGTTCAACGTGGTCGCAGGCGATAAAGGCCCCAAAGCGGAAAACGTCATTCCACTGTAGGTTGTTCAGCAGGCCGCTGTCATGGTGCTGTCATGGAAGGATGGTACCATGACGGCGGTTTTTTATGGCTTGAGATCTGCCATCAGGAGCAGATCTGTCGTTCTTGCACGATGTTGATTAACCGCACTGAGTTTTGCCATACCGAACATTCGGCAAGGCACCGGCAAAGCGTTCCACAAAGCCATAGGCATCCCAGGTCAGTGATGCCATCAGTTTATCAAATTCCGCTTCCATCTTGTACAGTGTCGTGAATTCGGCAAAGGCCCATCGACCCAATTGCTCCAGCCTGTTCACCCCAGGCACCCAATAATGGCGCATGGCGCGAGCCTTCTCCTCAATATCTTCTCCACCAAATCCCAGGATATCCACCACCAGATGCAAGGCATCTCCCAAGCCATCATTCACCAGGACGATGAAATCTGGCAGATATTTTTTTTGGGTCGATCCCATGAAATAAGGAACTTCGAAACCCAGGTGCTGGTTTTTGACATAGGAGAGAACACGGGGATGTATTTCGGCCACCCGGCAGAATTCCGCTTCCCAATCCCCCGCACAGATCACCCAGTTGACAGGACAACGACGCGGATTGGTTTTCCAGCGGATGGCACTGGATGTGGTGAAATCGATTTCCCGGCTGGAACCAACAGGGATGTCAGGGTCCAGAATGGCCTTGATGCTTTCCATCGGGGTGTCAGGCCATTCCACCAGGTACTCCACGACCCTTGGAAAGAGGATGTTCAACTTGCTGTTTTCGGATCGACCGGCACACACGCGCACACTTGTTTGTGGTGGCACGTGTTTGATCCCCCATAAATAAGCAGGAGGTGATTCAAGAACAGGTGTATCGGAAAACGGGAGGACCATGATGGTGATTCCCTGTGATCAAGAGACGACTTGGGCATTATTATAATCCAGTCACACTCCTTATTGAAACATTTTTTGATCTGGATAAACAAGTTTTTTTGAACAGATCGCTTCGATTTTCAAGGTGCCGAAGGTTTTGGGTTGCCAAAGGCCCGTTGTATGTATTGCATGATGGCCGAAATTTCGGTTGTGGAGAGGACTGTGCCCCAGGCCGGCATGGAGGAGTTGGGAATGCCCTCCCGAATGACCGCCTCAAGGTTGATGGAGGTCAATAAATGGGGTTGGGTGAGATTGCGGGGATGGGGTTCAAGAAAGGTGCCGATGTAATTGCGTCCTGTTCCGTCCGCAGCATGGCAGAAGGCGCAGTTTTTTTGGAACAAAGCTTCGCCCTGCCGTTCGGTTGGGGTCAGGTCGGGGAATACAGGGGGGATGTCGTGTTGGGCGTAGGGTGTGGCGCGAGCCACGGCGTCCAGGGGTGGGTCGTCGCGGTGGGAATAGCGATTGCGCGGCCAGGAAACGGCACGGGATTCCCAGATGGGGCCTTCTTCCTTGACTTTGGCACGGTCATGACAGGTGATGCAGGAGGTCATAAAAAGGTGTTTGCCGATTTTATCGGTTGGGGTCAGAGTCTCCTCATTGGCATCCAGGGGGATCTCGCCCAAGACAAAGGGCTGGGCAGCCTGATAGCGGGAGTGGTCTGGCCAACCGTTTTCAGCAGTGTGGTAGCGGGTGTTGGACTCGTGACGGGTCATGAACGCATCCCGAATAAACAGCGCAACGTGATGAATCTCCTCAGGTGTCAAGAGTGTGGCAAAGGCTGGCATGGCGGTTCCGGGGCGTCCTTGACTGATGCTTTTTTCCATGCGCGTCAGGGGTAACTCTTCCAGGTCGCTGTTTTGGAAGTTTCTGGGTTTGGTGGCCATGTAGCTGGCTGCCAGGGTGCGGGCGTCCCCTGAATAGCCATGACAGAAATAGCAGCGGAAATTGAAAATGTTGCGTCCAGCTTCCAGTTGATCGCTGGTTCTGGCCTCTGGAGCGGCCAGAACCGCCAGAGGCCAGATGAGCAGGCACCAGAATCCAATCCATTTGATCCAGTGTGGAATCAATGGTGATGCTCCATGACAGGGGTAGTGGATTGCGATTGATTGGAGTTCGGTTGATTGGCGTCAGGCTGTTTGGAGTCCGGTAGATGGGAATCCGAGTGCTTGGAGTCGTGCTGATGGGCGTCCGGCTGCTTGGCGTCAGGCTGTTTGGAGTCCGGTAGATGGGAATCCGAGTGTTTGGAGTCGTGTTGATGGGCGTCCGGCTGTTTGGCCTCCGGCTGTTTGGCCTCCGGCTGTTTGGCCTCCGGCTGATGGGAATCCGAGTGCTTGGAGTCGTGTTGATGGGCCTCCGGCTGCTTTGCGTCCGGTTGCTTGGCCTCCGGCTGATGGGAATCCGAGTGCTTGGAGTCGTGTTGATGGGCGTCCGGCTGCTTGGCGTCCGGCTGCTTGGCCTCCGGCTGCTTGGCCTCCGGCTGATGGGAATCCGAGTGCTTGGAGTCGTGTTGATGGGCGTCCGGCTGCTTGGCGTCGGGTTGCTTGGCCTCTGGCTGATGGGCGTCGTGGTGATGAGAGTCCAAGTGTTTGTTGACGGGCTGATTGGTTCCAGGGGGATTGGTGTTGGGTTGGATGAATCTGTTGAAAACATATTCCGTCACATGGGCGATCTCATTATCTGTGAGTACCTTGTTCCAGGCTGGCATTTCGGTTTGGCGTGTGCCTTGTGAAATGACTTCGAACAGGTGGGGCCGGTTGAATTTGTGCTGGGATGCAGGGTGCAGGAAATTTCTGGGTTTGGGATAAATGAAATCAGAACGTTTCCCTTTGCCATCGCCTTGCGTACCGTGGCAATCCGCACAGGTGCGATCATAGAACTGTTTGCCCCAGACAGCATCTCCGGTCAGCCCGTTGGGCATGGGAGCGTTCATCTCGGCTTGATCATAATGTTCGTGATCGTGTTCATGTTCTCCGGCAGGTTTTTTCTTCGCTGATTGTGATTGTGTTTCACCCCCTGGAAACAGGAACGAATGCCGGATATAGTCTACGATCTGTTCGATCTCTTCAGGCTTGAGGCGTCCCACCCAGGCAGGCATGGCCGTTTCCGCACGGCCATAGGTCACGGAAAAGATCATGCGTTCGCGACTGAGTTCCTGGCGGGTTTGATCCGAGGTGAAATTGCGGGGTGGGGGGGCGAGTCCGCTACGTGCCCAGACCGCAACATCCCCTTTGTCGCCATGGCAGACAGAACAGTTGTTGGCATATAATTGTTGGCCAGGACTGGCATCCTTGTCACGGGAAGAGAGCATCAGGGTTTCACGGATGGTGTCAACCACTTCGGCGATTTCCGGTTCAGAAAGCAGATCTTTCCATGCGACCATCGCTGTTCCCTTGCGTCCTTCACGGATGGATTGGATCATACGTTCTTTGGTCAGCGTGACCAGGGCCGTGGGCGCAGTGAAATCGGTTGGGGGCGGGTTCATGCCCTGTCCGGCGGTCGTTTTACCGTTGCCGTTTTTTCCATGGCAGACGGCACAGTGTTTTTGATAAACAGACACGGTCGGGGCAGCAGTCGCGGTTGGCATCCCGATCCATGGCAAACCGAGCAGAACCAGAATGGGGATCGTTTTCATCCAGATGGGTGTGGACCTTGCGCCGACAGGCGTGACAGAATGGGCAGTGGCAGACATAAGGAACCCCTTATTGATGGGTAATGGTGGTTTTTGTTTGGCGCAATCAGACAAAGTCATCTTGCATGGTTTAGCACAAAATGGCAAAGTGGGAAACGGTTCAGGAACAAGCAGGCGTGCAAATGGCACGCCAATGAGACCAAAATACGTGTTGGATGCCGGGAATGTTTCTGGTGCGGGTTTAATAATTTCTTCAAAGGTATGGGAGTCCATCATGAGCCAGAGGTTGTTGCAGATCTTTCATCGCCATTTTATCCTGGTCATGGCACTTGGTGTTGGCCTTTCCTTTTTGGGAGGGTGCAAGACCGTGTCAGAAGGAGGGGGGGCAGACCCGTTAAAGCCCCTGGTGTTTCCTGAACCGCCTGATGCCCCTAGGTTCTTTTATGAAAGAACCTTGCGTAGCGGTTTCGACGCGAAACCAAAAAAAGAGGATGATGCAGATTCTCTGGATTTGAGAAAAGTTATCACAGGCGAGGCGGAAGGCGGAGGTGCCGAGAGATTTGGCAAGCCTTATGGCGTTACCGCCTTTAAAGGTCGTGTCTATGTCGGGGATACGGTCAGCCGAACCGTCTGGATGCTCGACCCTGCCAAAGGTCGCAGCAAGGAGATCGGCAAAGAGGATCCAGGTGGTTTGCTCAAGCCAATGGGTATGCGCAATGATGCAAAAGGCAATCTCTATGTCGTGGATGGCACCAAGAAAACTGTGGTAGTCTTTGATCAAGATGGCAAATATCTCAGAACCATGGGCGGCCCTGATTTTTTTGAAAATCCTTCCGCAGTGGCCGTCAATCCTGAGGGAACGCGGGTCTATGCCCTGGATACCGGCAGTACCCAGGGTAAACCGGAATTTCATCGGTTGCAGGTCTTTGATGGACAGTCCGGGAAGCATCTTTTCAGTATTGGCAAACGGGGGCGCGGGGACGGGGAGTTGAATTTGGCGCGGGATGTGGCGATGGGGCCGGATGGTTTGCTCTATGTGGTCGATGGTGGCAATTTCCGTATTGCGGTATTTGACCAGCAGGGCAAGTTCCAGCGCGCTTTTGGAACTGTGGGACGCCGTCTGGGCCAGTTCGCTCGACCCAAGGGGATTGCCATCGATAATGAGAACAATCTCTATGTGTCGGATGCGTCCCACGCCAATTTCCAGATTTTCAACAAAGAGGGCCAACTGCTCATGTTTATCGGCACCCGTGGCAATGAGACCGAGCGGGCCAAATATCTGCTTCCAGCCATGCTCTCCCTGGATGAAGACGGTCGCGTCTATATGGTGGATCAGGGCTTTCGCAAGGTGGATGTCTTTCGTCCAGCTCGCTTGAAAGAGGAAGAAGGGGCTTTGGGCTTGGCGTTCAAGGCCTTGTCCAAAATGAAAATCAAGGAAAATTAGTCAAAAGCTGTTCGGGATGTCAGGTGGGGGTGTAGGCCGGTTTTCTTGATAATGAGAAAACCGGCCTTTTTTGATTCTAAAAGTCGGGAACCCCATCCAACCATCCAAAGCGACGATAACCGGAGCAAAGAGGATTTTTGCAGAGTGGTGGTTTTTTAAGTGATTGTTTTTAATATTGTTTTTATTAATTTTGACAGGCTTGAAAAATTGGCCCTCCCATTGCAATATAGATATCCAACAGACGATTTCTTCACCACATAACCTTGTAGGAGAAACACATATGAACGCACCGACCAAAACCTCTTCTTTGTTGACCCTGGCCGCCCTGGTCGGCGCGGTCACTGTCATGGGCATCGGCGTCGCATTCGCTGGAATTCAGGGAAGCAAACATGATATGGGTGCCGGTGGAACCTCCCAGTTTGGAGCCGCTGGCGGTGGCTCTGGCGAAGTTTGTGTCTTCTGTCACACACCACACGGATCCGATACCTCTGCTGCCGTACCTTTGTGGAACCGTGCTCTGCCAACTGCTAGCTACACCCGTTATTCCGCCTTGAATACGTCCACCCTGGATGGTACGGAAGCCCCGGTTGGTTCGGTCTCTTTGGCCTGTCTCTCCTGCCATGACGGTACTCAGGCCATGAACGTGATGATCAATGCCCCTGGTTCAGGAGCAGGCACACCTCCGGCTGGTACGGCCATGACGGGTGCTGGTGCTTTCCCGAAGCTGGGAACAGACTTGAGCAACGATCACCCCATCAGTATTCAGTATGCGGGTGGTGGTCTGGTCAGCACGGATGCGGATGGTGCCTATACCAGTACCAAATTCAAAGACAAGGATTTCAACAGTGTCTACAAGTCCACCATCAATTCCGTTCCAGTGTGGTGGGTTGATACCGATGCCAGCGGCACGCGTCAGAAGACGGAAATGATGCTTTATACCCGTACCTTGAGCGGTGTGACCCAGCCGTTTGTGGAATGTGCCAGCTGCCACGATCCGCATAATACAGCTACGGCTGCGTCCAATCAGGTGGCTTTCCTGCGCACCAGCAATACCAACAGCGAAGTCTGCTTGGCTTGTCATAACAAATAATCCGTCCTGTCACGTAGTCGGGACAAATCTCTTCAGATGTCCAGGGGGATGCAATCCCCCTGGAGGAATCTGGGAGGCGAGTGTCACCCAGGCACCCATACAGTGCGTTTTCAAACGTGTTCAGGCCAAGGTGGGGTGGGCAATGATCGCCACAACAACACAGATGAGTGACTTCATAAGTCCTGTTTGATTCATGGCATCTTTGGCCAGAGAGGGTTGTTCCCTGTCTGGCCTTGTTTTTATTGGGAGCGTTCGTTTGAACAAACATTCTTTTGATACGATTTCTTTGTGGGTGGGACTTTGGGCCGGTTTGACATTGGCATGGCCGGTTGGTTTGGCATACTCTGCCGAAACCGTGGCTCCGGCTCCAGCACCTGCCACCGCTGCCGCCCCCGTCACCCCTCCAGCCGCCGCTGCCCCCGCCGCCGGTGTCGCCCCCGGTGCCGCCACCCCTCCATCGGCCTCCACAGCTACGGCTTCCCCCCCTCCCACCACCCCTGCGGTCCCTTTCGCCACCGTGGGAGATGTGGTGATTGATGCTCAAACCTTTTACGATGCGGTGCGGGTGGGCATCCGTCAGAAGTATTATCACGGCGCGGTTCCAGTGGATCAAAGAGCTACGCTCCAGCGGGATGTGGGTGCCTCTTTGGTCGATCAGGTTCTTTTGGTGAAAGAAGCCAAACGCCGCAACCTGACACCTGATCAAACTGTGATTGATAAAAATGTCGCTGATTATGAAAAAAAATATGAAAAAGATCCAGAATGGCTCGCCAAGCGGGAGACGTTGCTCCCCTTGTTGGTCCGGCAATTGCAGGAGCAGAGTCTTCTGAAACAGTTGGAAACTTCGGTGCGCGCCATACCAGAACCGGATGAAGGGGCGATTCGTGCCTATTATCAGGCACATCCAGAGAAGTTTACCGAGCCGATGGATCTGAAAGCCTCGGTGATTTTGCTGAGTGTTGATCCCAGTGCCGGAGGTGAGGCCTGGAAAAAAGCAACTGCCGAAGCCGAAGAATTGGTGAAAAAGCTCAAGCAAGGGGCTGATTTTGCCGAAATGGCTCGTACCCACTCTGGTGATCCTTCTGGCAAGCAGGGTGGGAAAATGGACTATTCCCACAAGGGCATGCTGGCTCCAGAGGTGGAAAAAGCCCTCGAAAAGATAGCTGTCGGGGCCATTACAGGCCCACTCATGGTCCTGGAAGGAGTGGCCATCTTTCGTCTGGATGACCGCATTCCGTCCAAACTGGTTCCATTTCAGGATGCCCAAAAACGTGCGCGGTTACTTCTGATGCGCGAATTGGCGGATCATGCCTGGGTGGCTCTCAAGAAACGTCTGAGGGAACAAACGCCGGTTGTTATCCATGAGGAATATTATCTGCCATTGCCGACTCCCGGCACCGATCAAGCCAAACCCTCTGGCGGACATCCTGTGGTCGAAAAGAACCGCAAGCCAGGCGTCAAAGCCCCATGAACGCCCGGCTCTCCTCTACTCAAGGTCGGTTTGGCCGTTGCGCTGGCTGTTGGCCTTTTCGGTGTTTTGGGTCACTCTGTTCGGTTGTTGGGTGGCCCCTGTCTGGGCGGAATTCTCCCTGTGGCCCGTGCGTTTCAAGGCCGCAGCCTCCCCCTGGCGGGTCTGGGGGTTTTTGGGAATACAGTTGACAGATAATATGATGCGAGGTAAAAAAGCCACGTTCGATCAGGTGGATACGATTAATGTCAATATAAATAAAAACTTCACAGGTTATCTTTGGAAGCCATGGGTGCTTCAGTGGAATACATCGGTCAATTTGGGGGGGACCACCACGCAGCGTATCGTCTATCTTTCCCAAAATGACAAGGATACAGGCAGTGAAACTCTGACGCGCTCTGTGAATGTCGGGTTTGATTTTACCGTGTTGCCAGAGAGCCGCTTCCCTTTGAAGGTGACGTATTCACGCACCAGTGACGACAACTCCGAGGGGGAAGGTTCTTTTGGACAAGCCAATCTAAAAGAGGTTTTTGGACTCAATCAGGATTACAGGAATTCAGAAGGGGATTTGCGGGTGGTGTTGCGTCTGGATCACAACCGGGATGTGATGGGCAGCAAGAACAATTATGGCATGTTTGGTGTGTCGGTGCCCTCGATTGATCGATTGAAAGGCAAATATTCCATGAATACCGTGTCGTTGGGGATCAGCAAGCAGTTCGAGGACCAGACAGCGGATCTGTTTATGAAGCACTCCATGGCCAAAAGTGCCATGCAGGGGACGAGTGCCACCAATCAGGAAGATTCCGCCATGCTCAATCATGCCCTGTCTGGTGGCAAGACCTGGTCTGTCAACTCCCTGAGCAATTATTCCAGAATACAGACCGCAACCCAAACCAATCAGAAAGAAGAGGCGTTTTTCATTGCCAAGCAGTTTGGGAGTTCCGCCTTTTGGCGTTCCGAGGATGTGCCCTTGTATTTGTCCGGTTCGACCAGGGTCAACACCAGTTCGCAGCAGTTTTCCATGCTGGGTGGTGCCCCGACCAAGAATCGTTCAGCATCTGTGGTCACGGGCGGCAATTATCAGTTTTCCCCTGAAATGACGGTCAATACCTCTTTGAACGCCAATTACGAGGAGAATGAGGCACCGACCAAATTTACAGTCAACCAGGACGCGACCCAGACTCTTTCGGCGAATTATTCGCCTGAGCGTATCCCCTTGGGTGCCTATATGCACAACTGGTATGTCTCCGGTACTCTGACCTCCCATCAGGCCAAGAAATTCCGTCAGAATAATACGGCCAACAATGGAGTGGGACAAACTTTGATGCGGGATGTGGAGCTGGATTCTCAGACAGCCTTGAATGTTTCTCTCAACCAGACCGCGTTTTCAAATCATGTTTCGGCACGCAAGCCCCTCCATGGGATCAACCACAGCCTCAACGGACGGATCATCCGCATGGATTCGGATGCCAAACTCCTGGTTGATGCAACCTTGAGCGATACCCGTTCTTTGGGGGATATCCTCAACAATACCCAGGCTCTTAATATGCAATTTTCCGCAGAAAGTCCGGTGTCATCCGGTATGAGCATGCAAGGTCATCTCACTTCCCAGCTCAATCGGACCAGTTCCCATGGGGTTGTTGTGACCGGATATTTTTCCAGTGCCGATCTTATGTTTCAGCTCAGGGAGTTGTTCGATGTGACTGGATTGAGTTATACTTCCAAGCTGCAAATCAATGTGACCAGCCAGTTTCTCCCTTTTGGCAGCCTGATGGGCGATTACCCAAAGATAGAAAACAAAAGTTGGTGGAATTTCCTGGATTTTGGCGTCGGGAAACTCTCGGCTCGCATGACTCTGGGAGTGACTGAAATCCATACCAAGGATCGCCCTTTTGAACGGACAGGTTTGTTTTTGTTTCAATTGCAGAGATTTTTTGATACAACGTTTACTCAATGGTCGTTACCAGATGTTTTGCTTCCACCAATTAACAAAAGAGAGAAGGAAGATGATTGAGAAAGGGGTCTTGATTGGACTGTGGCAGAAAAGGGCATGGGTGGTCATGATGGTCGCCCTGTTGGCCACATTGGAGGTCGTATCGCCTGCCATGGCGGAATACGGCGATGTGGTGATCAATAACCAGTCGGACAAGGCCGGCATGCGCCCGCCGGTCTTTCCCCATTGGTTTCACCGCATTCGGTTTCGTTGCAAAGTGTGTCACGCAGATTTGGGATTCAAGTTTCAGGCAGGTGGTAATCAGATCAATATGCTTAAAATTATTGATGGCGAGTTTTGCGGTGCTTGTCACAATGGCGAAATCGCCTGGTCTGTGGAGAACTGCGATGTTTGTCATTCCGGCAAGCCTGGAACCCCGACACAGGTGCATGGCAGTACTGTGCAGAAGTTGATCGGCACCACGGCTCCCAAGCCAGATCAAAAACCATAGGAGTGTCATGTCATGCAAACTGGATCGCGTATTGGGGTTGTAACCTCAATTTTTATTTTTTTGACGGTCATGGCACTCCCCACCGTCTCTCTGAACGCCGAAGAAAAGGGCACCGCCGGGGTCAATACCTTCAATCGTCTGATGCGTCCCAAATCCGAACGCAATCAGCCGCCAGCCCAGGACGGCATTCATGATCCTGCTTGTGAAGGCACCAATCTGTTGCTGCCTCCCAAGGAAGCCTTCAAGTCCATGCCAGAACTCCAGTCCGGCAATTATGTGGACTGGGTGCAAGCCTTGAATAAAAAGTTGATTCAACCTCGTTATGACCGGAAGAATCCCAACGAAGAGCCGGTCATCTTCGAATTGGATATCGTCCGTGAGGTGAAGGGCACAATGCCCGATGTGGTCTATCCCCATGATCGTCATACCCAATGGCTGGATTGCTCCAATTGTCATCCCGATATTTTCATCCCGGAGAAGGGCAAGAACGTGATCAGCATGGCCCAGATTCTGATGGGCCAAAAATGCGGTGTGTGTCATGGCAAGGTCGCTTTCCCGGTATCCGAGTGTCGGAAATGCCATTCCAAGAAAAAAGATGGCAAAGACAGCAAACCCGCAGCCCCCGCAGCAGCCGAAGCACCCAAGAAAGGGGCAAAATAGTCGTTTCAGGAGGGAGAACATGATCCGAATTTTTGCAGTACTGTATCTGGTTTTGGTGTTGTTGGCCCCTTCCCTGGTCTGGGCGCAAAGCCAGGCGATCCAACGCAAGGCAGCGTTGGTGGATCAGTTTCTCAAGGATTCGGATACCTCCCGCCGCATTTCCGCCAAAGGGGATCCCGCTGCCCTCACCCTGCTCGAACAGGCCAAACAGGCCAGAGAAGAGGCCAGGCAAGCCATCGCCGCCGGGGATGAGAAAAAAGGGATCGAATGGTTGGACAAGGCTCTCAAACTGGTGGCAACAGCCTCCAGAAACAGCATTGATCCGGCCAGTCGGGTTTGGTTGGTACGGTCACGCTTCGAGGATCTTGGGGTCAGTGTGGCCAATTTCAAGGATGCCTATGCCCGACATCTGAAACGTCTGAAGCCGGGAGAACAAGGTCCATTGGATTTGAAAGAGGTTGAAACAGCCTTGAAAGAATCTGCTGCTTTGGGCAAGGAGAAGAAGTTTGTCGAAGCCAACAAGATTCTTGAGACTGCCCATGACCGGGTGGTCACGGGACTCAAGACTTTGCTCGGCTCGACGGCTTTGGTTTACGAATTGAAGTTTGATACCCCCAAGGATGAATACGACTATGAAGTCAGGCGTGGCGAAAGTTATGAAGCCATGATTCGTATGATGTTCAACGAAGCCGGGACCAGACAGGTGGACGACAAGCAGATCCAACCTTTGATGGATAAAAGCCTGGAACTCAACAAGCTGGCTAGTCAACAGGCCGCAGCAGGTCAATTCAAGGACGCCATCAAGACTCAGGAAGATGCGAACAAGTCCCTTGGACAAGTCCTCAGGTTTCTGGGTGTGCAGATTCCATTGTAACGGACAGCTTTCTTTTAAAGCCGGGACAATTTGAAAATGTTGGTGAATTGCATGGTTTGGGGCAGGTGCCCCAAACCTCACCAGGGGCGTTCTCTCTGGATCCCACTGGGCGGAATGGTTCCCTCTGAACCACTCCCCATAGCCTGAACTGGGAGGCCAGACGGCTGTATAATCTTTAACTAAACGCTTCCGGCTTGACAGGAAGGCCGGATTTTTTTTGACAGGAGATGATCTTTGATGAAACTGTTGCATATCACGGTGTTGATTGGTGCTTTTGCGTTGGCTGACGTTGTTGGAACGTTGGAGGTCCAGGCCGGAGATCCGGCAGCCGCCCCTCAAGCCGCTGGAAACACCAATAATAAATGGAGTGCGGATCCGCATCAAATTGCCCAACGTATGGATTCTGTGACCACGTTGATCAACAAGTCATCGGGTGCCCAGAAAATTGCGGCAGCGAATAATCCAGAGGCTTCGGCCATGCGGGATCAGGCACTGGCCCATTTGCAGGATGGCAGGGCCGCTTTTGAACGCAAGGATTATGAGGCGGCCAAGAAATGGCTCGCCCAAGCTTCACAAACCATGTTCGAGGCCATGCGCAAGGCAGATGCCGGGGCTTCGGATCGGGAAAAGAAAACGCAGGATTTTGATCGGCGTCTGGCCAGCGTCAAGGTGTTGCTGGATGCCCATGTCCGCATCAGTGGCGAGAAAGGACGCGGCCAGGAAACCAATTCACAGATTCAAAAAGCCATGGATGACGCAGTGACGTTACAAAAAGGGGGAGATGCGACCAAGGCCCGTGCCCGGCTTGACGAGGGCTATATCATGGCCAAATTGGGCATCGAGAAATTGCGGCGCGGGGATACCCTGGTCCGTTCGCTGAATTTCAAGAACAAGGAAGAAGAATATCATTACGAGGTGGACCGCAACGATACTCATCAGATGCTGGTCACCATGTTGTTGCAAAACAAGGGTGATTCGGTCAAACAAATGTCGGAACAATTCGTCAAGCGTGCCAAGGAACTGCGCGCCAAAGCGGAAAAAGAAGCGGCTGCCAAATCGTTTGAAGCCGCAGTGACCACCATGGAATCTTCCACGGATGAACTGGTGCGCGCCATTCGTGGTGCCGGGGTGTATATTCCAGGATGAACAGGTTTTCACACATGTTGGCATCCTGCTGGATGTCGTTCGGGGTGTTCGGTTTGATGGTGTTGATCGCCGGACCTGTATGGGCAGGGGGCAACTGGACGCCTCTGGAAAAGGATGGTCTCCACGACCCCAAGGGGGCGGCCATTCATGATTTGCAGCAACCAAAGGATGCCTTGTCCGCTTTGCCAGCGGATACGGTGGGAAATCAGGTGCGTTGGGTGGAGGCCTTGCGTAAAGGGCTTATTACCCCGCGTACCAATCTATACCCGGATACCAAGATTCAGGTGCTGGACCTGGATCTTTTGTATGGCAATACAGGCGATAATTGGTTTGTGCGGTTTCCCCACAAGCCCCATACCGAATGGTTGGATTGTGCCAATTGCCATGAAAAAATCTTCAAAACCAAGTTTGGTGCCACTGGTTTCAAGATGATGGATATTCTGGCAGGCAAATATTGCGGTCAATGTCATGGGGCGGTCGCCTTTCCCTTGACGGAATGTACACGCTGTCACAGTGTCAACCCGGCGACCTTTCGGGGAAAATTCGGACCTCAAGCCGTGGAGACGAAACCATGATTGTTTTACGTTCGCTCTGTTTTGTCGCGCTTGTGTTGGTGGTGTTTCTGGTCTTGTTCGTTGCCCCGGTCCAGGCTGAATATGCGGACGTGATTCTGAATCAACGCTCCGAGGCCAATGGAGTGCGTCCGGTCATCTATCCTCACTGGTTTCACCGTATTCGTTTTCGGTGCAAAGTGTGTCATAACGAATTGGGTTTCGAGATGAAGGTTGGAGCCAATCAAATTGACATGAACAAGATTATGGATGGCAAGTTTTGTGGTATGTGTCACAATGGAGATATCGCCTGGAATCTGGAGTTTTGTGATCGGTGCCATTCCGGTCTGCCTGGTTTGAAAACCAGCATTCGAGGAGGCAGTGCTTCAACTGGACCTGGAGAGTATTGATTCCTTGAGTAAGGCTATTGTAAATGCTCATGTGGACCAGGGGGGATCGTTCCCCCCTGGTTTGGTTTGGAAAAGCCTTGAACACTCTCTTGTGTGGTGATTTTTGTTGAATTTTCATGACCAGTCACGATAGTATTTATCATCGATTTTTTTCTCACCCGAAGATGGTGGTCGATCTCATGCGGACCTTTTTGTCACCGGACCTGCTGGCGGAAATGGATTTGTCCCGGATGGATCGGGTGAATGTCAAATATGACGCCACTGGCATCCGTCGGGAAGGTGATGTGGTATGGAGGATTCCGACTTGGGGGGGCGTGGATCTGTATGTTTTGTTGCTGTTGGAGTTTCAGTCCACTATAGAGTGGTGGATGTCGGTACGGATTGGTGTCTATGTTGGATTGCTGTATCAGCAATTGATTGCGGAAAAAAAGTTGGGTATGGGAGATGCCTTGCCCCCTGTTTTGCCCTTGGTACTCTACAATGGCGAGACACGTTGGAATGCGCCAACGCATTTGCGGCAGTTGATTTCTGTGTCGGATGGTTCGCCATTGTGGAAATTGCAACCAGAAGCAGGGTATTATCTTCTGGACGAAGGGAGCTATGCGGTTGAAGACCTGGCGCAACGGGATGCTTTGTCGGCACTGCTGTTTCGTCTGGAGCAGTGTCAGACACCTGAAGCCATGGATCCCTTGATTGATGACCTGATTCGTTGGTTTCGTTGTCATCCTGATTGTGCCATGCTGAAACCTTTGTTTGCGGAGTTGGTTGCTCGTTCGATCAGCTCGTTGAAAAGGGCATCGAAGAGAGCATCTGTGGATCTACAGATCCCTGAAGATTTGGAGGAGGTGCGAAACATGTTGGCGCAACGGGTTGAGATGTGGAAGCAGGACTGGATTCGCCAAGGCTTCCAGGATGGCCGCAAGGAAAGTATCCAGGAATTATTATTGCGTATGCTCAATTGGCGTTTTGGCTCTGTACCTGCCTGGGTCGATGAAACCATGGCCAAGGCTGATTTGCCCTCCCTGGAGGTGTGGAGTCGTCGGGTATTTGAGGTTAATACCTTGGAGGAAGTTTTTGGAGCTTGATTTTTGATGTAAA
>JAMOBH010000472.1:0-3175 GCA_039908085.1 Magnetococcus sp. YQC-5
TGAACAGGCCAAGGGGCATGCCAAGGCACTGGTGACTGTCATGAAGCAGACCGAAAGCCGCCTGGATGAACTGGCTGACAAACGCGACAAGCAAGTCGAAGATCGGCTTCATGGGTTGGCGACCAAGCAGGATCTGGATACAAAAATCAAAGAGCTTGAATACCGGATGACCATTCGCCTGGGTCTGATGCTTGTGGCCGTGGCCGGGATGCTTTTTACCGCTCTGCGCCATTTTCCCCCGACGCAGCCCATTGTGATTTCCAATCACCAGATGCCGACCCTTGAACAGAAAGTTGGCAAGACCCAGGTGGCCCCCCAACCCGCTCCTTGACATGTTTTGTGAACCTCGGAAAACACGGAAAACACGGAAGAAACAAAACCGAAAATCCGTGCTTTTCGTGCTTTTGTGGTTAAAAACGTGTCATCCATGGTCGCCTGTTATCAAGTGATAGGTCACAAACGGCGATCCTGGGAGGATGGTGTTTGTTTCAGGGGCGGACATCCTGGGATTGTTTGCGGATGGCCTTTTCGATCTGGCGTGCGGTATCTGCGTCCGAGGCTTGATCGGTCCAGTTGCCGTCTGGTTGGAGTGCCTGCTTGAGGACCATCACCTTGACCTCGCCATAGGGGGGCTGGCCAGAGAGCCGAATGTTGAGGCGATAGCGGTTTTTGGGCTGGTTGGGGTCGATTTTCCAGTCTGTGGAGATGAATCCCCCTTCACGGTTGGCCACCTGGATGGGCAATTCCATGACCACATCCATGGCACCACCGAAGAGTTTGTTCATGCGGATCTGCTCTTGGCTCTGTTTGGTTGCGCTGCTGTTGCCCAAACTGAAAATGCTGTCTTGTCCAAGCAATTCCGCAGAGGAGTTTTCTCTGCCTTCCAGTGCGTCTTCGCGGGCCTTTTTCTGGCCAAATTTGGCGAGTTTCTGTTGTTCCAGGGTGTTCGGGCTGTTCCAGAAATTGCCGGAACACCCTCCCACGCCCAGGGTCATGCTGATCAGTGTGACTGTCAAAAATTTTGCTTTCATGTGTAGACCCTTCGTATACCACAGGATGGATGTGCTGGTGGATCTCATCTTAGCAGAGAATGGGGTCTGTTGACCATTCCCAATCATCATGATCGGCATAAAATAATGTGGCGGGAAGGGAGTGTTTCCAGACAGATCCCATGCAAGGAAGGCTGAATCTTTTTTGTTGTTCTAATTGTTTTGTGTTGTCAAGATCTGTATATGTTTGGTATGGTGAAAAATTTCCCATGAACAAAGATTTTTTGCAAGTTTTATGTTTTTTTCTTGTTAAAAGTGTTTGTGAAATCATGATTTTTTTATGTTTCCTGCAACAATGAAAGCTGTGCGTTTTCCACGTGGTGGGGGAAGGGGATGGGATAACGACCGGAAAAACAGGCGTCGCAATATCCGGCTTTTGATCCGTTGACTGTGGCATACAGCCCCTCCAGGGAGAGAAAAGCCAGGGAATCGGCGGTGACATATTCCCGCATTTTTTCCACCGAATGATGGGCGGCCAGGAGTTCCTCCTGGGAGGGGGTGTCAATGCCGTAATAACAGGGATGGGTGGTCGGTGGTGAGGAGATGCGTAAATGCACGGATTTGGCTCCGGCAGCACGCATCATCTTGACGATTTTGCGACTGGTCGTGCCCCGCACAATGGAGTCATCCACCAGAACGATATGCTTGCCGGCAATGATATGTGGATTGGGGTTGAGTTTGATCTTGACCCCGAAATGTCGAATGGTTTGTTGGGGTTCGATAAAAGTACGTCCAACATAATGATTGCGGATGATGCCCAATTCAAACGGCAACCCCGCAGCCTGGGCAAAGCCCAGGGCTGCCGGGACGCCTGAATCCGGCACCGGAATCACCACATCGGCTTCGGGTACAGGATGTTCCTGCGCCAGGCGCATGCCAATCCGTTTGCGCGAGGTGTAAACATTGACCCCGTCGATGACGGAATCCGGGCGGGCAAAATAGATATATTCAAAAATACATAATTTTCGTTCGCGGCGGGGAAACGGAAAAAAGGATTCGATCCCGTCCGGGCCGATCACCACCACTTCGCCTGGTTCCACGTCACGCACGAAATCCGCTTCGATCAGGTTCAAGGCGCAGGTTTCGGATGACAAAACGTATCCCGTCTTGCCGACCCGACCAAGAACCAAAGGGCGAAAACCATAGGGATCACGGGCACCAATGATGCATTGGCTGTTCATGGCCAACAGGGCATAGGAGCCTTGTACCTGCATCAAGGCCTCCACCAGGCGTTCGGCAAAGGTTTTGCGTCTGGACAAGGCTGTAAGGTGAACAATAACTTCTGTATCCATGGTGGACTGAAAAATCGAACCACGTCGTTCCAATTGGCGACGCATTTCAACGCCATTGACAAGATTGCCATTATGGGCCATGGCCATGCCTCCATGAGCCGTATCCACCACCAACGGTTGGCGATTGCGCGAATTCAGACTGCCTCCTGAGGTGGAATAACGCACATGTCCTATGGCCTGGCGACCAGTCAGTGCGGCAAGTTCATGGCGACGGAAAACATCCGCAACCAATCCTTGACCACGGTTGGACAGAAACATCCGATCTTCCACAGAGACAATCCCTGCAGATTCCTGTCCTCGATGTTGGAGTGCGTACAACCCCAAATAGACCAGATTGGCTGCCTCTGGATTGTCGTAGACGCCAAAGACACCGCATTCGTCATGAAAATGATCGCTTTCGTGATGTGGCAAAGTCAGTTTTCCATGGTATTCAGAACGACGACAATGGGAGATTCCATCCATGCAAGACATCAGAATAACCCCTTTTGGGTCTGGCTGTCAAAAGTGTGAAATTGCATCAGCCTCATCATTCAAATGAATGGTGGTCCAGATGGTTTTGATCATTCAATGCATCAGGTATTTGTTTTAAATTATTAAAAAAAAAGAGGGGGTCTGGGGGATTCATCCCCCAGGGTTTTGCCTGTGACCTTGCAGAAAAATCCGGTTTTTCACTTAACCGGGAGAATTTTGAAAATGTTGGTGAAATCGATTGATTGGGGCTTGCGCCCCAAACCCCCACCAGGGGCTTTGCCCCTGGACCCCACCAGGGGCTTTGCCCCTGGACCCCACCAGGGGCTTTGCCCCTGGACCCCACCAGGGGGAATGATTCCCCCT
>JAMOBH010000101.1:0-16264 GCA_039908085.1 Magnetococcus sp. YQC-5
ATAATGGGTCCAGGCTTGAACGGAAGTTTAGTCTATAACTTAATCTTCAGGTTTGAGAGATATCCAAGCACAACTATGATTTATCTAGCCATCATACCAGCCCGTTGCGGAGCCAAAGGCACCCCAGCCAAATATTTGCAAGATCTTGCAGGAAAGCCATTGCTCGCATGGTCTGTTGACCACGCCCTGACCTGCCCAGCCGTGACGCGCACTCTGGTTGCCACTGACTGTGAAGAGATCGTCCAAGTCGCCCGTCAAGCCGGAGCCGAAGTCCCTTTTTTGCTTCCTGCTTCTCTGGCCAAAGAAAATACCCCCATGGAAACCTCAGTGCTGCATCTGCTGGATGAATGGAACAAAAAAGAAGGTTTTCGGCCAGATGCCGTGATTTTCCTCAATCCGGCCACACCGTTACGATTGGCTGGCCGTGTTACAGCCGCCATCTGGCAGTTTGAAGCCGAAGGAGCCGATTCCCTGGTAAGCGTCTCTCCAACACCCCATTCATTGTTCTGGAAAAATCCAAAAAATCCGCAACCCTGCTACGATTATCGTCTGCGATCACGGCCACAAGAGATCCCCGAAGCCGAACGGATGTACCGGGAAAATGGTTCCATCACCATCACCCGACTGGAGCTGTTGCAAAATACCAATAATCTTGTTGGTGGAAAAATAACTCTGTTTATGATGGATGACAAAGAGAGCCAGGAGATCGATTCTCCCAGCCTGTCCAAAACAGCCCAGGATTGGATCCAGGAAAAGACACCTTCCACCCCCGCGCCCCGCAAGCATCCCCTGGAATGGATGGATGCCATTGTCTTTGACTTTGACGGTGTTCTCACCGACAATCGCGTGCTGGTGCGAGAGGATGGCTGTGAATCAGTCTATTGTAGCCGTGCGGACGGCTTGGGCTTTGACATGTTGCGAGAACACGCCATTCCGACCTTCATCATGTCCACCGAGACCAACCCTGTGGTGAGTGCCCGCGCGAAAAAATTGCGCCTGCCTGTCTTTCAGTCTGTGCGGGACAAGGGAGTCTCTTTGCGGGCATTATGTCAAGAGCATGGTTTCAACCCTGCACGGGTTTTGTTTGTGGGCAATGACCTCAACGATCTGCCTGCCATGGAGGTGGCCGGTTATCCCATAGCCGTCGCCGATGCCATGCCCATGGTCCGCAAAGCCGCATGGCGGGTCTTGAAAACGCCCGGTGGTGCTGGCATCGTTCGGGAATTGCTTGAAAACATACTGGGTATCACCGATTTTCCAACAGCCCTTTAACCGCCCTTAAATGCAAGAGAACCACCAACATGACCCATCCAGCATTGAGCATCACCGATCTTTCCAGCAGGGTATCTGCTTTGATGGAACGTTCCATTGATCTGAAACGTCAGGTCTTGACCACGGAGATTCCAACCATCACGGCCCAAATGGCTCAACGATGCGCCGCCTCCATTGCCGCTGGCGGAAAACTTCTTTTATGCGGCAATGGCGGATCAGCCGCCGATGTCCAACATCTGGCCGCCGAACTCCTGGTCCGCCTGCGACCCAAGATCAACCGTCAGGGAATACCCGCCATAGCCTTGGCCATGGATTCCTCATCCATGACCGCTTGCGCCAACGATTACAGCTATGATTCCTTCTACGCCCGCATGACTCAAGCCCTGGGCCGCCCTGGAGATGTCCTGATCGGCATCACCACATCCGGGGTTTCACCCAATGTGATCGCCGCTTTGCAGGCTGCCCGCGCCATGGGTATGCAAACCATGGGATTGCTGGGCGGTACGGGTGGAGAGGCCTTGCAGTGGTGTGATCTGGCCATTGTGGTTCCTTCACGGGAGACGGGTCGCATTCAGGAAGTCCATATCACAGTCGGCCACGCCCTTATGGAGGCCATCGAGGACATTTTGTTGGAACAGGGGGTCATCACCTGTCTTTGAAAGGAATTATGTACTGACCTGGAGATGACCGATGCAAGCCATTCGACATATTTTTGAACAAGCTCCTGAATCTGTTTCAATCCCTGAACAATGGAGAAAAAAGCGACTGGAAGTCATACTGTTGATGCAAGAGGAAACAGAACCCATTCCCGTTGCAGTGAAGGCACTGCTGCTCAATATGCCGGATGTAGGTGAAGATGAGGATTTTGTCCGTTATCATGACACTGGACGCAAAGAGATCTCATGGGATACCTGATCGATACAAATGTCCTTGCTGAACTACGCAAGGGAAAACGATGCAATCCAGGTGTTTTACAATGGCATGCAAACGTCGAGGAACCTCAGATTTATATTCCTGTTGTTGTGCTGGGCGAAATCCGGCACGGGATAGAGTTATTGCGACGCAGAGATCCAAAAGCAGCGCAATGGCTTGAGGATTGGCTGACTGCCTTGCGTGTTGGCTTGGGAAGTCGATTATTGCCGATAACACCCGCTATTGCCGACCTTTGGGGACGCCTCGGAGTGCCAGACGCCATCCCAACAGCTGATGGCTTGCTGGCATCGACCGCATTGGTCCATGATCTGACCTTGGTCACACGTAACATTCGAGACATGGCGCGTACAGGCGCACGGCTTATGAATCCATTTATAGACCAGTAGTTGCCAATGCATCGATTATTTCATTTATTATGGCATGCATCCAAAATAAACTTCTGTTGTTAACATTGTGCTATCATATTCAGGATTCAATAAAAACTATGTTCCCAAAAACACCATCCATCACCTGTCACGACCCTCTTGCCGATCTCCTGGGCGCGGGATCAGAACCCTTTACGTATACATTCGAAGATGCGGTCAAACTGGCCGGACACGCCTGTCCCACCGTGGCCGGGGCTTTTTTGCTGGCAAAAAAGGCGATGGAACTCCTCTACCCCGATACCATGCCCCAACGCGGCGATGTCGCCATCCTGGTTCCAGGCTCCATGGATGAAGGCGTCACCGGACCCATTACCCAGATTTTCACCCTGATCACCGGAGCTGCGGCCACCAATGGTTTCAAGGGATTGGGCGGTTACTTCAATCGCATGAACCTGATGCGTTTTGAGAAAGCATGGGATACATCAGAACCCTTTCTGTTCAAACGGCTCTCCAATCAGCAAGAGGTCTGTTTGAGCTATTCTCCTCATCATTTTCCACCCTCCCCAAAAATCGGGATGCTGTTGCCTTTGATCCTGAGCAACCGGGCCACGCCTGCCCAAACAGAAGAATTTGGCTCCATCTGGCGGCACCGTGTCTTGGATATCCTCGCTGATGACGGGGAGCATACGATTTTTCAACACACCCCAAACCAATAATGTTCAACCGTTGCCTTGGTTTTGAGAAGACCCAAAACGCCCACTGCCACCAGTGGACCATACAGCAAATGGAGATTTAATGGCACCAGTACGACATTCAACGGAAACGGCAACCAATGGATGATGGAAGCCGACAGGGCATTGAAGGCTGTAAATATCTGTGATACAACGCAAACATGAATTTGCCAGTGAACCAATTGATCAAACAGTGTGCCCATGGCAGAAACAAAGGAAACGTTTTCCGTCAACACTCCCAAAACAGAATAACCAAACCCAAACAGGATGGAAGAGCGATAAAAAAAACGTCGCTGCGAAAAAGGATCTGTCAGTTTTTTCTGTAGGAATATGCTTAAACTGAAAATCAATAGCAAATAAAAAAAGGCATCAATAAAATGACATGCCAGCACATACCCATAGCTTGAAATCAAAAGCATCTGATACCAGACAGCCATCCTGTCTCTTTTGGGAACCCCTTGAGAGGAGAGGCCAAAATAAATTTTATCGTTCATCCGACGACCGAGCAGAATGTCATACGCCCCATGATGGGACAACAGCACAATCAACATGAAAAATGCTGCCGGGGTGATGGCAAACAGCATACACACAACCAACAAACCCGCATGAACTCTCATGAGCGGAAAATGAAATACACAGCACCCAGCAGGCAACACCCGGCCCATAAATAATCAAGCTTCAAGGGGTGTCCCATATACCACACGGCAAAAGGCACAAAAACGGCCAATGTTATCACCTCTTGCAGGATTTTGAGCTGCGGCAGAGACCATACCCCATAACCAATCCGGTTGGCCGGAACCTGCAACAGATATTCAAACAGGGCAATCCCCCAGCTCACCAGAGCCGCCACATACCAGGCACGTTCATTCATGTGTTTGAGATGGGCATACCAGGCAAAGGTCATGAACACATTGGAACAAACAAGCAGAGTGACTGTTAAAACCATGGAATTCATCATGTTTTATCCTGAATATTTTTTTCTTTGCGCGTCCAGCGACCCTCTGGAGATTGAATCCAATACTCCATGGCACATCCGGCTCCCTGATACCGACGATAACGCTCACGCGCCATGGCCACAGGTTCTTTGGGATCAACGAAATCCACCACCATGTCAAACCTGTCAGGTTCCTCCACCCAGCGCGGAGTGGCCAGCACCAGAATCGTAGCCCCGTTACGGTCATCAGGTTCACAGGCGATCAAGACCGGTTGCCATGACGGATCCGGGCCATTCCATGGACCATGCGGTAAAAATCTCTCCTGTGGCTGACGCCACAACAACTCATCCAAGCGTCGAACCTGTTCTGCATCTTTGGCCAGCACACAGGCCTTGGCATCCTGTTCCACAATCTTGTACAGAATGCCAATCAAAGCCGCTTCTGGTGAAGAACTCGCCAGTTGATAAAAACGAATCGTTGGCACTCCCTCACGAAGACGCGCCATTTCAAAGCCGTTCTTTTTCCACATACCGGCAAAGCAAGCGCACACCGGTTCCAACCGCTCCTTTGGGGACATGAGGCCGCGTCCCGGACATGTCATAGGCGGTACCTGCAATATCCAGATGGGCCCAGGCACGCTCTTCGTCCACAAATCGGGAAAGAAAACAAGCCGCTGTAATGGTCCCGGCCTCGCGACCGCCTACATTTTTGATGTCCGCGACCACAGATTTGATCTGTTCCTGATATTCGGGATACATGGGCAAAGGCCAAACCCGTTCACCGCAGGACTCTCCGGCCTGTTTGAGCTTGGATTGCAAATCGTTATTGTTGCCCAGCACGGCACTGACATGGTGACCCAGCGCAATCACGCACGCCCCGGTCAAGGTGGCCAGATCGATAATGACATCTGGATCAAAAGTCGAGGCGTGATGCAAGGCATCCGCCAGTATCAGGCGTCCCTCGGCATCGGTATTGATCACCTCGACAAACAGCCCCTTGGCCATCTTGATGACATCTCCGGGCCTCTGGGCTGTCCCGGAGGGGAGATTTTCCGCAGCCGGGACGATCCCCACCACATTGACCGGCCATTTCATTTCGGCAATGGCTTGCATGAAACCAAATACTGCTGCCCCGCCGCTCATATCGAACTTCATCTCTTCCATTTTGGCACCGGGTTTCAAGGAGATGCCCCCGGAATCAAACGTGACGGCCTTGCCCACCACCGCCAACGTGGGTCGATCCTTCCCATGCCGATATTCCATTACAATCAGGCAGGGGGGATTGGCACTTCCTTGCCCCACTGCCAGGATGCCATTCATTCCTTTTTGCATCAAACTGGCACCGGAATGAATGGTGGTTTTGATGGGCCACTGTTCGGCCAATTCTCTGGCCTTTTTGGCCAGTACTTCAGGCGTGAGCAGATTGCCAGGGGTATTGCCCAGGTCACGGGCCATGGCCACCCCACGGGTGATTTTTTCCACTTTATCGAAGAGTTTTCGACAGCGACCAATCCGTTCCTCACGAATGCCAAACAACAATGTGTCCATGGAATGACGGGGTTGGTCTTTTTTTTGGGTGCTGGTCAAACAGTCGTAGCGGTAACGGCCCAGCCATGCCCCCTCGGACATGCACTCCAAAATCTGCCAGTGTTTGATGTTATGATGTTTATCCATGGCCAACAGACAGGCTGCCACCTCCACGCCACTCTTGTCGCACACCTTGACCAGGGTTGCGCCCAGGGCACGAAAACTTTCCAGGGTGATGGAGTCCTGTTTGCCCAAACCAGCCAGCAAAAGACGCGATGCTCGCAACCCGCTTTGTGCCGGTGTTGACACAAACAAGGTTTCCCCGCTGTCACCTCGCATCCAGCCTGCCTTCAAGAGTCGTTTCACCTCTTGTTCCACCACGGTTCCGCATGCCAAAAGTGCTGTCTGGGCTTCGCCACCATGATAGACACCAATTACCAAGACGTCCGCTTCCCAAGTGGTGACATCCCCCGCAACCACATCGATTTTCAAAGGTGTTTCAGACATTGTCACCATCCCTCAGGCAAGAGTACAAAACAAAAAAAACGGCAAGCACTGTCAAGCATGGCTTCTTTATGCCATAGTCGAGCAGGAAGTGCAAAGTTGGTCAAGGTGGATGATGAGGTGATTTTGACATTTCTGTTGACTTTTCGTTCGTCGGACATTATGCTTGTTCAACTAAAAGTTATTATAATTAAATACTTGGCGTATTCAAGATCAAGATCTTGGGGTGATGTCGGGCTTCCAATACCTGTTTTTTTTAAAAAAAAATTATTAAAAAAAAGAGGGGGTCTGGGGGATTCATCCCCCAGGGTTTTGCTTTTGACTTTTTTCTCGAATGGTTTTACCCAGTCTTTTCACGTGTTCCATGATGCGCATAGATATATTTATTAGGTTCCAAACTTAAATTATGAATCGCATTTCCCGATATATTTTTACCGACTGCTTCCAGACTTCGCTGCTGGCTCTGGGAACCCTGACGTTTCTGGTGATGCTCCCGCAGGTACTGATCCTGGTGGATCTCTGGGTCAACAAAGGGGCTTCCATTCGCGTCTTGCAGCAAATGATTCTCCTGGCTGTTCCTCAATTCATCGTGGGCACACTGCCCATGGCCTTGTTGACTGGCATTCTTCTGGCCATGGGGCGCATGGCCCAAGACAACGAACTGGTGATTCTCAACGCCAGTGGCATCAGCATCTGGCAGATCACCCGCCCCATTGGCACACTGGTCACCCTGTTCGCCGCTTTTTCCCTGCTGCTCAACTGGATCTGGGTTCCACAGGCCTTTTACGACTTGTCGGTCCTGAAAAAGGCCTTGCTCTCCTCCACCTCGGCCCTGGCCATGCAGCCCAAAACCTTCAATCGCGACATACCGGGCTTGACCCTGTATATTGATCATCAGGATCTCCCCTCCGGAACCCTGGAAGGAATCCTGATCCATGATCAACGCATCCCTGACGAAGCGGTCACCATCACGGCCCGACGCGCTCATCCACACACCCGCAAGGACAACAAGGCGGCCCTCTATCTGGAAGACGGCAGCCGTCATTGGATCACTCGCAACGGCCATTACCGACATCTGCAATTCACCACTTTTGACCTGGAACTGGATGTGGTGTTGGGCTTGATGCCTCAAACAAAACAACCTGAATTGTACGAATTGGGACCGCAGGCCCTGTTGGAGATCATGGAACACGCGCCCCCGGAAATCACCCTCAAAGCCCGTATGGAATGGCACCGGCGCATGGCGTTTCCATGTGCCACTCTGATCATGGGACTGCTGGCCATCCCTCTGGGACTCCAACACACCCACCGTTCCGGTCGCGGGTATGGCTTCATTGCAGCCCTGATGATCCTGATCCTCCATTTTCTGCTGTTGGCCTCAGGTGAAGCATTGGCCACCAAAAAACTGGTTTCTCCTGTGGTGGGTTTCTGGCTTCCCAATCTCGGTATGGCCCTGCTGACAACTTATATTTTTGTCCTCACTGCACGGGGTCGTTCCATCATGGGAACACAATGGTTGACCCAAACCCTCACCCAGTTGCCCCAACGTCTGTTGCGCTCCGCGCCCCTGCCTGGAGAACAGTAACCACCGTGCCCATTCTGTTCAACTACCTGCTTCGCTGCTTCATGATCGGTTTTTTTAAAACCGTCTCCATGATCATTGGTCTTTTTCTTCTTATTGACGGCATTGAAAGCATTCGCCGCTTCTCCCAGAAGCCCCATTTCAATGGCCCGGACATCACCATGCTGCTGCTTTACCGCATCCCCAATTTCCTGGGGATGCTGATTCCTTCGATGGTACTCTTGAGTACGCTCATGGTGATTGCGCAGCTGACCCGTCACAATGAATTGACGGTCATGCGGGCCAGCGGTCTTTCTTTGCAACGCATTTTGATTCCATTCCTTATGGGGGGCATGATTATAGCTGCGATTCACATTGTGCTGCTGGACCAGATCGCGCCTGGAACCAACCGTATTGTCTTGAAATTGGAAGATTATCTCATTGACCGTCAGGTCGCCCCTGCCACACAGGCCGGGGATCTGTGGATCCGCAACGGTCAACAGATCATCCACGTCAATCACGCCGATCCTGTAATCGAAACGCTCCAAGGGGTGACGATTTTCAGCTTCGATGCCAACCGTCGCCTCACCGCACACCTGGAGGCCAAAACCGCATTCCGCAATGAGGGGTGTTGGCAACTCGTGGATGGAATCGAGTATCAATTTCTGCCAGAACTGAAAATCCACCCCTTCCAACAGCGTGCCTGGGAAATCACACTGGATCCTGAACGATTGACCGGTGTCACTCCGCAACCTCATCTGCTCTCGTTGACTGAACTTCTTGCCATCATCAACCAATTGCAGCAGGAAGGACATGACGTCACGCGCTATCAGGTTCTTTTTCACCGTAAGCTGGCAGCACCGGCCACCACTCTGACGGCCATTCTGTTGGCTTTTCCCTTTGCATTGCGTTTGCCCAGATCTGGCGGAACCATTCGTTCCATGTTGTTGGGCATCCTGTTGGGCTTTGCCATGTTCGTTCTGGTGGATCTTGCCACTGCCTTGGGGCTGGGGGGGCGTCTGCCACCGATTCTGGCGGCATGGGCACCTGTATTGTTCTTTTGCAGTATTGCCGGATTTCTGTTGTTGCATAGTGCCACCCCGCATAACCAGAAATAAGCTCTATTGGCTCAACCGGTCTGAATGGATGGGTAGGCTGGCCCAGATTTTCTGGCACGTTCAGTAGGGTTGTCCCACTTCTGGCTTTCCACTTAAAGCAGGACCATTTTGAAAATGTTGGTAAATGGATTGTTGGGGCTTTGCCCCAAACCCCACCAGGGGGAATGATTCCCCCTGGACCCCCCAACAGTTTGTCCCGCTTGATGTGGGAAATCCCACTACTTGACGCTATAAATCATTTTCATGGGGTTCCGGCTTGGATGCAATGGCCAGGGCAGAATTGAGAATCCCCTAATCATTCCACCCATCTCAACCGATACTCTTTACACATTCCCCAAGCAACACCAGGCAACCCGGCTGCCCACTGGCCGGGAAATGAATGATGATGGATCCGTATTCCACCAAACCCATAAGGCGGTCAGGAGATGATGTCATGAAGGGATTTTTTGCAAATATTGGTAAAAACAGTGGCAAGCTGCTGTTCATAGTGGGTTTGGGACCGCTGGCAGCGGCCTGTGGGCATTTCATCGACCCCACGCAAGCCCCTTTGCAGACATATGAAATGCCAGCGGCAGTGGTGGTGCAAACGGCACCTGCCTTCGTGAATCAAAACCAGCCATGGCAACCGCCGGGTGTGCAAGGCCATGCTGCTTCATCGAATCGCACTCTGGCCACGAGCAGGAACACCCCCCAGGATACGGAAATCAGCAGCAACCCGAACGGCTCCACCGTTGTGCGTCAAGCCCCCATTACCATTGAGCGACCCTCGATTGTCGTCAATCAACCCCCCATCTGGGTTGGCAATCCACCAGTTGCCATTCCACAACCGCCAGTGGTGATGCATCAAGCCCCCATTACTGTTGAACAGCCGCCATTCGTGATTCATCCACCCAAAGTGGGTTACCAACAACCCCAACAGCCGGTCGTTGCCACGAGCGTCGAAACCAAACCGGCCACGGCTTCCGAACCCAAAGTGACGGCGACCCAGGCCCGCGCGCCCACCAAGGCTGCGCAGGCTAAAAAACATGCCAAGGTAACAAAGAAAAAGCACCACAAGAAAAAAGCAGGCAAAAAAAAGGCACGCTTTCAAGAGACGGATTTGCCACCTAAATAATCTTTGTAGTAATTTATATGGCAACCCTCCAGGATGAAGTTTGTCGTCTTTTAACCTGACACACCAAGGAATCTTGCCCAATGAAAATCATGACCGGATTGGTTACCCTGCTGGGAACTTGTTTTGCTACATGGATTGCACATGCCGGTGAATTGGCTGTTCCCCATCAACCTGGGGATAAAATCAGTGTCTACGTCCGGCCTGGCTTGTATGCCCATCCAACGGATTACTGGTGGCAGAAAGATCCCTCCAGTCAAGGTACATGGAATTATTTCACCCCGGTTGATCAGCTCTATCAACCCGTGAGATTGGAGACACAACCCTCTGATCCTCCTCAGAGGGCACCTACGATTCCGGTGACACACCGTATTTTCTGGTAGGATGCTCCATCATTATCAGATGTCTATAAAAGGAACGCTCATGATCAAGAAAAAAGGATGCGAAAGACCCATTCGGGTGCTGGCCAGTACAGTGGTGTTGATCGCAACTGCCGTCACTCCGCCCCCCGCCACAGCCGATCCAAGTGTCAGCACTGTGATTGCTGTTGGAGGTGTGGCTGCGTTGGGGATCATGCTTGCGCATGATAGTGGTTACGTTTTGTATGAAAAAGGTGTGTCTGCTGGCGCGCCAAGCTATTATGTCACCCCGCCTTATCCGAAGAGGGTGATCCATGCCAACCAGGAAGCTGTCATTTACTCTTCGGTGGCTCCGATGGCTCCCATGGTGCAGCAGAGGATCCCGCCACAGGGGGGCGCACAGATCCGCATTTACGCACCGTCGGAGTAGAGCCAGACTCTTTCATGGTCAAAGTCATGGCCATATCCGGGGTCATACTGGTTGAAACGGATATGAGTTGTTGAAATGAAAACCATCCCTATGCGACATGCCTCGTCGTGGGTTACACAGGAGTTGCCAAAATGAACGCCTTCCATCCAATGCGACACCAGGCCCAGCTGATTGTCACTGTTCTGGCTCTGGTCATGACCTTGAGCGCAACCGATATCCATGCCGCAGGCAAAGAGAACAGCACTGCGCAAAAAATGTCCCAACCGGTTTCCGGTTCGCGATATATTTATTACCCGGCCACAGCCGTCCCTTATTACAACTATCAGAACACCGGTGCCTTTGCAGCCCGTCCCATGGTGATTCCGCCAACACTCCCCATTATCACGCAACCTGAATATATCTATATGGAAGTACCTCAGATCCCAAATGTACGTGCCCCACTGCCGACCATTGAGACGCAAGCTCAATCGGGAAAACCGGCTGGAAAATGAACACGATGCTTGTTTCATGGGATGGACAGGCCACCGAACAGATTCCTTGAATCTGTTTTGGAATCCTGTTTGGTTTTTCATCCCAATGGGGGGCTACACCATCAGGATTTCTTCATGGCCTTGCTGCCAAGGATTGGAGATTCAAGCAGAATGGATTGGACGATATGGAAGATTTCGGATAGAGTATCTGAAACCTTCAATCCATCTTGACAAAGGAGACAATCACCATGACGCAGGCATTGACATTTGATGATGTATGGCGGATGTTTCAGGAAACAGACCGTAAGTTTAAAAAAACAGACCGTAAGTTTGAAAAAGCAGATCGAAGGATTAAGAAAATAGAGCTTATGTTTCAGGAAACCGATCGCAAGTTTCAGGAAACCGATCGCAAGTTTCAGGAAACCGACCGCAAGTTTCAGGAAACCGACCGCAAGTTTCAGGAAACCGACCGCAAGTTTCAGGAAACTGACCGGCAAATGCAGGAAACCGACCGGAAAATGCAGGAAACCGACCGGAAAATGCAGGAAACCGACCGCAAGATGTTGGAAACGTTTCAGGAAAGCGAGCGTTTGATTCGTGAAATGCGGGAGTCAAGCCTGTTGACGGATCGTAAGATCAAAGAGGTCAGTCAGCAGATTGGCAGCCTTGGCAGTCGATGGGGGGAGTTTGTCGAAGGGTTCATTGCTCCGGCTTGCGAGACACTGTTTGCCCAACGAGGCATTCCGGTGCATCGTGTATCCATACGGGTCAAGGCGAAGAGCCAGGACGGCACCCGACGCATGGAGATCGATGTGGTGGTGGATAATACGGATAGCGTCGTTCTGGTGGAAGTGAAAAGCCGTCTGACCGTGATGGATGTCCGTAATCATTTGCGCAGGATGGAGGAATTCAAAACAGATTATTTGAGCAACAAGGCCATCCGTGTCATAGGTGCCGTAGCCGGTATTCTGATGGATCACGATGCTGAAATGTTCGCCATGGAGAATGGTCTGTTTGTCATTGTTCAGTCTGGTGAAAATGTCAAGCTGGCGAATGGACCGGATTTTGTACCTGTCAGTTTTTGATGCATGCTACCTCTCATTCAGGAATGGTCGCAACATAAAAAAATCAAGCATGCTTTCTCAAAGTACTTGAAGCTTGATAAAAATAAAAAAATATTTTTCATCAATCATCTCTTTCGCGAAACTGGATGATGGCGCGACGATCTTTTTTGGTGGGCCGCCCCCCTGGGATGGGACGGGGTTCGGCGCGCAATGCCAGAATGGTGAGTTCCCGTTTGTGACGGCTGTCAGGGGTTTCCTCATAAAGTGTCTGTGCGACTGGGGCTGGTCCTCGTTGTGAGGAGAGTCCCAGCACCACGACCTCATAGACGAATGCATCCTTGCGGATGACCAGAGTTTCTCCCACTTTGACCACACGACCCGGTTTGGCCCGGATGCCATTGACATGGACCTTGCCTCCATTGGCGGCCTCGACGGCAAGGGAACGGGTCTTGAAAAATCGTGCGGCCCAGAGCCATTTGTCGAGTCGGACCGGTTCGGATAAAGCTGTGGTTGACATGGTATCGCTCTTTTTTGATGATTACTCCACGGTCACACTCTTTGCCAGATTCCTGGGTTGATCCACATCGGTTCCTTTGAGTACCGCAATGTGATAGGCCAGCATCTGCAAGGGCAGCACATACAAAATGGGTGAAGAAAAGGTTCCGCAACTGGGCATGGGAATGATGTGATCAGCCTGGAATGGAGTCTGATGTTCAGAATGGGTTGTGATGACCACCAAACGTCCTCCTCTGGCCCTGGCCTCTTCCAGATTGCTCACCAGTTTGTCGAACAAGGGATCCCGTGGAGCGATGGCCACCACGGGCAGATGGGTGTCAATGAGGGCAATTGGACCGTGTTTCATTTCTCCAGCCGCGTATCCTTCGGCATGGATATAAGAAATTTCTTTTAATTTCAAAGCACCTTCCAGAGCGATAGGATAACAGGTGCCACGCCCCATGAACAAAAATCCCTTGGCCTGAAGAAATTGACTGGCTGTTTTTTGAATATCATCATCAAGCAGCAGAACTTGCTCCATGCGGGACGGAAGACGAATCAATTCGTCTATGTACTCCTTTTCTTCTGTCGTGGAGAGTCGTCCTTTGGCTTTGGCCAAAGCCAGCGTCAAACAGGCCAATACCACAAGTTGTGTTGTGAATGCCTTGGTGGAGGCTACCCCGATTTCCGGACCAGCATGGGTGTACACCACAGCATCGGCTTCTCTGGCCATGGAGGATTCAGGCACATTGACAATGGCCAGCACTTGTTGGCCTTGGGAACGGGCAAAACGCAACGCAGCCAAAGTATCCGCAGTCTCGCCACTTTGGGAAATGACCAGCGTGAGGGCCGATGGAAGGGTGGGCGGTTCACGATATCGGTATTCCGAGGCGATATTCACCGTAACCGGCAGGTGCGCCAGTTTTTCCAGCCAATATCCGGCCACCATGCCCGAATGATACGAGGTGCCGCAGGCAATGATGTTGATGGCCAAGACATCTGCCAGATTGAGACTTCCTTCCAGTTCATGGAGATCCACAGTATGATCCGTAGTGCGTATCAATCCTTTGAGTGTTTCTGCAACAACTGTAGGCTGTTCAAAAATTTCTTTTTGCATGAAATGTCGGTAAGGCCATTTTTCAGTCAAATCGGCACTGACATGTGACAGTTTGACCGGTCGTGCCACGCTCTCTCCTTGCAGGTTGGTGATACGGACTGCGGTACGGGTCAGAATGGCCAAATCGTCATCAAGGAGATAAATCATTCGTCTGGTATAAGGAACCAGCGGAGTGGCATCCGAAGCAATGAAATTTTCCCCATCGCCCAGGCCCAGAATCAGGGGTGAACCCCGGCGTATTGCGATAAGCTGTTCGGTGTCACGAATCAACACACCCAATGCGTAGGCACCTTGCAGGCGTTGAATCGCTGTCCGTACCGCATCTTCCGGGGACAAGCCCCGATCCAGTTCCAGGTCGATGAGATGGGGAATGACTTCGGTATCGGTATCCGAAGAAAAGACCGCGCCTTGATCGGTCAGTTCCCGCCGCAACTCCTGGTAGTTTTCGATGATGCCGTTATGCACCACTGCGGTGCGACGGGTGAGATGGGGATGGGCATTCTGTTCTGTGGGGGGGCCATGGGTGGCCCATCGGGTATGACCAATGCCCACAAAACCGGTCATGGGTCTTTCAGCCAATCGGTTTTCCAGGTTGATCAACTTGCCTTTGGAGCGGGTAATCAGGATGTCACCATCCACGGCCAAGACGGCAATGCCTGCGGAATCATACCCCCGGTATTCGAGTCGTTTGAGACCTTCCACCAGGATGGGGGTTGCGTTGCGTTCACCGATGACACCGATTATGCCGCACATGTTGCTTGTCTCCTTGGTATTGGGTTTGTTTGCCGTTGGTGACCCGGACGATGGATGCTCTAAGTGACCATGACAGTATGCCATGAGCGCGCTGTCGAAAGAAATGGTTCTGTCTGGATCTGGTATTTTTCAGCGTGGATCTTTTTTTTGTCACATCTTTGTAACCCCGATGGATGGGTCCGGGTCACTCAGTTTGGTCGTCATTATTAAAATTCAATAACAAATCAGCAGCTTCGGCGATTTGACGGAAACGGCACGCCTCACCGCCATGATCAGGATGATGAATCATGGCCAATTCCCGATAACGTCGTTTGATTTGATCCAACGAGGCCCCTTCTGACAGATCCAGTGCGGCATAAGCGGCTGCACGTCCTTCATGTTGAGAAAAACGGTGCCAAAACCACGTCATCATGACCCCAATTTCTTCCCTGGTGGTGGTTTCCAGGCGGGTTTGATCCAGATAATAACTCCGCAAGGGGTCGTAAGTCTCCAGCCATTCCCCCTCCTGCCACGGCAGCAGCAGGATGCAGAGGCAATGAATGTTCACATCACCACGTCTTGTCTGGCGCAACTGATTTTGCAAACGGTACAATTGGTGAAACAAAAAAAAATGGGTGCGGAACAAGGAAAGTTCATCCGACAGGTTGCTTTGCGCGAACGGGGCGATTCCCTGGCGTTGCAGAATTTTGACCAGGGCATATTCTTGCAAACCTTCCGGATGTGCGGAAAGAATGTCATACAGCAAATCACTCCAAATTTCCATAAGCCCTTATCCTGGATTTTCCTGACATTAAAGCATGCCTTGAATGCATGAAACGCTTGACATCCCAAGGCGTCGAATCTATCTTTATACATTATCTTCCACCTTTTTGAACGATTAGGCGATACCTTACCATGGCCCGTCAATTGATAATCATGCGTCATGCCAAATCTGCCTGGGACACGGATGCCAACTCCGATTTTGAGCGTCCCCTGGCCAAACGTGGGCTGCAAGACGCTCCACGCATGGGACAATGGTTGTTGGATAACGACCTGATTCCCGATTTCATCCTCAGCTCCCCTGCGCAACGGGCGAAACAGACCATTCTGGCCGTCTGCAAAGTTCTGGATATCAAAAAGAAAGCCGTGCATTGGGACGGACGCATCTACGGAGCCGGCACCGAAGAACTCCTGGAAGTCCTGACCGAAATTCCCAAACAGACCAAAACCGCCATGATTGTTGGGCACAATCCCGGTCTGGAAATGCTTGTCTCTTATCTCGTCCAGAAAAAAATGGAGACCTCCGGGGAAGAGGAGGGCATGATCAAGACGGCCACCGTGGCCCATCTGCGCATGTCCGACGACTGGAGCCATCTGGCTCCTGGGTGTGCCACCTTGGTTACGCTGATTTCACCGCGTGAACTGGGAACATGATGCCCTTCGGGCAAAAAGTCAAAAGCAAAACCTTGGGGGATGAATCCCCCAAACCCCCCACCCTTTTTTTTTATTTTTTATTTTTTAATTATTAAAAAAAAAGAGGG
>JAMOBH010000473.1:0-3163 GCA_039908085.1 Magnetococcus sp. YQC-5
CTTCTCGGACAGTGGTATTGTGAGCAACACCGGCCCGGGGTGGCCGGAAAGGAGATCCGTTCGTTACATCTGTCCGTTTTCCGTCAGCGACGCTGTCGCCATCTATTTTCGACTCACTCATCAGCCTCCTTTCCGGCCACCCCGGGCCGGTGTTGCTCACAATACCACTGTCCGAGAAGCCCTCGGCGCAGGTCGGCACCAGAACCAAAACATCCCCACCGACCACACCCTGGACACCAATGCCAAAACATCCCGTCGCGAACCTCTGGTGCCAACTCCATCCTGCCTGGGTGTTCATCCAGCCATGGGGTCTGCCATGGCCAAAATCCGTATGCGGCGTAAAACTCCGCTGCACTCTTTGGTTCGGGAGAAACCCTGCCAGAGAGAAAAACTTCTTTTTCTGCACATACATCACTGTCATGACATCCAGCCATGGCAATGGACTCGCCGTTGCCCATCGGCTCGCGGACCGGTGTGATTGGTGGTATCACCTGCTTGGGTGGGGCAGGATTTTGTTCCCAATGTTCCCAGGCTGTTCCCAAGTCATTACAGTCGTCAACATGTTGAATTTGCTCGTTGTTCCCAGTGTTCCCAATGTTCCCAACAAAAAACACGTTTGGCTGCATTGCATCGTCCAAATCCTGCTTCTTCCTCTTCAGGAAGCCATCAGAAATATTACTATTTGTAGAGGTTGCTCTATATTTCTCATTATTGTTGGGAACATGGGAACATGCTCGCTCCCCCTCCTGGGCAAAAGCATCAAAACAAGAAACAGGATTTCCGGATGCGCTGCAGCTGATGCTGTTTTTCTCTGGGAACACTGGGAACATTGGGAACAAATCTTCGTACCCATTATTATCGCTACTATTTTTTTGTTCCCAAATCGCGTAAGTGTTGTTCCCAGTGTTGGGAACATTGGGAACAAATTCCCCCTCTGGTGCCTGTCTCCAGCAAGCGAAATAATCGTTGGCGTTCATGCCGCATCCTCCAGCCTGGACGGAATCATGTGGTAACACCGGACGTTACCCAATCCAGGCAGACGGTGCCGCGAGTCCATACGACCCTCGCCGCCGATCTCCAGCACATTCTTTGCCCGCAGCAGCGTGGCCACAAAGCGGACGTCCATGCCCTCGCACACCTCGCTTTTGAACGTTTCCGGTAGAACGTAATATTCAATCTGTCCGTTGCTCTCCTTCATAAAACCGGCTCGGTTGATGGTTGCCCGGTCGCCGTTGGCGTATCCATCCCAGGGAGTGAATCTGGCCTCTCCGTGTCGTTCGAAGAACAGGCGAACTTGCGCCAGTGCGGTTTTTTCCTCCTGCGAACCGGTACCGCCACGGGATAAGACCCATGACTCAAAGCAGCGTCGGGCTGCCCATCCGGCTGCTCCAGGTTCCCACCCGGTCACCCCCATAACGGTGGCCATTTCGCCCCCGGCGGCCACCAGGGCGAAACGACCGGCAACCCTCCGCACCTGCCCATCGGCATCGGCTGATAAGGTTTCGGCCAGGAATGCACGACGGAACGCCCCCACTTGGCTGGAAACCGCATCCAGGTTGGCCGTCAACCGTTCCATAAAGGCCCTTGCTGCGGTGCCGTGATATTGTTCAGCCGCCCGACCAAGCGCACCGGCCATTTCTGCCCCATCCGTGAGCCCGTGCAAATTTTCGAACACCCCCAATCCCGCTCCCGCATCGGCCGGTACGTCGACCAGTCGAACCTCCTGACCCGCCATGGCCCGCTTCCCGCCGGTCCGCATGTGTTTTGCCAATCCAACCTCCCCTGATGAGAGAATTAACACCCGCCATGTGGCTGGCCTCCTGGCTGACCCGTCGCGCCCTGCGCGTGCTTTGCCCACCCCGTTGGCCAGGAGATACGCCGCATCACCTACCTCTTGTGCATTGCTCTGAGAGAGTTCCTCCAGACAAATCAGGGTGTCGTTATGTGCCAACGCTTGTCCCTCCAAGCCGTTGACTGTAGATTTCCAAGTCAGCAGGCGGCTTTTTTCTCCCCAAACCGAGACGGCAGCCCGTTGTGCCGATGATTTGCCGGTGCTGGAGTGGCCCACCAGATTGAACCCGCCGCTCTCTTCGCCAATCAGATAAAGCAGTGGGGAAGCGAATGCCGTACTCACCGAGAACAGCAACCGGGAATTGCCACGACATAACCGGGATACCCCGTGCCGCCACTCCTCCAGGGTGCCATGCACCGAAAACCCCGGCGTT
Organism: Magnetococcus sp. YQC-5; assembly: GCA_039908085.1. Taxonomy (GTDB): domain Bacteria; phylum Pseudomonadota; class Magnetococcia; order Magnetococcales; family Magnetaquicoccaceae; genus Magnetaquiglobus. The sequence continues at coordinate 2,226 of JAMOBH010000473.1, forward strand.
GCCTTTGCGGATGTTTGAAATAGGATCGTCTCATCTGACTGGCCTATGGTGCTGTCAGGTAACACGAATGCGCCGTTGTGCCATCCGGTCCGTTCCACACATCGAGCTGTTTTTTCTGGCTTGGCCCTCTGTAGATATTCTGCCAGGAGTTCCCGCGCCTTTCGGTTGGAGGAGATCTCCACCCCCTTGCTCAGGAGGATGGACCGCAGCTCTGTCCCGTCCCCCGCCAACAGGCTCATGGGCATTGCCCATTGATGAACACAGCCATCGGCGTCATCAAACTCTAAAACCCGTCCGTGGGCCTCTTGCAGGGTGTCACGGGTACGTGACGTCACCTTCAATACAGAACAAATCCAGAGCGGTTCGGGTATCTCGCATCCCTCGGCAGGGGGAAGCCAATAAACACCGTTTCGTTTGCCTTTGGCCCACTCGATGATCTCAAATGGAAACTTGCTCCGTGCATCATTGTATGCGTCCGTCCCATCCTGCTGTGCCTCGGCGACCTCCAGAGCCATATCGTACTCAGCCATCATCGCTGCATGCTCCTGATGCGGTGCAACCAAGTTGCCCGAATCGGAAAGGAACATTTTTCCTGCCTCTTCTCCGTATCCATCCGTCACCGCGTCTGCCGCATCCCACCCAGACGGCAAAGCATCGCGCATATTTCCGTCTGGCAACCTGAGAAACCATTCGAGTCGAATCTCGCAGACAAACGCCGCCCCCACATCCCTCAACAGCTCAGCCACCCGGTCGGCATATTTCCGGCCCGGCTCGTCTGCGTCCGGCCAGATCACCACCCGCCGTCCCACCAATGGGGACCAGTCGGTTTTGTCTGCACCACCGCATCCGTTCGGGCTGGTCGTCGGCACCCACTCCGGGAATATCACTGCCGCCGCATCAGCCGCCTTCTCGCCCTCTGTCACCACCACCCAACTGTC
>JAMOBH010000474.1:0-3161 GCA_039908085.1 Magnetococcus sp. YQC-5
CCAGCAATGAGCGTGGAGAGGTGGCCTGTCGTGTCTATCGTCGCCTGCCTGCGCGACGATTGTGGGATTTGATCATGACATCCACCTATGATTATGCAGAGCCAGGATTTGTTTTGATGGATCGTGTCCCTGCAATGAACAATAATAAGTTTTGCGAGGAGATTTTCGGTTTTAAGTTGAAAACAAGATGTGTTGAAAATATTTCGTAAAGGCGTAGGTGGTAAACCTTTTGGATGCTTTTTTTTGTAAGATTTCAAGAATGGATCGACGTAAACCTATAAATCATCTGAAATCTCATTGTATATGAATGCACGCTGGTTCGGAGGTTGTTTACATCATTCAAACGAGTAAAGCAAGTTTATAATTTGACATCGACCGGAGGCGATATTTATACTGACACAGAGGGTATCCATGATAGCAAGTCATGGGGAGGTTGGGTATCAGATGTGATTCATCCGCATGATACATTTTTTGTTTTGGCTTGTTCACCAAGCCATTCGACCGGCATCTTTCCGAATGGCATGGTGTGTGGGTGAAAATGGATTCTCCATCAATACCTGTTTCTCATTTCGCTCCTGTGATTACGATAGGACAAACCACATCTTATACTGTCGGGGATGAGGGAGATTTAAAAGTTGGTGTGCCATGACCATTACGGCGTTTCAGATAATGGAGATGGTACTGTGATAGATCGTTTAACCAGTTTGATATGGATGAAGAATGCAAATTGCTTTAGATAACAAACATCAAAAAGAAAAAAACAGATCACAATACGATACCACCTTGAAGGATCTGTTTGAACAGCCACCTCAAAGGCTGTTGCAAATATTGGTCGGGCGTCAAGCCATAGAATTGCTGCGTGTGGAATTTGCATCTACCCAGAAGCGATTGCCAGATCTGGTATTTTTGATGGAAGACGATTCGATTTTTCATTTGGATCTGCAAAGCCAATCTGAAGGTATGGACTGGCGCATGTTGATGTACTATGCGCTGATCAGACAGCGTTATCCGGGCAAGGTTTTGATGCAGAAGGTATTGTATGTTGGAGAAGCTGTATGGCAACCCAAAGCAGCCATAGAAGAGAAAAATTTATCCTTTCGGTACGAGGTGGTTGACATCCGCACCATCGACTGTCGAGAGTTGATGAAGAGTCCCTCTTTGGAGGAAAATATTTTGGCTGTTTTGTGTCGGATGGATAATCAGCAGGAGACGATCCGGGAAATTTTATATCGAATCAGCGAACTGCCGGACAAGGCCAGAGCAGACGCGCTGACAAAATTGTTTATCTTGTCCAGATTGCGCAAACTTGAAACAATTGTCGAAAAGGAGGCTGAAGAAATGGCTCTTACCTTTAACTTAATGGAAAATGATGTATTTCGGCCAATAATCCTGAAGGCGCAGATGGATAGCCGCAAGGAAGGTGAGAAGAAAGGCTTCCAGGATGGTCGCAAAGAAGGCCGCACAGAAGGCCGCACAGAAGGCCGCAAAGAAGGCCGCAAAGAAGAAGCTGTTTCCATGCTCCTGAAATTAATCCGTCGCAAGTTTGGTCAACTGCCAGACTGGGTGGCTGAGAAGGTGAAAACGGCGAACCTGGAACTGATCGAGACCTGGAGCGACAACTTTGTGTTCGCCAACTCTGTGGACGAAGTCTTCGCTGATCGGTAATAACCGGCAAAGGCCATCTGTTTCTTGTCGAAAAATCAACAAAAAAATAGTGCCACAAACTCAGGAGATTCAAGAGGATGAGAGATTAAAAATTCATAAATAATGTGACATTTTACCTTGACATCGACCGGACCCGACATCTATCTTAAATAGTATTGATGGTCTCAATGATAGCAAGTCAGGGGGAGGTTGGGTATCAGATGTGATTCATCCGCATGATACATTTTTTTTGTGGCTTGTTCACCAAGCCATTCGACCGGCATCTCTCCGAATAGCATGGTTTGCATGTCTGATGCTGTTTTTGCCAGCCTCATCCCATGCTGCCAGCCAGACCGTTACGCTCGTCACGGGTTGGAATCTTATCAGCACCAACCTGCAAGATGCTCGCACTCTGGACGTTATTTTTAATAATGTGGCCACCAAACTCAACACCTATACTGCTTCAGGGGGGTGGAAGGGTTACGACCTGACCACCAAAACCGGTCCTCTTACCGTCATGCCAGCCAACCAAGGGGTATGGGTCAAGGCATCGGCACCGGGAGAGGTCACGTTTAATGGCTCATTGGCCACTGTCACATATAATACTCTTGTAACAGGTATGAACTTGATTGCTCCAGGTGGGCAGACCACGCCTCAGGGACTTGCGACAGCGATTTCAGATATTGTTAAACCGAATAGTGTCTCACAAATTTATGTGTATCATCCATCCAATGCCTCGTGGATGTTTTATGATGTTCAGTCCAAGAAAGGGGTGCTGACCTCTTTGCAAGAAGGGCAAGGTGTGTGGGTGAAAATAGATGCTCCATCAATAGTTTCTCGTTTCGCTCCTGTGATCAAGACAGGACAAACCACATCTTATACTGTCGGTGATGATGGAGATTTAAAAGTCGGTGTGCCATGGCCATCACCGCGTTTCAAGGATAATGGAGATGGTACTGTGACAGATCATTTAACCAGCTTGGTATGGATGAAGAATGCAAATTGCTTTGGACAGCAAACTTGGGCAAATGCCTTTGTCAAGGTGGCTGGTTTAAATTTGAGCAAGGAAACGTGTACTGGGTATACGAATGGGACTTATACAGATTGGCGGGTGCCGAATGTTCGAGAGTTAAGTAGTTTAATCGATAGAAGTAACATTGGACCACCTTTACCAACAAATCATCCGTTTGTTGGGTTTGTTGGTGCCCAGTCCGTCTACTACTGGTCGAGTACTACCTACGCCCACTACACGTCCAACGCGTGGATCGTGTTCCTCAGCAGCGGCAGCGTCTACTACAACGACAAGACGTCCACGAGCAATGTCTGGCCCGTTAGAGGCGGACAATGATACTTAGGTGATTTGATCCTTTGAATGCTTTAGAGGAGGGTGTGCAGAGGGGGGAGACTTCCCCTTACAAGGGTAGGTTTTTAATATTTTCAAAAAAAATCAATATCTTGAGATGCGATGAACCGCCCCTCAACACCCTTGCAAGGGTAAATTTTTACGGAAGTTAGGA
>JAMOBH010000103.1:0-16203 GCA_039908085.1 Magnetococcus sp. YQC-5
CGATGGAATGGTTGATCGATTTGGCTTCCAGCAGCAGACAGGGAGTGCGGTTCAAAAACAGGGCATAGTCCACCGGGTTGTCCTGGGGTTGGCTGCGGAACTCGTTGCGTACCTCGTCAAGGTCCAGCACATTCCATTGGAGGGCTTGGAGCAGGGGGGTGATCAAGACCCGCTTGGTGTCCTCCTCTCCAATCTGTGCCCCTCTGTCCTGAATTTTGTTGATCTGCTCCCGCAGGCTGCGAACCGCAGCATCCAGATTGATGTTATTGTTTTTGCTCATCACTCCTCCCGACAAGAATGGACTCACATTACCGCCTGTCGATTGTCTCGTTTTTCTTATTGTTGCACCATGGGAAAAGTTTTCCATAGTAGAGGATATTGGGTCGATTGCCAATCCACGGAAAACTGCACTTCAGTTGCGGTCGTTGTCCCTGTACATCCATTGCAGTATCAGTAATGATTGGATCGTCTGGAAGCCGCCGTCTTGTCATGGCATGCTTTCCCAGCGACAGCATGTCACCTTTGTGCCACAGTTGGATGGGACGAGGGAGATGATCAACTCGACAAGTCGCTTTTCTGGGTGACAGATTTGCCATGCAAGGGCGACATAAAGGCGTTGTGCCCGATTCTTTCCGTATCGTCAAGGGTCTGAAGGTCATCACGGTCCCCAGCGGGAGCGGAGTCGCCATATCTTCTAGGCGGGAGGTCTTGTGAACAAAAAACTGCTCAGCGAACGAGACATCTGCACAAAGTTTATCACGCCTGCCATTCTTCATGCCGGATGGGAGCAGCATCAATTCCGGGAAGAGGTCTTTTTCACGGATGGTCGGGTGATGGTCCGTGGCCAGTTGGCTGCGCGGGTAAAAAATCCTGAAGCCAAAGGCGGCCCCAAGAAAGCCGATTATCTCCTCTACGCACGTCCGAACATTCCCATCGCTGTTGTCGAGGCCAAGAAAAACACCTTTTCCGTCGGTCACGGCATGCAGCAGGCGTTGAGCTATGCTGAAATGCTGGATGTGCCATTTGCTCTCAGTTCCAACGGGGATGGTTTTCTACTCCATGATCGAACCGAACTCACCCAACCCTCTGAACGGGAGTTGGATCTGGACGACTTTCCCTCCCTGACTCAACTCTGGCCGCTCTATTGCCAGTGGAAAGGGATTGATCAAAGTCACGCCCACCGGCTGATCGAGCAACCCTACCATAACGATGGAAGTGGCAAGGAACCCCGGTATTATCAGCGCGTTGCCATCAATCGGGCCATTGAGGCCATTGCCAAAGGGCAGCAGCGTCTCTTGCTGGTGATGGCCACGGGAACCGGGAAGACCTACACGGCCTTTCAGATCATATGGCGATTGTGGAAGGCCAAACAGAAAAAGCGCATCCTGTTCCTGGCGGATCGTAATATTCTGGTTGACCAGACCATGCAGCAAGATTTTGCCCCGTTTGGCGAGGTGATGCACAAAATCGGCAACAGGGAGGTCAAAAAAAACTACGAGATCTACCTCAGCCTCTACCAGGCAGTGACCGGCCTGGAGGAGTGGAAACAGATTTTTCGAGAGTTTCCTCGGGATTTTTTTGATTTGATCGTCATTGACGAATGCCATCGAGGCAGTGCGGCAGCGGACTCCGCATGGAAAGAGATTCTGGATTATTTTAACAGTGCCACCCATTTGGGACTGACCGCCACACCGAAAGAGACCAAGGAGGTCTCCAACATTACCTATTTTGGTGACCCCATCTACACCTATTCCCTCAAACAGGGCATAGAGGACGGTTTTCTGGCACCCTACAAGGTGATCCGGGTAGTCACTGACGTGGATGCCTTGGGGTACACTCCTGAGCAAGGCAAAGTGGACAAATATGGCCATCAGGTCGAGCAACGGGAGTACAACACCAAGGATTTTGACCGTCATCTGGTGTTGGAGCAGCGAACCCGTTTTGTGGCAAAGCGGGTCTGGGAATATCTGTCCGGCACCGACCCCATGTCCAAGACCATCGTCTTTTGTGATGATCAGGAGCATGCCGAGCGCATGCGACAGGAGTTGGTCAAAATCATCCCCGCCGCCGCGTCGAACCGCCGTTATGTGATGCGCATCACGGGGGATGATACAGACGGCAAGGCTCAGCTCTCTTATTTCATTGACAATGATGAGCCATTTCCCGTCATCGCCACCACATCCCGCCTGCTCTCGACAGGGGTGGATGCCAAGACCTGCAAGCTGATCGTCTTGGACCAGAACATCAATTCCATGACCGAATTCAAGCAGATCATCGGTCGGGGGACCCGTCTGCGCGAGGATTATCAAAAACTCTACTTCACCATCATGGACTTCAAAAAGGCGACCCGTCTGTTTGCCGATCCGGATTTTGATGGTGATCCGGTGGTGGTCTATGAACCCGAACCGGATGATCCGATTGTCCCACCGGATGAAGATGGAACCGTTACCGATGAAGGGGGGGAAGTCCCGATTCCCCCCGGTGGGGGGGATGGAAATGAAGACGCCCCCGGGGAAGGGCGACCACGCAAGTTTTTTATCGATGACGTCATGGTGAGAGCCGGTGTGGAACGCTCCCAGTACCTGGATGTGGATGGCAAGCTGATCACGGAAGAGTACCGGGTCTTTTTGAAAAAAGAGATCCGAAAAACGTTGCAAAATCAATTCGGCTCGCTGAATGATTTTCTGCGCCGATGGAGTGAGGCCGACCGGAAGCAGGCGGTGATTGAGGAGTTGAAAGATCATGGCCTGCCGCTGGAGGTGTTGCAACAGGCGGTTCCCCAAGCAGGGGATCTGGACATTTTTGATTTGGTGGCTCACATTGCCTTTGACCAAAAGCCTCTTACCCGCAAGGAGCGGGTGGACAGGGTCAAAAAACGGGACTACTTTGGCAAATATGGCAAACAGGCGCGGGCGGTCCTGGAGACGTTGTTGGACAAATATGCCAACAACGGGATTGCCGACATGGAGGATCCCAAGGTGCTGGAACTGCCTCCCTTTGACCGTTTTGGCAGCAAAACGCAGATTCGCCGGGGCATTTTTGGGGGAGCCGACAAATTTTCACAGGCCTTGACGGAACTGGAACAACAGCTTTACCGAGAAATCGCGTAGATCAACAGGAAACGACATGAATCTCAGCAGCACCATCAAATCCATTCAGGACATCATGCGCAAGGATGACGGCGTTGACGGGGATGCCCAACGCATCGGCCAGTTGACCTGGATGTTATTTTTAAAAGTGTTTGATCAACGGGAAGAAGAGTGGGAGGATGATGCCGCTGATCGTGGCAAGCGATACCGTTCCCCGATCCCTGACCATTGCCGCTGGCGCAACTGGGCGGCCTTCAAGGATGGCAAACCTCAAATTGCCGCCTCCGAGTTGATTGATCACATCAACAATCGTCTCTTTCCAGAGCTGAAAGAGCTGCTCGTGGCTGGCGACCCTAAGGCCAAGGTGGTACGGGAGGTCTTTGCCGACGCCAATAACTACATGAAGTCCGGCACTCTGATGTTGGGGGTGATCGAAAAGTTGGACGAAGCCATCAATTTTCACGACTTTACAACCCGGCAGCTCTTGGGAGATGTCTATGAGCAGATTCTCAACGACCTGCGCAGTGCAGGCAACGCCGGTGAGTTTTATACCCCCCGCACCATTACCCAGTTCATGGTTCAAATGGTCAATCCCCGGTTGGCTCGTCGTGAAACGGTACTGGATCCCGCCTGCGGCACCGGTGGATTTTTGACCGCTGCCATTGATCATTTGCGTGGACAGGTTTCCGAAACCTCCAGTGCAGTGGACAATGCGGCCATCGAGAAGAATATCCGGGGGTTTGAAAAAAAACAGCTCCCCCACCTGCTTTGCACGACCAATATGCTGCTCCACGGTATTGATGTGCCCAGTCAGATCGAACGCATGAACACCCTGAACAAGGGGTGGAACGACTGGGGCCTGCATGATCGGGTGGATTGTGTTATCACCAATCCGCCGTTTGGCGGCATGGAAGAGGATGGTGTAGGAACAGATTACCCCAGCGATCTGCGTACACGGGAGACGGCGGACATGTTTCTCTCCCTGATCGTTAAAAAACTGCTCAAAGATGGCGGACGCGCTGCCATCGTCTTGCCGGATGGAACTCTGTTCGGTGAGGGGGTAAAAAACAAGATCAAGGAGTTGCTCCTGAGCGAGTGCAACCTGCACACCATCATTCGCCTGCCCAACGGCGTATTCAGCCCCTATACCGGCATCAAGACCAATCTCCTGTTCTTCACCAAAGGACAACCTACCGAGACTATCTGGTTCTACGAGCACCCCTACCCGGAAGGGTATAAAAGCTACTCCAAGACCAAACCCATCCGTATCGAAGAGTTTGCAGCGGAAAAAGAGTGGTGGGGCAACGAGGCCGACGGCTTTTCCACCCGCGAGGAGAGCCTGTTGGCCTGGAAAGTGGATTTTGCCGCCAGGAAGGCCGATGCAGAAGCCAGAGCCAAACCTCATTGGGACCGGGCGGAGGCACTCAAAAATGAGGCGACAGATCTGGGCAACAGGGTGCGGGATCTGCGGGATTCCATCAAGGGGGTTCTGGATGCCAGGAAACGCCTTCCTGTCGAAGCGAAGATTGACGAGCATCAAAGAGAGGCAGAAGCATTGCGTCAGCAATCCAAGGATGCACAGACCGCCGGTGATCGCATCTACTGGCCCATCTATAATCTGGACATCAAAAATCCCAACGCACCAGAGGCCGCAATCAACGATCCTGACCTCTTGTTGGAAAAATACAAGAGGTTGTTGACCGATATTGACGAGACCCAAGAGCAATTGAAACAGGCGTTGGCCGCCGCCCTGGCCCATCATTTTGATGAGGCGGAGGATTAGGCATGGACGCAAAGGAATTCCTGGCCACATTTGGCCACATCGCCAATGCACCGGATGGGGTGAAACGGTTGCGGGAGTTAATTTTGCAATTGTCGGTTCAGGGAAAGCTGGTACCGCAGGATCCTAACGATGAACCGGCTTCGGTGTTATTGAAACGGATTGCTGTAGAGAAATCTCGGCTAGAAGAGTTGAAAAAAATACATAAAACAAAACAGCCACTCAAATATTCAGATATTTCCCTTTGTGTATTGCCTTCTTTATGGATATATACAAGATTATTTGATGTTGGAATAATCAGTCCAAAGAACATTGTAGATGATGATCAAGATGCTACTTTTTTGCCAATGACTTCCATACCAAGCAAGTATGGAGATGTCATTTCCTGTGAAACAAGAAAATGGGAAAACATTAAATCAGGTTTTACACACTTTAAAGAAGGTGATGTGGTGCTAGCAAAGATCACCCCCTGTTTTCAAAATGGAAAATCCGCCGTTGTAAAAGGAATACCATTTCCTGTTGGAGCTGGCACTACTGAACTTCATGTTTTTAGGCCAATATCAAATATTCTGCCTGAGTATGTATTGATATGGTTAAAATCTCCAGAATTTATTCAAGAAGGTATCCCTGTTATGACTGGCTCAGCAGGGCAAAAGAGGATCACACGGGACTACTTTGCTGGAAAACCATTTCCACTTCCCCCCCTCGCAGAACAAAAGCGTATCGTCGAACGGGTAGACCAACTCATGGCCCTGTGCGACCGTCTTGAGACCATGCAACAGGAGCGGGCCACGCTGCGCCAACTCGCCTGCAGCACCTCTCTGGACGCTCTGGCCAATGCCCAAACCCCGGACGATTTGCACCAGGCTTGGCAGCGGATTCAAGATCACACCCCTGAACTTCTTACCCACTCCGACGCCGTCACCAAACTCCGCCAAACCATCTTGCAACTGGCGGTGATGGGAAAATTGGTGCAGCAGGATCCGAACGATGAACCGGCTTCTGTATTACTTGAACGGATCTCTGCGGAGAAGGATCGTTTGGTGAAAGAGAGAAAAACAAAAAAAGACGAATCTCTACCAGTTATTAGTAATGATGAATTGCCATTTGAGTTGCCTCCTGGCTGGATATGGTCAAGGCTTGGGAAAATGCTAGATCCCTACCGAAGTATCAGTTACGGAATCATTAAATTAGGGGCAGAGCCTCGATCTGGAGGTGTCATCACGCTTCGTTGTAGTGATGTAAGGTATCGAACAATAGAGACCAGCAAAGCACGTACCGTTGAGAAATCTTTGTCAGATGAGTATGCTCGGACCATTCTCAAGGGAGGAGAAGTTCTGATCAATATTCGTGGTACTATTGGTGGTTGCGGTGTTGTTGATGAATCACACATTGGATTTAATGTTGCGAGAGAAGTTGCTGTAATCCCAGTTCATGGGAGTATATTAAATCGATTTTTACTTGATGTGATTTCTTCTCCACATATTCAGGTAAGAACTTTATCAAACCTGCGAGGAATATCCTATAAGGGGTTGAACCTTGGCATTTTATCGACTTTTCTTATTCCTGTTGCGCCCCACCAAGAGCAAAACCGTATCGTTGCCCGAGTCGACCAACTCATGCTCCTATGCGACCAACTGGAAAAGCAACTTACCGACGAACGCACACTGGCCAACAATCTGGCCGCAGCCGCCGTAGCCACCCTCACCGGCACCCGCACGAAGGATCGAGAAACCATGAAAAGACCCAAGACCGAGCTGGTGACCCGGCTGAAACTGGTAGCCAGCCCCGCCAATTCCGACCAGGCCCCGCTCTCCGCCATCCTGGCCAGCCATGCCACGGGACTTTCCGCCAAGGATCTCTGGAACCGAAGCGGTCTGGACGTCGAAGAGTTCTATCGGCAGCTCAAAAACGAAATGGCGAGGGGCTGGATAGTGGAGCCGGACAAGGCGGTTATGCGGGAAGTGGAGACAGCCTGATGCGCCTGAACCGTATTAAAATCATCCAATTTCGCAACCTGAAGGATTTTGAGATCCGTTTTGATGATCGGTTTTCGAGCCACGCCATCATCGGCCAGAACGGCTGCGGAAAATCCAATCTGCTGGAAGCCTTGATCATGATATTTCGTGATCTCGATCTGAACCAGCCCGCTGCCCTGGATTATGAACTCGATTACACCATCAGGGGATACAAGGTATCCATCCAGGCCCTGCGGGGCAAACGGCCCAACGTGCAGATTGATGGTCAGAAAAAGTCAGCAACCCATCTTCACGACCATGCCCGGGCGTATCTCCCGTCTCATGTGTTTGCCTACTATTCCGGGAAAAATGCCCGCATTGAGTCTTTGTTTGAACAACACATTCGCCGTTTTGGCAGACTGATGCGCAGCAGCGATGAAGAGAAAGTGCCGAGATTTGGCGAGTTTGCCCTTGGAGACGGAACTGTTTTTGGGCCATCCGGGCAGGATCTCCTGCGTCGCCTTTTCTACTGCCGAGGTGGTCATGCCCAACTGGTGTTGCTGGCCTGCCTGCTCTCCGACGATCCAGTCTTCAAGCAAATTCTTCAGGATTTGAACATTGAATCGCTGGATTCTGCCCTGTTTATCCTTAAACAGCCCCACCACCTGAAAACCAACCTCCAGGAGGATGACATCCTCCAAGGAGATAACCGCTTCTGGTTCGCACGGGGTACGGTGGTTTCCGAGTTCCTGGACAAATTGTGGTCTTTGGCCGTTGCCCCCATCGATACCACGGCCCAGATTACCGTTGATTTCCGGGGGCGTACCGAGAAGCAGGAACAGATTTATCTCTTTTTGCCGGACAAAGAGGCTCTGAAAAAATTGGGCGACTTGGTTGGTTCGCCAGAGGTCTTTTTCCGTTATGCCGAGGGAGCCTATATAGGCGACCTAATCGATGAAGTGCGCATCACTGTCAAACATCGGGATGCTCAAGGCAATATCTGCTTCGACAAGCTTTCAGAAGGGGAGCTACAACTGTTCACTGTACTGGGACTTATGCGTATTACCAGCCAGGATCACTGCCTGTTCCTGCTGGATGAGCCCGATACCCATCTGAACCCCATTTGGAAACTGCGCTATTTTGATGATATTGAAAGGGTCATTCAACCCGATTCCGAAGCCATCATCCAAGGGGACTCGAACATCCTCATCACCACCCATGATCCCATCATGCTGGGCAGCCTCAAAAAGGAACAGGTCCACATCATGCGGCGGGATCAGAAAAGTATCCAGGTGGAGAACCCAGACGCTGATCCTCAAGGTATGGGAGTGGCGGGATTGCTGAAAAGTGAAATGTTCGGTCTCCGCTCCACGGTGGATTCGGAAACGCTGCGCCGCATGGACCGTCGCAATGCACTGTTTGCCAAGGGCCGTCAGCGGAATACAGACGAAGATGAGGAACTCACGCGCCTGAGTGCTGAACTGTCCGATCTGGGTTTTGCTGCTGACTTTCGAGATCCTACCTATGCCCTGTTTGTGCGAAAGATGGCGCAGCATACCAAATTCCACAAAGAGCTTTTGACGCCAGAGGAGCAGCGGGAGCAAAATGCCATTGCTGATAAGATTATTGATGAAATCCTGCGTGAGGAGAGGCAGGCATGAGATTTATCAATTTTGTAGGGAAAACTCCTGTCAATACCCCTGCCCATCCTGATTATCCCAGTTGGGAACCTTGGACTCAAACAGAATGGGATACATGGCTTGCCAAATCCAGAGAACTGTTGGATCATCTCTGGCAGTTGAACCAATTGAGCAATAAAACAGAGCGAAACCACTTTATCGATGACCATTCGAGCCATTGGGGAAAACTGAAACTCTGGTTGCAGGTGCTTTCCCATGGTAAATGCTGGTTTTCCGAAGTGCGCGATCTTTTCTCACACTATGATGTTGAACACTTCCGACCTAAAAAAGAAGCTCAAGATTTGAATGGCAGTAAACGTGATGCGTACTGGTGGTTGGCATTCGAATATACCAATTACCGTCTCATTGGAAATGTTGGAAACCGTATGAAAGGAACATGGTTTCCTCTTAAGGCAGGTTCTCTTGTATCTACATGTAACAATCAATGCGAAAAATCCGAAGAGCCGTACTTTCTTGATCCGACAGATCATTATGACGTGTCATTAATTGCGTTTAACGAAGAAGGAAAGGCCATTCCAACTCCTGGTATTTCTCAATGGGAACAGGATAGGGTTGATGCATTTATTAAGCACCTGAAACTCAACGAACATGAACCACTAACTGAGGAGCGTCGAAAAATCTGGCAGGCTACCTCGCGTGCGATTGAAACATATAAAACAGAGAGATCTAAACTTAATACCGGTGTCAATCCGGTTGTGCAGAATACTGTCAAGGAGTATGCCAGGAAAATTTATGAAATGACACAAGAAGAGAAGGAACTCTCTGCCGTAGCCAAATGGTGTGTGTTGTTTAGAAATGACCCTTGTTTAAATAGACTGGTTGTCTGATGGGGTTCTCTGAGTTGGCTGTGCATCCATGCGGTTCCGGTTTATCACGGTACTCTTTCATCTTTCCAGAATGATCAATATCCCGGAAATCCAAAATGGTTTGGGAAGCTGACAATGTGTTGTTATCAACTTAGGGGGATCTTATGCCATCCTCATTGACTTGGCTGGACCATGACAGTACTGCACGGGAACGCAGTCTACGCATTCTGGCGTTGTTGAAGGAAAAGGAGAGCCGGGACGAGCTGGGAATCGGAGGTATCCGGGATGCAATTGCCGACCGTCTGTTCCCCGGCACATCCACAATCCAGACCCGCCTGCGCTACATGTTGCTGATCCCTTGGGTCTATCAGAACCTTGAGAAACTCCGGGTTCCCTCCAACCAGTTTGCAGCCAGGGCACGTCAGGATGAATTGGCCCTGGTACCCCGGCTGCTTGATGAGCGCGAGGAAGGCGTGTTCGGTCGTCAGGCTGGGGGTGGCCTGAAGCGTTTGCCCAGTTCCGTGTATTGGTCCGGTCTCGGTGCGTGGGGTATCCGGCGATTTTCTGGATCACAGCAGGATTATCATCGTGCCATCGATACAATCTACCAACGTCGATCCCGTTCTCGTCCAGGGGGGGACGACCGGCGCGACCCAGACGACCGGTATGTTGATCCGCTTTCCCTCTCCTGGCATCCCAAGTTGCCTCAACCCCCCGATAATTTTCCTGAGCAGGTGGATCTTCATGTTACCAAGGATGAGGCAAGCTTCTTCGTCGACCGGATTACTTCAGAATTCGGAGACAGCCTGCTTGGCTGGCTGGTACTCCATGCTCGTCCGTCGGACGTGGAAGAACCTTGGCTGCACCCTCAGTTGTCCAAGTTCCCTCAGCCCATGCAATTGTTATTGAGGCATGGGAAATTGTTCACAGACGTCGTGGAGGGGGCCGCCCGCGTATACAACTTGTCCCTGGCAGAACTGGCCGAGAATGCAACGCGCACTGAAGAACATCGCATGGCTCTTGCGAAGTGGCGCACCCGTGTCGACATCCAAGCTATCTCAGATTGGTCGATAGATGATTTATGGCGACAAACTGAAAACCATGGCCACACAATTACCGCTGCGACAAAACGTTTCGTACATGCGTGGGTAGAGAGAGTGCGAGAGTGCGCAGGAGAAATCGCCGACGATGCCGCTGGACGCGACCTGGTACGAGAGCGAGAGAAAACACTCAAAGGCCCCCGATCGCGGTTCATGAACCGAGGAGCCCTTGGCCAATGGGGTGGAAATGCGGGAACCGGTCGGCTCAATTACCGATGGCCCACCGTTCGCGTGTTTCTGACAGATCTGTTTGCCGCAAATGGGATACAATAGCCATGCTGAATCCAGATAAACGCAGCATGGTAACGGAACTGTTGACTCCTCCTCCTGGAATGGTGCTCGATTCGGCCATCGCTACAACCTATACCCTCGATCCCACGACACTGTTGACTGTGCCCTTGCACTTGGCCTGGCTGTCCAGTGGGGAGGATAAAGCGTTGTTGAGCGATGGTATTCGCTTGTTCGAGGCATTGCGAAGGATAGGAGAAAATCTGACCGTTTATACCGATCGCGGGCGGATCCATGTACCAACTCAGGCCCATCCCTTGTATTCCCTGCTTGAAACCATGATCGTCGAAGTACGGGCACCGGGGGGTGGGGCATTTCACCCCAAGATATGGGTGCTGCGTTTCGTCAAGCCTGGGGCCGAAACGGAGATATCTCTTCGTCTCGGAATACTCTCCCGCAACCTCACGACCGATCGTTCCTGGGATCTCGCATTGATGCTGGAAGGGAAACCCGGTAGGAAGTACATTGCCGCCAACCGCGAGATCGGTGAATTTATTCGTGATCTCCCAACATTTGCAACCAGTAAGGTCCCGAAGGCACGGGAAGCTGCAGCGGCCTTGCTCGGCGACGAAGTCCGACGCACCCAATGGGATCAGCCCGCAGGATGGGATGAAGTCACCTTCCATGTGCTCGGGCGCAGCCGTCGTGCTTGGACCCCGCCTCCGTCAAAGCATATGGTGATCATCTCTCCGTTTCTCACTGCTGGTGCATTGGATGCGTTGCGCAAGACCACGAAGAGTCCCATTGCCCTCGTCTCACGTCCCGATCAACTGGCCGCATTGACGACTGAGATGCGAGGCCACTTTGCACGTTGTCTTGTGCTCGATGAAGCGGCTGAATCCGGGAACGGAGAAGACACTACGCTCTGGGATACGTTCGGTTTGCATGCAAAGGCTCTCATTTTGCGCTGTGGATGGAATACCCGGCTATTTGTCGGCTCGTTGAATGCGACATCTGCCGCGATGGTACAAGGCCATAACGTCGAAGTTTGGGCAGAACTCGTCGGCAAAAGCAGCAAAGTTGGCTGTGTTGACACGCTGTTGGCAGGAGATGGTTTGGGGGGCGTTTTGACCGCATTTGACCCCACAACGCCGGTTGTGGAAATGGACAGCGAACAGAAGCAGGCGGAGCTTGCCTTGGAGGCTGCACGTTCTGCGTTAATTGTGGCACCCCTCTCGGTTGCCTGCAACAGGCATGACAGAGACTGGTGCCTGACGCTTCGATCAACAGCACCTGTCACCCTTGGTCCTGTCGCCATTTTCGCATGGCCGTTATCCATTCATGACGAACAGGCCCTCGCAGCAGACGGCTTGGTAGAAGGCGGAGATGTTAATCTTGGCGTGGTCGCGACCGCAGATGTAACAGGCATGATTGGCTTCATCCTTAAGAAAGGCTCGTTCGATGTCCGCTTTGCATTAAACCTTCCGCTTGAGAATCTTCCGCCCGATCGAGATGGCGCGCTCGCTCGCCGTATTATCCAGAACCGTGATGGTTTTCTTCGTTACCTGCTGATGCTGCTTGGGAATCTTGCCTGCGAGGAAATCGGAGAGGGTAATGGAGCGGCAGGTGCGACGATGACATGGACTATGGTGGATGGCACTGGCCCGACGCTGCTGGAAGAGATGGTGCGTGCTTTTGCGCGGGACCGCGAACGACTTGACGACGTGAAGCGTCTGGTTGACTGCCTGTCGGTTGGCGATACCGATCACGACGTTGTCCCGGTTGAGTTCCTGGCTGTTTGGGATGTATTTTTGCAGGCAATGGAGACCAGAAAATGAGTCAATACTCCTCAGCACAGGTTCTCGGGCGACTCAAAGATTTTCAGCGTCGAACCGTCGATTACGTTTTCCAACGCATGTACCTTGATGAACAACCCACTCGGAGATTTTTAGTTGCCGATGAGGTTGGCCTCGGTAAAACGATGGTGGCTAAAGGGGTTATCGCACGAACGATCGAACACCTAGAGAACCGGGTAGACAGAATCGATATCGTCTACGTCTGCTCAAATGCTGCTATCGCCCAGCAGAATATCTCTCGGTTGAATGTTTTGGGTGAACAGGAGTTTGCGCTCGCAAGCCGGTTGACCCTGCTGCCCACACGGGTACAAGGACTGCGCGCTAATCGGGTTAATTTTGTGAGCTTTACCCCTGGAACCACCTTTGACCTCAGGTCGCGCTCAGGCATAAAGGAGGAACGTTCAGTGTTGTTCAGAATGCTGCGTAGCGAGACATGGCTTGTTGAGAGCGGCCTGCTCCATATTCTCCAAGGCCAAGCAGGGATCGATCCATGGAAACAGTGCGCTTGCGACAGGTCGTTTGATCTTGACATGGGTCTGTCTGAGGAATTTCAGAAAAGTATACGGGCTGATTCGGATTTTCAGGCACGCATTGCCGACCTGTGTATGTGTTTCCGCGAGTACCGCGAGAACGTTCCACCCGATGAAAATGGACTCCGATATGATCTCATTGGCGAGTTGAGGCAGCGTCTTTCCCGCATCTGTCTTAATGCGCTCGAGCCGGATTTGATTATCCTGGACGAATTTCAGCGTTTTCGGAACCTCTTGGACAAAGAAAACCCGACTGCGGAATTGGCACAGGCTCTGTTCAATTACAAAGACGCGCGCGTACTCATGCTTTCGGCCACGCCGTACAAGATGCTTTCTTTAGACCATGAGGCCGAAGACGATCATTACCCGGATTTTCTCAAAACGCTTGGCTTCCTGTTCGACCAGCAGCACGGTGCCATGGAGACCACCAAGCAAGAGATCCACACATTCCGCCGTCTTCTTCTTGATTTGGATGTTTCCCATCCTGAGAATATCCGCGAAGCCCGGCTTGCGTTGCAGAATCGTTTGGGGTCTGTGATGTGTCGAACCGAGCGGGTAGGTCTTACGACTCAACATGATGCAATGGTTGTTGAACCACCCCGTCCGGCACTGTTGGCTCATGATGACTTGTATCATGCTACGCTCATCGATAAGGTATCGCGCAAGGTGGAGGCCCATGATGTGATCGAATACTGGAAGTCTACGCCCTATGCGCTGAATTTTATGAAAGGTTACGAACTGCGCCGCAACCTCGACAAGCTTGAAGGAGATGAACTCCGGGAAGTGGCGCATATTGTTTATGAGCACACTGATCAGTTGTTGCAGCGATCGTCATTCGAAAACTACGAGAAAATCGTCGTGGCAAATGCCCGTTTGCGTACGCTGTTTGCAGACACGCTTGACCAGGGATTGTGGGGTGTGCTGTGGTTGCCTCCATCGTTGCCATCCTGGTTACCTTCCGGTGCTTTTGCGGATATCAAGGACGCTACAAAGTCCTTGGTATTCTCGGCTTGGAACGTTGTCCCAGACGCCATTGCAGCACTCTGTTCCTACGAGGCGGAGAGGAGGATGATTGAAGGGTTGGAACGCCAGGACATCAGACACAGAACGCTTAAAGATCGTGCAAAGCCCCTGTTGCGATTTTCTCGCAACTCCGAGGGTCGATTGACCGGCATGCCAACCCTTTTGCTTATGTATCCGTCACCAAGTCTGGCCGCGCTTGTCGATCCAGTTGGGGTGGCACTTGAACTCGCCGAGGAGTCGCTGCCGCAACTGGATGCCGTACTCGACTTTGTCGAGGCAAAGATACAAAATCGGCTGCCATCCTTGATTCGGAACCTGTCAATGAAAATGGATCATGGCCGTGAGGATGAACGATGGTACTGGGCTGCCACTGTTCTTCTCGATGCTGAGGCGTTTCCAGATGCCATCAACTGGTGCAGAAAATCAAGCAGTTGGCGTGGTACAAATGATGGTGTCGAAACCGACTCTGACACATCTGACTCCAGCACATCTTTCCTGGATCACCTCAAAAATTTCATTGACGGTGCCGAACGAAAGTTGGAGCAGGAACTCGGTCGTCCCCCTTCCGACTTGGCGAGGGTGCTTGCTGAAATCGCTATTGCTGGGCCAGGAGTATGTGCATTGCGCTCGTTACGGCGAGTGGCGACCGGCCTGGCCTGGGATAACCATTCGCTGCTCAAGGCCGCCGCTCACATTGCAAGCGGATTCCGGTCCTTGTTCAATGTGCCAGAGTCGATTAGCTTGCTCCGTGGCAGAGAGGGTGGAGATGAGTCTTATTGGCGCATGACTTTAAGGCACGGCATGGAAGGTAATTTACCAGCTCTTCTTGATGAGCAAGTTCATATACTGCAAGAATCTCTAGGGCTTATAGACTCTAACTCCGAAACACGAGCTCTCAAAATTGCCCAAGAGATAGCGGGGAGTTTGTCTATCCGTACATCGCAGCTGACCATTGACGAACTTGTCGCCCACCCACAATCTGGCCGGATTGACCGTAATCCTTTCAATGTGAGGTGCCGTTTTGCCCTGCGTTTTGGTGATATGAAGGACGAAAAAAGTGAAGCCCGCACAGAAACAGTGCGTTCTGCTTTCAATTCTCCATTCCGCCCCTTCATTCTTGCATCGACCTCCGTTGGACAGGAAGGGCTCGACTTCCACAACTGGTGCCACGCAATCGTTCACTGGAATCTCCCGTCCAATCCAGTGGATCTTGAACAAAGGGAGGGGCGAATTCATCGTTTCAAGGGCCATGCTGTTCGCAAAAACGTTGCCCAGGAATTTGGATTAGGTGTACTGCGAGGAGACTGGCACGACGGCGATGATCCGTGGGAGAAGCTTTTCGCTGCTGCACGAAAGAACCGGCAAGGAGACCTTCTGACATACTGGTTGTTCGAAACTGAGGGAGGCGCACATATCGAACGCCGGGTGCCATTGATACCCATGAGTCGTGAGGTTTCACATCTTGTGCGTCTAAAGCGAGGATTGGCACTGTACCGCCTCGTATTTGGACAACCGAGGCAAGAGGACCTGCTCACTCATCTCGCAGAGCACCTCTCGTCCAGCGATATCACAAGAATTGTTGCGGATTGGCGAATTGATCTGACGCCACCGTCTTTATCCGGGAACGGAACGCTCTTCCGCACGTCAACGAATGGGTTGGTGTCGAGGGCAAACGAGGACACATTTCCGATGTTGACCGCTGTCTCGGCAAGGCCGGGTTGACCTGCCATGGAGGAGCGGGTATGTTTCAAAGGAAGCAGTCTTCTTGACTGCCACTCTGAAGGATTTGACGAGACATCCGCCTATGCCTGACGTTACCCGCACCGCCGACTCGATCTACCACCGCCTTTTCGCTCACCCAGAGATGGTGGCTGATCTGCTGCGGAATTTTCTGGATCCCGATGTCCTGGCGGAACTTGACCTGTCTCAGATGCGGCGTCTGAACACCAAATTCACCGCTAAGACGGGCCAGAGGAGGAGGGGCGACATCGTCTGGGAGATCCCCATCCGTGCCGGTGGCAGCCTGTTTTTGCTACTGTTGCTGGAGTTCCAGTCGGAGATAGACGATTGGATGGTGTTGCGGCTGGATGTTTACACTGGCCTGCTTTATCAGCAGTTGGTGGACGAGCGCAA
>JAMOBH010000104.1:0-16139 GCA_039908085.1 Magnetococcus sp. YQC-5
GGGGGGAATTGGGGGGCGGTTCACCGCCCCCCAAGGTCTTTTTACGTCATTCCGTTGGAAAACGATCCTTGATGGTTTTAATCTCCCCGGATGCCATGAGTGCCAAAAAGGCCTCCACCACGCCAGGATCGAAATGGGAACCACTGGAATTGTGAATCTCCTGGGCTGCATCTTCCACGGACCAAGCCTTTTTGTATGGCCGATCACTGGCCAAGGCATCAAAGACATCGGCCACAGCCACAATGCGGGCGGGTAATGGGATCTCTTCTCCTTGCAACCCTTGGGGATAACCACTGCCGTTCCATTTCTCGTGATGAGAATAGGCAATCTGTCTGGCTGTCTCGAAAGATTTATTGTCTCCAAGAATCTTGAGTGCCAATTCAGGATGCGTCTTGATGACATCAAACTCTTCCGGGGTGAGTCGTCCGGGTTTCTGGATGATGTTGTCGGGAATCCCCAACTTGCCCAGGTCGTGCAGCATGCCAGCCAATCCCAGGGCGTAAGCCGCTTCCGGGGTGTGATTCAATTGTCGAGCCAGACTCTCCGTGTAATGACGAATCCGGTGAATGTGGTTGCCGGTTTCCCGATCTTTGAGTTCCGAGGCCATGGCCAGCATGGTGATGGCATGATTATTAGCATCTGTCAAATCTTGATTATAATGAGCAATCGTCTGCAAATCCCTGAAAGATTTAATTGCGTTGCGAATGGTTGTAAAAAGCTTTTGCGATGTCAGTTCGGTTTTTTCCTTGTAATCATCAATATCAAAATGTTCGATGACGTAGCGTTCCGGGGCCATGCCCGGTTGACCAGTACGAATGATGATGCGGATGAAATTATTTTTTAAAACGTCACGTATATGTTTGACCAGATCCAGGCCTGCGGTGTCGGTTTCCATGACCACGTCGATAAGAGCCACAGACAAATCTGGATGTTGCGACAAGAGTTCCCTGGCCTCACTGGCTGAATGGGCGTGCAGCAAGGCCAACTGGTTATTGGCAAAGGTGAATCGACTGAGTGACAATTGGGTGGCGGCGTGAATATCAGGTTCATCATCAACAACCAGTAATTTCCACTTTTTGAACTGGGCTTGATCTGGTGCTTTTTCTTGATTTTTTTGTCTGTAAATAATTTTTTTCATTTCACTTTCTTGTACACTCTATGGAAGTAAGGATGCGGATGTCAAACACAACGCCTTTGCCGACTTCACTTTGACAAAGAAATGTCGCCGCATGATTGCATCACCACGATGTTGTAACAAATTTTCAACCCAAATCCAAAATTTCAGTTTTTTATGATGATCGAAAAAAAATGGCACGAAACTATTTTGAGGTGTTCTGGATGGAATACCCATACCTGTATACAAGATAATGGATTTCAAGGGAATTGGTCAAGGTATTAAACTGGGCCTTGATGATTATTTGTCCCACCACTCTATCATTGTCACAGCCATATTGATAACTGTTCATAAAGAGATGAGTCAAGACTTGACCAACAAGTCCACATTGGAAATGGAGCGTGATTGGGTTTGGGCTAAAAATCGCCTGATTCCAACAGCGTCAAGAAAGGCCTGTTTTGATTTTTTAACATATGCTTGTGTTGGGCTGTCAATGGCCGGGAAAAGGAACCCCACTGGCGGCCAATGAAATGAACCCACCAGGGGTGCCCAAAATTTATATTTACCAGCTTATGAACATCTGACATCGTAGGGTCTGGAAGGAGAAGTCAAGGCAACTCCCCTGAATCCATTACAAGCAGATTGTTTCAAAGTGTGGTCAAGCCGCGAACACCTCTGGATAATCCCGACAAGCCTGACGAAAATCCCCCAGACGACCGATATCCATCCAGTAATCCAGAAACGGAAACGCCGCTGTGGTCGCACCCTGCTTGATGATGCTTTGAAACAGGGTTGGCATGTCGTAATACTGCCCTTTGGGTATCAGGGACAAAACCTCTGGATCCAGGAGATAAATCCCCGCATTGACAAAATATTCCTGCACCGGTTTCTCTTCGATGTTCACCAGACGATGCGCGTCCAGGCGTACCACACCATAGGGCACGGTTTGTTGTACTTTGCGCACGCACAATGTGGCCCGTGATTGGTGTTCCATGTGAAAATCCAACACATGTTGAAAATTGATTCGTGTCAGCAAATCCCCATTCATGACAAAAAAGGGTTTTTCGGGCCGTTCCTTGAACAAAGAGAGTGAACCTGCCGTACCCAATCGGCCATTCTCTTCCAGATAGTCGATCTCCACTCCCCACGAGGAACCGTCTCCGAAATATTCCTTGATCATCTCTTTACGATAATTGACCGACAGGAAAAAATGTCGAAAACCATACGTGATGAAACTCTCCAGAATCACCTCCAGAATCGGCTTGGACCCCACGCGCAGCAAGGGTTTTGGCATCACATCAGTCAGTGGAGATAAACGTGAACCCAAGCCTCCGGCCATCAGAGCCACCCAGTTGTCTCTGGGTTGAGGGGCAGCCAGATTGTGGATGGTCTCCAGACCTACCACACATCCTTCGTCATCTACAATGGGGATGTGTTCGATTCCTTTGAGGTTCATCAGAGAGAGAATGCGCTCCCTGGAATCTGTCACCCTGGCCCAGGTGGGAGTGGCATTCATGATGTTCATGACTGGTTCCTTCATGTCCATTCGTTTCAACAGGGCGCGACGCACATCACCATCGGTCACAACACCTTGCAAACGATTGTGTGCATCCGTCACCAGAGCCAGACGCAGTGCCCCTTTGTCAATCACCCGCATGGCATCCATGATCGACATGTCCGCGTGAATCAAAATGGTTCGCCAACGTTCATGATCAAGACTCATTTTGTTATCTCCTTTGCTGGACATCCCACCACCACTGTTCCATCCCGTACCTCTCGCACCACCACGGCCCCGGCTCCCACCACCACTTTACGGCCAATGGTGATCCCCTGCCGAACCACAGCCCCTGCCCCCACAAACGTTTCACGACCTACGCGCACACCTCCGCTCAATACCGCTCCCGATGCAATATGCACATGAGCATCCAGCTCACAATCGTGGTCTACAATGGCTCCGGTGTTGATCAGCACGTTGTCCGCCAGTATGGATCCGGTTTGAACCACACTGCGGGCCATGATCTGTACCCCTTCCCCCAGCACGACATCTGCGGCCACCATGGCACCAGGATGAATCACGGAAGCAAATTCAAACCCCGACATCCGGTTTTGTTCAAACACCCTTGACCGGGTTTCGGTCACTCCGATGGCTCCAATCCCCAAGAGCAGTTGCGTTTCCAAGGGTGAAAATCCAGCCAGGGCATGATCTCCACCCAACCAGGAGAGTCCCAAACGATTGTTCTGCCAATCGGTCATCTCAGGAGCCAGTACGCCGCGTATCAAGGCGAACAAACCCAGTTGTTTCAATGCCTCCAACAAAACCCTGGCATGACCTCCGGCACCTAATAAAACGAAATCTTTGCCCATGATTCCATAGCCTCTTTGATCACCAAGGATGGCTCAAATGGTTTCAGCTTGATTCTGAGAGGCTTTTTACCATTATCGCAAAAAGCAAGCCATGAAATTAAATAAAAAAAAAATTCAAACAAGAACAATATGATAATAAAATTTGCCAACCTGTCTGTGTGGCAGAAAAAAATCAGCTCAAAAGCAAAATCAGGCCTTCAGGAGAGTACGGACGGCAAAAATGACCTGTTCTTGATCGGTTTGGGTCAATCCAGAAGCACAAGGCAGGGTGACCACACGCTGCCAGAGTTGTTCACTGACTGGTTGCAGGGTTTGGGGGCTGTCTCGATAGGGAAGTTGTAAATGAACAGGCTTCCAGAAGGGGCGGGCGTCAATGCCACTCTTTTGCAGATCGGTTTGCAAGCGTCGAATCGTGTCCTCATCTTGATGGGACATCACAAACCCGGAAAACCAACAGGAACCAGATGAGTCAGGAGGATTCGGAAAGGGGGTGACATCCAAATCAGAAAAAGCGGCATCATAGGTTGCGCGAATCCGGCGTTTGGCTGCCACCAGGGTTTCCAACCGTTCCATCTGGGCGCATCC
Source organism: Magnetococcus sp. YQC-5 (assembly GCA_039908085.1). Classification (GTDB taxonomy): domain Bacteria; phylum Pseudomonadota; class Magnetococcia; order Magnetococcales; family Magnetaquicoccaceae; genus Magnetaquiglobus. The sequence continues at coordinate 4,064 of JAMOBH010000104.1, forward strand.
CACGGCTGCCTGGAGATTGGTCATACGGTAATTGAATCCCACCCGGTCATGATCATATCCGGCTCCCAGTCGGGCTGTTGTTGTCAGATGGCGCACCAGGGCTGTCAGTTCCGGGTTGTCACCTGTCACAGCTCCACCACCACCACACGTGATGGTTTTGTTGCCATTGAACGAAAATACAGATAAATCCGCACCCAAAGCACCCACTGGACGACCATGCCGGGTGGCTCCAAGGGCAGCAGCAGCATCTGCGATGACCGGCAGTCCTCGTTTACGGGCTGCCTGGAGAATGATTTCCATGTTGGCAGGCAAGCCCAACGTATGGACGGCCATCACCGCAGCCACCCGTTGTCCTGTGGTCCGATGCCAGACGCCACGATTTCGAGAGAGAGTTGCTTCTGCAAGACAGGATTCCAATAGATGAGGATCCAGATTCCAACTGTTGGCTTCCACATCCAACAGCCAGGGAATGGCTCCACAATGAGCCACTGCATTGGCACTGGCAATAAAAGTCAGAGAGGGTATGATGACCAGATCTCCGGGTCCAACTCCCAAAGCCACCAGGGCAGCATGGAGTCCACAAGTCCCAGAGGAGACGGCTACCGCATCACAAGTTCCACTGGCCTGGGCCACCATGGATTCAAAGCGTTCCACAAACGGTCCGACGGATGACACGTAATTCGATGTCACGCATTCCCGCAAATAGCGTTCTTCGTTTCCGGTCAAATCAGGAACTGCCAAAGGAATTTTATGCATCGTGAGTTTTTATGTTTAAACTATTAACGTAGATAGCTACATTTTTAGATAGCTACATTTTTCCATCCAGATTGCGACCCCGATCCTGATGAGCCAAACCTGGAACAGCACCTCTGATGATAGGAATGATGTCTCGCAACGCCCAGGATGACTCGGTCCGCAATTGACGCAAGGCATGCAAAACGTTCAATACAGGTTCGACATCCTGTCCAGGCGGATTGGCAATCACGCCAACATGAGCAAAACGGTCAAAATGCACCATCTCCTCAGGCGCACTGAATATTTCCTCGTCTTTCTCTCCAGTGGTGTCGCTGACCGAAAAACAGCAAGGCCATTCCCGACAGGCTGGACTCATTTGATTGGCAAAAGCACGCGCCTGCTCCTCGTGATCGAACAAGAGAGGGCTATATCCCATCTCTTCCAAAAACATCACAGCAATTTCAGCAAAACTGGCCAGATCTTCTCTTGGAGTCAGTCGAGGAATAAAAATCTCTCGATTATGGCCCGTTCCACACGCCAACAGACATAATTGTCCAGCTTCGGCATGAGAAATAAAATACCGTTTGACATCCACTGGAGCGGCAATCGGTTGTCTTTTCTCCAAACGACGTTGCAATCCATACAACAAACTGCCATCAGAAAAAGCCACATTGGCAAAGCGGGAGGTGACAGCCTTCACCCGATCCGACCAATGCCACATCACTTGTTCCATCAAAGCCTTGCTGGCACCCATGAGATTGGCGGGTTGCACCGCCTTGTCAGACGAGACCGAAAAAAAACCTTTAGGCTGTTTGATCACCAATGCCGCCAACAGGTCATCCAAAGCCAACACATTGACATGCAACATACGCATCAAGGTAAAAGGATCCCGTTCGGCCCGAACATGTTTGAGTGCGGCAAAATTGACTACCTGATCAAAAGGCTGTTCAGAGGCCAAAAAACGTTCGAATTCCACACTGCCCATGGCAATGGCACTGGTGGCAAATGCTTCAGGTACAGGGGCAGAAGAACTGCGCAAATCCCGCACCAGTTCCACAAGATTATTCTCGCTGGGATCAATCAGCCGCAAACCAGCAGGTCGCCAGCGTACCACCTCTTTGACAAAGGCACTGCCAATCGATCCTGCCGCACCAATGACCAATATTCTGGCACCAGTCATGGTATCAGCGATTTCCTGTTCCCGCATTTCGAGATCCGCCTGAAACAAAGACTCTTTTCGACGCAGAATGCGTTGCAGCAAGCTTGAGTTCATGGCATTGCACCAGTGTCAGATGGATCCAGTGAAGCCATTTCAGCCAGAAACGAATGGGCAGCCCTGTTGTTCGGATCCTCTGCCAGAATTCGACCAAATGTTTTTCTGGCATCTTCCAGGCGTCCGAGTTCCAGATAGAGCTTGCCCAATTTCACCATGGTCACAAAATCTTTTTGGATCAACTGGAGATAATCCTCGAAAATACCAACTGCGGCCTCTTTTTGTCCGGTCAGACGCAACAATTCGGCATGATAAGGCACATGCATAAGAGAATATTGAGACACTCTTTTCGAAACCGCCAAAGCTGTCAACATATCCTGATTTTGCAATGAGACGGTAAAAATGCGTTGCAGTGCTTCCTGCATCAAAGTTTCATGACTGACCTGCCTGTAATGGCGTATCGCCGCATCCGGTTGTTGATCCAGTTCAGCCAGATAGCCTTGGATCAGATGAAAATATTGATTTTTTTCCGGCAGGGAACTTTGCGCCAAACCTGCACCAAATTGGGACAAACGTTCCCGTTCCTTGTTGCGAAACAAGGCGGAAGCCTTGGAACGAATCGTTACTGGAGAACTCTGAAAAGAGAGTATATACTGCTTGTAATCGTGTTCGGTTTGTTCCATAAGAGCTTGAAACGACGCCTTCAGAGATTGAAACTCTTCTTGAATCGCTGGCGGAAGGCCTGCCAGATCCAGTTGAGAGCGTTCCAAAAAAAGCAGGGCGCGTCCCGGTTGACCATCTTTGCGCCATTGGGCCATCAAGGTCTGATATTTGGGGCGTGGTTTTTCCTCTTCCTGACGGGAAAGCAGACGTTGTCGTACTTCATTGAGCAATTGAATCAATGAGGTCGCGTTATCGCGGTAGATTTCATAATACGTCCGCCCCGCCTCTTCGATCTCCTCGTCGGTCCATTCCCGTTCCTTGTCAGGACGACTCAGTTTGAGCATCGCACCCAATCCCCATCTTTTGACCAATCTGCTGGCTTCGCGTAATTGGGTGTCCAGGGTTTCTTCAATGGCATCCATTTGCTTTTTGAATTTGAAGTTCGGGGGTTTGCCCCGGCGTCCAAACAGGCCATCATTGGCGGCAATGCCTTCAATCGCCAAGGTTTTGACTTGAAGTGCCTGCTTGCGCACGCGGATCAATTCCTCTTCCACGGCCTTGTAATGGGCCATGCGGGTTGCAGATGTCTCTTCGGGAAGCAATGCCCGAATCCTCTCCTGGGCCGAAGTGGTGACTTGCGTGGGAATCACCTCATCCCATGAGAGATGCTCCACATTGAGAATTTTGGCGGCACCAGGGGCTGGATTGATCAAGCGGCAGCCTTGTTCCAGTCCCAATTCTGCCAACGTGACCAGACTGGGAATGGCATTCAGGAAATCGTGCTGGGTTTCCGCCATCCACCCGCCATTGGTTTCCACCAGCAAGTCGCTGCGTGTGATGTATGGCCCGATCTCCTGTTCAACGCTGCCTGCGACATGGGTAAATCCTTCCCGGCTGAAACAGAGATCAAAACCGGCCAGTACCACTTGGGTGAATCCCATATCAATGGCCATGCCCAAGGCTTGATGACCCACCGTGATCCCTGGATACATGACATTGGCCGAATTCATCGCACTCTCCCAGGGAAACAGCAAGCCCATATACACACTGCGTCCTTGCCATTGTCCGAGCAGAATGGAATTGAGGTGATACATGTTGACCAGTAAAGTCTGTTGCCAGAATGGCAACATGCCTTTGCTTTGATGGAAAATGACATCATGGGGATCAATGGCGAAAATCAAATCCGGGATCAGACCTGCCCGACGCAGATGATCTGCCACCCGTGCCACAGCCAGAATGGTCAGATGCTCCCGATGTTGTCGAATCCAGGGAAAACTTTCCGGCAATGAAGGCCCACCCGCCAACAAGATGGCTGTGCGTCCCTTGAATGTCCCCTGGAGTATGCTGGCCGGAATCCGGTTTTCAGCCAGATTTTCCAGGCCTTTCATCATGAAAATCCGGTTGCCGATCTCTTGCCCCAGTTCCAGGCGGTATTGGCCCAGATTTTTTTCCAGGTCATTGTACATGGCCACATAACCGTCATGCACGCCATCCACGACGGCCAGGGATTGCACCAGATAGACATGATCAAGATAAAAATAATCTTTCAGGGCAAACTGTTCCGTCTTGTCCATCCATGCATCCCCAGGGGTCAGGATCACCTGGGGGGGCAATTCTTTGGGCAGGATTTCTTCATCCATGAACCGTTGAATGAGTTCCGGGAATTCCAGAAACACAAACCGGGATCCTGCCGGTATTTTTTTTTGGAGAATCCAGTTGACCAGCAGACCGGAATCCGTGCCGACCACCAGATAGAGCGATTCTTCTTTGGTGAAAATATCGGTAAATTGTTGCCCGAACAGGTTGGCTGATCCCACCCTGGAAAAAGCTTCCTGGTTGACGGTGGGCAAATACCGCTCCCCGAACCGGTTCATGTGGAATGGACCGAATGAGAGGTCACTTGTGGCGTGTGGCATGGCCTTCCTTCAAAGAAAACGGAGTGTGTCGCATGAGGCTTTCATGCAGATAACAAGCAATTTTTCGGCCATTTTGATGTACTTGTTCACAATACGGCCTCAAGTTTGCATATTCAATAATCGGGTATGCCTTGCAGGTCATTTTGCGGCAATTGAGGGTAAAATGAGTATTGTTTCATTCCAGTTCGAAGATCGCGTGAATAATTGGCGTTTGCAACACACGCGGTTTGATGCATTTAATCTATTGGTGGGCCATTCCGGGGTGGGAAAGACGAAGATTCTTCAGGCTTTGCAAACAGTGTGTCGCGCTGGCACCCAGAACGCCAAGGTTGCACCAGGGGGTGTCTGGTCGTTGGAGTTGGCCATTGATGGTCATATTTATCAATGGGATGCCAGTGTATCTGAGGAACGCCCCCTCTTTGAGCAGGAATCCATCACCTTGGATGGCAATGAACTGGTTTTTCGTCAACCAGAACAAGGCATTTTTCGTTTCAATAATATATCGCTACCGAAGTTGAAAGATTCCGAAAGTGCCATCACATTGCTTGGAAGTGAAGACGTCATATTACCATTGCGGAAAAAAATTAATATTTTTATAAAATCTGGGGGCATTTATGAATACAGAAGCGATTCTGGGTTTGTCGAAAATCCAGTTTCATTTGATGAATTACAAAATTTTAAAAACACCCCACTCATACTTCGTGCATGGATTCTTCAGGAACAATATCCAGATATCTTTAAAAACATCCAAAATCAATTTATTGAAATTTTTACCACAGTTGAAAAACTAGAAATCAATATTGAACCAATAAATATGTTCAATGGATTGGCTTTAGTCTTGAAAATGCAGGAACAAGGTATCAAAAAATTGATTTCTACCAATCATTTATCATCCGGCATGCGTCACACACTGAGTTATCTGTTTGAACTCGCCCTGGCTCCCAAAGGGTCTGTGTTTCTGATTGATGAAATTGAAAACAGCCTGGGGGTCAGCTGCCTGCCTCACATTATTGACGCCATGCGTGAACGCAGCAACGAATTGCAATTTATTCTCACCAGCCATCACCCCTATGTCATCAATAATATTCCTTATAAAAATTGGAAACTGGTCATAAGAAATGGCAATGAAGTCAAGGTTCGTGACGCCACGGATATCAGGGCATTGCAAACCAAATCCGCTCATGATCAATTTATATTATTGATCAACACACCAGAATATGAAGAGTGCATTTCATGAATTTTTATTTTGTGGTGGAAGGGCGTCACATGAAAAAAACAGTCTACATCCAACGCTGTCGGGCAACGGGCCATTTGGCCAGTTTTCAAACACTCCTGAACACCTGGAATACTCTGGGTGGCCAGTTGCCTCAGGCATCATAACCATGCATTCCCCGCCTGACGTCATCTCCAATGACTCTTTGGCTCTCTTGAAAGAGCAACTCGCCACAGTTGCGGACCTGCTGAACCAAAATCGCTGGGAAGAGGCCTTGACCCTGCTGACCCCGTTGCGTCACCAAATGCCAGGCCATCCCCATCTCTTGCATCTGTATGGACTGGCCTGCCAGATGGCGGGCGACCTCCATCGAGCCTCAGAAGCCTTGAGTCAGGCGGTGGCCATCCTGCCCTTGAAACCTGATTTTCACTTGGCGTTGGGCCTGCTGCTCAAACAAAAAGGGGCACTCTTCCCGGCCATAGAACGGTTGCAAGAAGCCCTGCGCCTCAACCCCAACAGTGCTGATATTCATTTTCATCTGGGTGATCTCTGCATGGACCAGGGGCGTATCGAGGCTGCCATTGATCATTTCTGTCAGGCCATCGCACAAAGACCCTCGTTTCTGGAAGCCTGGATCAATCTGGGGCTGTGTCAAAAATCCCGACACCATTTCTCCGCAGCCATGGCCAGTTTTCAGGCAGCCATTCGGGTGCAACCGAATAACGCCAAGGCCCACGTCAATCTGGCCATGACTTGTTTGAGCATGGAGGAATATCCCATGGGATGGCAGGAATACGAATGGCGTTTTCAACTCGATGCCCTGCCCCACTCCGACCTCCCTGCCCATCTCCCCCGTTGGCGTGGAGAAGATCTGTCAGGTAAAACTGTTTTAATTATTGGCGAACAGGGCTATGGCGACATCCTGCAATTCATTCGTTTTGTCCCGGCCATCAAACAGGCCGGTGCCAGGCGGGTGGTATTGACCGTTCCCACCCCATTGCTGACACTCTTTGATTCTGTATCGGGTCTGGATCATATTCAAAATCATCTGCACTTTACCGAACCCTTGGATTGTTACATCCCCCTGCTCTCTTTGCCCGGCCTGCTTGGCATTACCATAAAAAACATACCATATTCTAATGGTTATCTGTTGCCAGATCCGCAACGGGTCTCCGAATGGCACCCTTTCATGACCCAACCCGGTTTCAAGGTGGGTCTGGTATGGGAAGGAAAACCATTATACAAGAACGATCCTTTGCGTCGTCGTTCTTGCACCTTGGCGGATCTGGCCCCACTGGCGCGCGTGGATGGCGTGATTTTTTTCAGTCTGCAAAAAGGACCAGCCAACCAACAAGTCAGCCATCCCCCTCATGGCATGCGCCTGATCTCTTTGGATGAACAATTGACCGATTTTGCCACCACCGCTGCTGTCATGGCCCATCTGGATCTGGTCATCACCATCGACACAGCCACAGCCCATTTGGCCGGTGCCCTGGGCAAACCGGTTTGGACCCTGCTTCCTTATGCCCCGGATTGGCGATGGGGCACTACCCTTAACACCACACCCTGGTATACCACGATGCGCATTTTCCGCCAGACCATACCCGACCAATGGGCCGAACCCATCCTGGAAATGACCACCGCCCTGGAACACTCCGTCATCCATCCATCTGTTACGCCGGTGCCTGCCATCACGGTCCCGGATTTGCTCAATCGGGCACTTGAGCACTTGCAACAAAAAAATCATATCGCCGTCAGTGCCCTGGTCCGGCAGATTTTGACCTTGGATCCTGACAACGCCGATGCCCTTTATCTTCTGGGCATGAGTGCCAGCGATATGAATCACCTTGAGCTGGCTTGCAACCTGCTTGAAAAAGCCATTGAACGGAATCCAAAACAACCTTATTATCATTTCAACCACGGATCCATTCTCAACGTGCGTGGTCGCGTCCAGGAGGCCAAACAAGCACTGTTGACTGCCATCCAGCTTAAACCTGACATGGCTGAAGCTCATGTCAATCTGGGCAACCTGTTGTTTAGTCAGCGGGATCTCAAGGCTGCGGCGGAATATTATTTGAAAGCCGTGTGCCTGAATCCAAACCTGGGCACCAGTTATTACAATCTTGGAGTGATTTTCCAGGAATACGGGGATCATGTCAGTGCTTTGGAGCAGTTTCAACATGCATTGCGTTGCATGCCTGAAGATGCCAACACCCACATGGGACATGCCTGTTCCTTGTTGAAACTCGGTGATTTTGCAAAAGGATGGCAGGAATACGAATGGCGTTTTCGGATGCCAAAACGCAGTCCGAGAATCTGTCCGGTGCCCAGATGGGATGGCTCCTCACCCAAAGGACAACGGATTTATGTTTATACCGAGCAGGGGTTTGGCGATGCCTTGATGTTTGTCCGGTATGCCCCGTTGCTGCGGGCCATGGGGGGAATCGTTCATTTGGAATGCCGACCAGAATTGGCAAACTTGTTGACCAGCTCCGGGTTGGCTGATCAGATTTTTTCCCGCGCCCTGGATGATGGACAGCCCCCGCCTTTCGAATATGACCGGCATATTCCATTGATGAGTCTGCCTCACCTGTTCAAAACCACGCTTCAGACCATTCCATCTCACGTGCCCTATTTGACCCCTGATCCCGAACGTGTTCAAGCCTGGGCGCATCGCCTGGGGCCAAAACAGGGACTCCGGGTGGGGCTTGTCTGGTCAGGCAACCCTGAAACATCGGTCAATCAATACCGTGCCTGTACCCTGGCTGCGATGCTGCCCTTGACATTGGTGCCGGATGTCACTTTTTACAGTTTGCAAAAAGGATCGCCTGCTGACCAGTTGACTCCAGTGTTACGCCAACGCCACGATATCCTTGCTCTGGATGCGGAATTGACCGATTTTTCCGAAACAGCGGCGGCTTTATGCAACATGGATCTGCTGATTTCAACGGATACGGCCATAGTTCATTTGGCTGGAGGACTGGGTATTCCGGTTTGGACGTTGTTGCATACCGCATCTGAATGGCGTTGGCTGGAAACACGTCAAGACACCCCTTGGTATCCTTCCATGCGCTTGTTTCGGCAACACAAAGCAGGTGATTGGCATGAGGTGGTCAACCGGGCCAGAAGTGCCTTGGCAGATTGGGCCTGGATGGAGAGTGATCACTCACGATAAATCCAACAGATCATCCCCCGGTGGTGCCGGGGGACCGGAACTGTTTGACATTTCAGAAAACAGGCCACATTGTTTTGGCTGCCTGGTTTGATCTTGATGGGGCAGGAGTCGCCACAAGACGATGGATGACTTTGTCTCGGACATGTTCCATCATCTGAATTCATTGGACGGTGTCGGATGATTTCGGATAGAATATCCAGGAGGAAGAATCAAACATAACGTCCCCCAGGAGAGCATCCATGACCAGCCATGCCATACCCTTTGATACCCTGTCCTTTGTAAGGAAGCTGGAAACCGCTGGTGTTCCGCCTGTTCAGGCAGAAGCACAAGCAGAAGCACTTGCTGACGTATTTAAAAAAGTGGAAGAGTCCCGACTTCAGGAGTTGGCAACCAAGAGGGATATCCTCCTCTTGGAGAGAGATATCAAAGAAGTTGAATTGAAGCTGGAAGCAAAAATTGAAACGGCCAAGGTGGAAACCATCAAATGGGTGGTTGCCACAGGGATTGTCATCCTTGGAGGGGTGGCGGCACTGAATCGGCCTTTTCCACATGCCATGCCAGCCCAGGAGATGCGCTTGCCTGCACCACCCACACTCCCGGTCATCCCGGCTCCGGCCCCTCCTGCCATTCCATCACAACGTTGACCATCGTTCAGATTTTCCCAACAAAAAAGGAGTCAACCGAATCCGGCCAACTCCTTGAATGGATTTTTGAATGGTTTTGGTGCCCAAAGGGAGAGTCGAACTCCCATATCCTTTCAGATACTAGAACCTGAATCTAGCGCGTCTACCAGTTCCGCCATCTGGGCACTTATGATTTGGTAAAAAGTGTACATTCGATCCAAACGCCTGTCAACAAGAAAAAAAGATGCCCCCTTACGGCGATTGTGAAGAGATGGACAAAAACGGGAGGCCAAACCAAGCCCCGGTTGGCACCCAACGGGTTTGAACCGCATTCCAGGTTGCCTGATTGAACACCGCATCCACCATTTCGGTGAGACTGGGCGTGAACAAAAACAGCACTGCAATGGCGGCATACAAAGCAGATGTTACCCATATATTATTGGAATAGAGCTTAAATGCACTACCAAAGGAACGGGAAACCCCACCAGCACCCAAAAGCTTTAAACTGTACAGTTCGTCCAATATCAAATGCACCACATACCCAAGCAGGACAAACAGGCCAGCCAGCCAACTGAGCTTGGCCGAATGATGAAACAGACGACTCAACAGAATAGCCGTGACACACGCGAACAACACCCCAGCCGGCAGAGAGTGAAAAATCCCCCGATGCGAAGTGGTTCGTGTAAACAATTCCAAGACAACCAACCTGACAAACAAAAACATCAATAACCATAAAACGATCAATTCCAGTATGGAATACCCGTCAGCGTGACTGAACATGACTAAAAATGAAGCCAGCAGCGCGAAAAAGGTAAAGGCAAGCCTTAATGGAATCGACTCGTCAGCATCCACATCAGGCAGCACCCCACCAATCATGGTAGCAAAAAAACAGATCAAGGCGATCTGAGGGTCGGCCTGCCCGGTGCCCATCAGGATTGTCACGCCTACCCCTCCGACCACGGATGCCACCGAAACATGGACATCAAAACCCGCCATCCAAGACAACTCCTTTAGTTTTCAGAAAACCCGGAGAATAAAATACTATTTAAACCCCTTTTTTGGATTCCAACGATTTTTTCACGGTATACACCAGAATCTCCGCGCCCTGACGCCAGCAAGAGCCATCCAGTCCGGCCTTGTGGCATAAATGCTCCAAAAAATCCCGTGGATCCGGTAATTGCTCCCACACCTGGGGCAAAAAGGTGGCCCGTCGTCCATGCTTGCGCAGAATCACACCATGCACCCCTGGACGCAAACGTTGCACAAGGTCTTCTCCATCCTGATGAAGAAACGGCTCAGGTGGTGTCAAGATGGAGACCTCGATCTCGATATCCGGCAATTCCGCCGCAGTGAGTGGTGGAAAACGGGGATCCCGCAAGGCCGCAGCGACCGTGTTTTCCAGCAGATCCTCGCCCAAAGGGCGATGCGCTTCCAATGTGCCAATACATCCTCGCAAGCCTCCCCGATCCTTCAGGGTCACAAAGCAGGCACCTGGTTGGGCCAATTCCGGCCAGCGGGCCTTCAGTGCCGATATGGCAAGACCCGATTGTCCATTCAGTGTTCGGGTCAGCTGGTCCCGCGCCAGGCTCGGCCACATGGCCGAATGATCACTGTCCATCGGTTGTCGCACCATGGGATCTGCCTGTTTTTCCTCTTCTGGATGAAACAGATAACTGGCATATCCCACCACGCGCTGTCGGTCGCCGGTGACATCCCCGGAATTGCGAATATCCATGAGGGTGGGCCGCCAATTGTGACGACGTGCTGTGGCCAATACAGCCTGCACCGCCATACTGCCACACGCCTCACAGGAGTCCATGGCCTTGGCATCCCTGGTCAACACAGCCTGATTGCTGACACCATCCAATCGACGTGCTTCGTCATACGAGTGATGATGCGAAAGATCCGTGGAAGCCACGATCAAATCACCTGGCTGCCAACAAAATGACACAAGATCAGCAAGATGTCCGCCGCTGATTTCTCCATAAACTATAGGAATAATCTTGAAATTAACCAAAGTCATCTGCAAAAAAGGAAGCTGGGTTTCCAGAGAATGTTCCTGACGATGAGGCACCGCATCCCGCGAGATATCCGGTCGGGCTGCCAGGCATTCCAGCACCTCCTGATCCACCTCAATTTGTCCCAATGGGGTTTCGAAAGCCTCATAGTTTCCCACCGAGGCCCCATCCAGCCACACCCGATGGCTCGGACCCAGCAAAAAAACCCGACGTGGAGCCTGCTTTGGGGCTGGGGCAAGAGCCTTGTAGGCACAAGCGGCTGTCAGTCCGGAATAGACAAATCCGGCATGTGGAACCACCATGGCTACCGGATCAGGTGCGGTGACGGGTGGTGCCTGATTCAACAATTTTTGCACCATGGCACGCAATTCCTTGGCGTCACCAGGATAAAACATGCCAGCAACAGCTGGTGGACGTATGCGATCTGTTTTCATGACACCCTCCATTGAATAGTTCAGTCAACCAGGCAAGCCAGGTTGAAACGAAAAAGCAAAACCCTGGGGGATGAATCCCCCAGACC
>JAMOBH010000475.1:0-3105 GCA_039908085.1 Magnetococcus sp. YQC-5
TGCGCAATATTCCCCACTGCTGCCTCCCGTAGGAGTCTGGGCCGTGTCTCAGTCCCAGTGTGGCTGATCATCCTCTCAGACCAGCTACGGATCGTCGCCTTGGTAGGCCATTACCCCACCAACTAGCTAATCCGACGCGGACCCCTCCCATGGCAATAAATCTTTCCCCCGAAGGGCTTATGCGGTATTAGCGTTCATTTCTAAACGTTATTCCCCACCATGGGACAGGTATCCACGCGTTACTCACCCGTTCGCCACTCGTCGGCATCCCGAAGGATCCGTTACCGTTCGACTTGCATGTGTTAAGCGCGCCGCCAGCGTTCGTTCTGAGCCAGGATCAAACTCTCCGAATATATCATCCCGATTGAAATCGGTTTGTCTCGCGAATTTGATGCTCGCTTTTTTTTGGAATTGTACTACTGGCTTGCTACAAGCTTGTTTTGATTTTTATGTCTTGCTGCAGACATTTTTTGTGTGATGCATTCAGCGTAACATTTTCTTCTCAACTTGCCTGTGCAAACCTTCTTGCACTGACTCGTTGCCGAAGCCAACGTTCACGCCGATGATCGTATTGAATTGTCAAAGATCGATTCGCTTGAGGGTCAATCGCCCTAAGGAACCCATAAGATACCAAGCCTGCCCCCAACTGTCAACGAGAAAATCACATCATTTTGCATTTTTGTTTCTTTTTTACCAATTTATTGATATTGAAGACAAATTTATCGCAGCACAATCTCCTTCACAAACTTCACCCCCAAAAAGGCCAGCGCCAGCAGCACATATCCCCACAGCGTATACCGGGCCGCACGCCGTCCACGCCACCCCTGATAATGATGCCCCAGCAACAAAACACCAAACACCAGCCACGTGGCCCAAGTAAACACCACCTTGTGCGTCAGCGCGAAATAGACCCCGGTCTTCTGAAACGCATACAGCCCACCCGTCACAATGCTGGCCGTCAACAGCACAAACCCCATCCTCACCATCAGAAACAAGGTCGCCTCCAAGGCGATCAACGCCGGCAAGGACTCAAACAACATCCCAAGATGCTTGCTCTTCAGGGCATGTTCCTGCAAAGCATCCATCGCGGCAAAAACAGCCGCAATGCTGAACAACCCATAGGCCAACAAGGAAAGCAACAGGTGCGCGATCAACATAGGCTCGGTCACTGACCTGACTGGTACGGCAGCGGTGGACAAAAACAAAGAAGCTCCAAGCGTTACGACCATCAACGGCAAAAACAACACCGCTGCCGAACGCGCCTCCTGACGCCTCAACCGCCAACCAACAAGATACAACAAGCCCATGACCAAGGCAGACCACTCCAGAGAAGCTGCCAGATTCATCGACATCTCTCCTTGCAAGACCAAGCCCCGCACCATCGGAATGGTCTGGGCCACCCACCCCACGGCCACCAGCCACCAAATCGCCACCGACGGGGTGTGATTCCCGCGCAACTGGGAATAGGTGATCAACAGGGCCGCCATGGCGTACAAGAGTGTCGCCACCAGAAAATGGAAATCCATGATCGTGACCTTTTTGGCCCTCCCTCTTCAAGAAATCCATGGAGAGCTTCAGATATCTGTATATTGATGATTGTTTGGGACTCTCACCCCAAACCCCGCTCACTGCTTCGGACTTCAACCCTCGCTGACGCCACATGTGGGTGACAAACCCATTTTCCCTGTTGACGCCACACGGGTTTTCCCCTACCAAAGACACTTCATTCAAGCCAATGCATCTTGCATCAGGAGTCCCAGATCCATGTCCGACCATGCCCCATCCAACGAAGAAACCGCCGCCCCTGTGGTCATGATCGTGGTCGCCGCTGGCCAGGGACGACGTTTCGGCGGAACCCTGCCCAAACAATACCAGAAACTGGCCGGACTCCCGATTCTGGCTCGTGTGATTGAAAATTTACATGCACATCCAATGATACAGGCCATTCTGCCTGTCATCGCCCCCGATGGCGATGATCTTTGGCAGAGTGCCATCGCGCCCCACCTGGCCCAATGGCCCAGACTGCTCTCCCCAATCCATGGCGACACCGAACGCCAAGGATCGGTCTTCAAAGGACTCACCCACCTGGATCTACCAGATCACGCCTGGGTCGGCATCCATGACGGTGCCCGCCCCCTGGTCAGTCACTCCCTTCTGGACCGTTTGTTCGCAGCACGTCATCTGGCAGATATGGTAATACCTGCCATTATAATCCAGGATACCGTAAAAATGGTAGACAAGATGGGCCGCATCGAACAAACTCTGGATCGCGCCCATTTGCGTCGCATCCAGACTCCACAATTGTTCCGCTACGGCAAGCTGTTGCACTGTCACCAACTGGCGATCCAGGCTGGCCTGCTGGGCACAGACGACGCATCCCTGGCAGAATGGGCAGGGCATACCGTTCTCACAGTGCCCGGCGAGGAGGAAAACATCAAAATCACCCGTCAAGAGGATTTGGCCTTGGCGGAACATTGGTCAGGCTTCGGGAGAAACCCCATGAACATGCGTGTTGGTCAAGGGTTCGACGTTCACCGGTTTACCAAGGATCGTCCGTTGATACTGGGTGGGGTTCCGATTCCCCACGATCTGGGGTTGTTGGGACACTCCGATGCAGATGTTCTGCTCCACGCCATCATGGATGCCTTGTTGGGCGCGGCTGGACTGGGGGACATCGGACACCATTTCCCGGATACCGATGCCCGATACCAGGGAGCCGACAGTCGGGAACTGCTCCAATCCGTCCAGAAATCTTTGCTGGCACGGGGATACAGCGTGATCAACCTGGATGCCACAGTCATCTGCGAAACGCCCAGGCTGGCTCCTTACATCACGGAGATGGTCCGCACCATAGCCACAATTCTGGATATGGCCCAAGAACAGGTCAACGTCAAGGCTACCACCACCGAACAACTCGGTTTCACCGGTCGCCGCGAAGGCATTGCTGCCCAGGCCATTGTTTTGCTCACGCGCGCGCCGGATTGGCACAATGCAAGTCAAAAGCAAAACCCTGGGGGATGAATCCCCCAGACCCCCTCTTTTTTTTAATAATTATTAAAAAAAAAGGGTGGGGGGTGTTGGGGGGCGGTTCCCCGCCCCCCAAGG
>JAMOBH010000105.1:0-15943 GCA_039908085.1 Magnetococcus sp. YQC-5
ATAAACAGGGGCCTGCTGCATGGTGAGCGGGGTTTGTTGCATATGCATGAGTATGGCCGGAATCCGGCGTTCGGCCAGCATTCGGGCGGTTTGTTGACTCTCTGGGCCACGCAGGGCTGTCACGTCATTGATGAGTGCGGCACCTGCGTCAAGAGCCGCTGTCATGACTTCGGGTTTGCTCGTATCCACGGAAATGGGAAGGGTCACATGTTTGGATAGTGCCTGAATGACCGGCACCACGCGTTGCAATTCGATTTCCGTTGTCACGGGCATGGCACCTGGCCGGGTGGATTCCCCTCCGACATCCAGGATGTCCGCGCCTGCGGCACTCATGGCCAACCCCCTGGTCACGACAGCATCCAAATCTCCTGCCAGCCCGTCACCGGAAAAGGAATCAACGGTGACATTGAGGATCCCCATGATCAGCGGGCGAGAAAAATCGAGTCGCCATTGGTGTTGACTGCCCCAGTTCCAAACTGGGGGGGGAGCCAGATGGGCAGCCATGGTTTCGGTCACGGCCTTGGCTATGGGGTCAAGGCCTGCTGTGGCCAATTGATCAACCCAGGCTGTGATCCTGGCCCCACTCATTTGGCCTGCGATTTGACGTTGTTGGGCGGTTGTCACGATGTGCATCCCGGCTGGCAACAAATCATCCCTGGTGGTGTGCCATTCCGTGACACGAATCGCCCAGAGAGAATCCGGGTCTTCAGGATGTAAGTTGGCATTCAGGACTGTTGACCGTTTCCGAGTATGAAACGCCACTCCCGTAAGCGGTTCCATGAGAACGTGCAGGGTCATGGCGGTCTCCCAGGCAACCCGGATAAATGATCCCTATTCAAAAACATACACATAATGCCCTTCGGGCAAAAAGTCAAAAGCAAGACCTTGGGGGATGCATTCCCCATAGCTCCTTTTTCTTTAAAAAATTATTAAAAAAAAAGGGTGGAGGGGTCTGGGGAGGCGGTTCACCGCCTCCCCAGGAAGTTTCTCCAAAGGAGGGATAAACATGATGCCCTTCGGGTAAAAAAAGTCAAAAGCAAAACCTTGGGGGATGAATCCCCCAAACCCCCTCTTTTTTTTTAATATTTTTTTAAAAAAAATGGGGAGGGGTGTACCGGCCCCCAATCATGGGGCACACCTGAACTGGAAAAAACATCATGACTTCGTGGATGAATCATCACTCCCTTCAGACGTTTCCTCAACACTTTCCGGCGGCTTGGTCAAAGTGGGTTTCTTCCTTACCCGTGGCTTGGCCAGTTTGCTGGCCAGTTTGATCACATTCGGATCATCTGCTTCCTTGCTCTTGTTTTTCGGCAACGGTGGTGGTGGTGGCAAAGGATTCAGAGCCTCTTCCGGGGACATTCCTTGCATCAACCGAGCCACTTCATCCGCATCCAGGGTCTCCCGTTCCAACAATGCCTTGGTCATGACATGCAACACATCCATTCTCTCCACAAGGATGGCCCTGGCACGAAGATGATTGCGATCAATAAACTTACGCACTTCCAAATCAATCTGAAGGGCAGTGGCTTCAGAAATCAGCTTGTGTTGAGTGATTTCCCGCCCCAAAAAGATCTCTTCTTCTTTGGCCCCATAGGTCAAGGGTCCAAGGGTATCGCTCATGCCCCATTCGCAGACCATACTGCGCGCCAGATCCGTAGCCCGTTTGATATCATTGCCAGCCCCGGTGGTCCACTGGTTCAAAACGATCTCCTCGGCCAGACGTCCGCCCATCAGTACGGCGATATTGTTTTCCAATTGCTCCCTGGAATAACTGTGACGGTCTTCAAGAGGAAGTTGCATGGTCAATCCCAAAGCACGGCCTCTGGGAATAATGGTGACTTTATGCACCGGATCTGTTCCTGGAATGGCGGCTGCGACAATGGCGTGACCGGCTTCGTGATAAGCGGTGGTTTTTCGCTCATTCTCCGAGATGATCGCCGATTTTCTGGGCTTGCCCATCATGACCTTGTCTTTGGCGGTTTCAAAGTCCTGCATATCGACGAGTTTCTTGTCAGCCTGAGCTGCGCCAAGGGCGGCCTCGTTGACCAGATTGGCCAGATCAGCCCCGGAAAAACCTGGAGTGCCACGGGCCAGGACTTCGGTATCCACGTTTTCATCGATCGGCACCTTGGCCATATGCACAGCCAGAATCTGGGTGCGTCCACGGATATCCGGATTGGGAACCATGACCTGACGGTCAAAACGCCCCGGACGCAACAGAGCCGGATCCAAAACATCCGGGCGGTTGGTGGCAGCCACCAGGATCACCCCTTCGGCAGACTCGAAACCGTCCATTTCCACCAGGAGTTGATTCAAGGTTTGTTCCCGTTCGTCATGACCTCCGCCGAGTCCGGCCCCGCGATGACGACCCACGGCATCGATTTCATCAATGAAGATGATGCACGGGGCATTTTTTTTGCCCTGTTCGAACATGTCCCGGACCCGTGCGGCCCCCACACCCACGAACATTTCCACAAAATCCGAGCCTGACAGATTGAAAAAGGGCACATTGGCCTCTCCAGCGATGGCGCGGGCCAACAAGGTTTTTCCGGTTCCTGGGGGACCGATCAGCAAGACGCCTTTGGGAATCTTGCCGCCAAGACGTTGGAATTTTTGCGGATTTCTCAAAAATTCAATGATTTCCTGCAACTCTTCCTTGGCCTCGTCGATACCGGCCACATCTGCGAAAGTGACTTTGCCCAAGGTTTCCGAGAGCATTTTCGCCTTGGATCTGCCGAAAGACATGGCCCCGCGACCGCCTCCGCCTTGCATCTGACGCATAAAAAAAATCCAGACCCCAATCAGCAACAACATGGGAAACCAGGAGATGAGAATGGTCAGCAACAAGGGGGTTTCATCCGGGGGACGGGCCGTGATATTGACCTTTTTCTCCCGCAGGATGCGCATGAGATCCGGGTCATTCGGGGTATAGGTGGTAAAGGGGACGCCGTCGGTAAAGACGCCGGAGATGCGCCGCTCCTGCACGACGACATCGGTGATTTTACCTTGATCCAATTGGGCCAGGAAGTCGGAAAAAGGAATGCTTTGATCCCGTGGCACAGGCTGGTTGAAGAGATTGAACAACATGACCAGCAACAGTCCGATGACCAACCAAAGGGACAGGTTTTTATAAAATCCGTTCAAGCGGACTTCTCCCAAATCTGACAACGTTCTTGTGAAGGACAATGAAAAAATGGCAAAAAGGCATCGATGAGGATGACACTTGAACCGTCTCCAAATACATCATACGGAAGCCAGGAGGAAAATTCAACCGTTTCCAATCGATCTTTTTTCATGAGCTGTGTTTCTGTATTTTTCTGGGTGCTTCCGGTCGATAGGTGAGCAGCAGACGATCCTGGACACGACGGATTTCCAATCCCTGCATGGCCATGCTCCAATGATGACGATTTGATTGCATCATATGCGCCAACAGGGAGCTGGCGCGGGATCCTGGGGCGTGGATGGATCCGGTCAATTCCTGGTGACAGCGCAGGATGATCCGACGCATCAATTCTTCTGGCAGTGCCGCAAGCGCGGACCAGGAGAGGGAGATTTGTTGGCGTGCCTGGTCTCTTTGGAGATCCAGGGTTGGCCAGAGTTGATCGAGCGTCCATTCCAGGGCGTCGTTGGTGCGCGCCATGTGTTTGGCTGCATTGGCCAGGGGAGTGATGGGATCGATGCCCAGGATTTCTTGCAGGCTGGGCAGAAGTTGATGCCGGATGCGACTGCGCAGATAAAGCGTATTTTGATTGCTGGGGTCTTCGCGCCAGGGGAATCCATGCCGGGTCAGCCAGGAGGTGATTTCCTGGTGACGCAAAAAAAGCAGGGGCCGGACCAGAGTCACGCCATGGCCAAGTGATCGTGCCGGGGCCATGGCAGCAAGACCACGAGGCCCACTGCCGCGCACGAGTCGCTCCATGAAGGTTTCGGCCTGATCATTCAGGTGATGGCCGCATGCCAGATGGGAGGCTTGATACTGACGGGCTGCGTCTTGCAGAAAGGCATAACGGGCTGTGCGGGCCAGGGCTGCGAGATTGCCGGTTGGTGGACGTGAGGACCAGGTTCCACAGACCCAGGGCAAGCCCAGGGCATGGGCTGCGTCGCGGGTGAAGTGGGCGTCTTGTTGGGAATCGGGACGCAAGCCGTGGTCGAAGTGGGCAATCAGCACCTGATGCGGATCCACAAGGCCGCTGGCAAGCAACAGATACATCAGGGCGAGGGAATCCGCGCCCCCGGATACTGCGGCCACGGTGCGTGGGGTATTGGGGAACAGATGCCCTGCTTCCCGACGCAGACGGAGGATCAAAGGGTCGGTTGCGGAGGGCAGTTTGAACGTCATTTTTTCTTGACAACCATACCATCAAATATACGCCAATTCAATCTGTCCTCTTTTCACCACTTATTGGAATTTGATATTCTCTTGTATCACAATTAAATTTGGCTGACGATTGCGAATCCGAATAACGAACTTGTCTCGAAAAGTCATACACACGATGATTTTTAAATTCATCGCCAGTCTTTAGACTCCCCCAATTCATTTTCTGAGTTTCAACAGATTGTTTAACGCGAAGTTTGTCTATATAATATTTGTAGAAGTCACCTTTATTTATAGACTCTTCCAAAAACTCAGAAGCAATATAATATGCGCACTTGGCCAATACTGGTGTAGGCGGATTATAATTAAACAATGTCAGCAATTGTTTTCCTGTCCAAGCAAGAACCATTGGTGGGTAAGTAGCTTTCTTGTCGAGAATAAGTTCCATAATCTCGTCGAGAGGAGCGTCGTTCAGATTTTGGATCGCAAAGAGCATCAATTCTTTGTTTTCTTTTTCGAAAGTATCTTTTATAACATCTTTGGCAGTATTCACACCATAAGCTGCAATCAATAACTCAGTGAAATCCATGATCGGATCGGCTTCTCTTATCTTTAATGCAAAGAGTTTCTTGTAGCTATCCAATGCCTGATCATTCTCTCCTTTTTGAGCAAATATCCTGGCATTATGATAGAATTCTGAAGATGTCTTAGGGGCGGAAATGAGTCCACCAATCTTACCAAGAGCATTAATTCCTTCCGACATTTCTTTTGTATTTTTTGCAATCTGGCTGGAAGACTCTTTGATTTCCTCTGTGTTCTTCTTGATATCAGCAACATCTTTTCCTATAATACCAATGCTCTCTTGCAGCTTATCAATACCAGGGATAGAACTGGCAAGGAATCCTTTTTTATCACCATCTTTACCTTGCAGCTGCAACAATCCTCCTGAAACAAACATCATAATGAAACATGTTGCAATTAATGGAGCGCAAAATTTTTCGGTTCTGGTAGCTATCTTTGATAATACAAACAAAGCCACAGCAACAATAACTGCACCAAACAAAATATATTTTGAGAATGGTGCTAAAGGCTGCAAAAAATCCGATATCAAAGCTACTAGCGCACCTAGAGATGCTTTGGTTCCCATTTTGCTTCCTTCAGCCTTCACTGAACCTATAAGATTTGCAAAGAAGCCTACAGGAGCTTGTTGTGGCTGTTGGGGCTGTTGGGGATTAGCTTCAACGTTCATTATTCTGTATCCTCAAAAAAAATTCAGGCAATTCGCCGCGTGATGGGAGTGATAGTGGCCGAAACGATGATCATGGCGACTTTTCCATGTCTCGATTGCCGAACAGGATGCCCCCTTCGGGGGCAAAAAGTCAAAAGACAAACCGTTAGGTTGACGACCTCAAGAAAATCTACAAAAAAGGCTTCTTTGTCCATGATACGCAGCATCTTTCAGGAAACAAATGATTACGAACACAAAATCACGAAAAAACACGGAAAAAATCGACAATCTGTCTCCTCTTGTTTTCCGTGTTTTCCGTGCTTTCCGTGTTTTCCGTGCTTTCCGTAATCAAAAAATTTTTTGACTTTTGGGTAAATCCCTTTTCAGGGTTTGCCTGGGTCGCAGAATCAAAACCCAATCAACGTCCCAGTTTTTGCTTGATCATGTTCAGCCGTTGTTTGCCCACTGTCGCAGGCGTGGAATTGGGAAAATCCTTGACCAGACGTTGCAGGCTGGTATTGGCATTTTCGAAGTCGTTCAACTCATAAAAGGTGTAACCGATCTTGAGCAGGCTGTCCGGGACTTTGCCACTGGTTGGCCAACGCACCAGCACCTGATTGAAAGCCATCAAGGCTTCAGGAAACCGACGTTGCGCAAAATGCAACTCGCCAACCCAGTACTGAGCGTTATCCGCATTGGCGTCCTTGGGATGGGCCTTCAGAAAATTCTGAAACCCAGCCAGCGAGGCATCAAATTGTTTCTGTTTCAGCAACAAAAAGGCAGCCTCGTAAGCCTCTTTGGCCGATGAGGGCGAAGAGGTGTTCTTGGCCGCAGCAGCAGCTGTCACAGAGGCAGCAGCAGCAGACGCGGCAGCAACTGCGGGTTGAGGCACCGCAGGTTGAACTGAAGCGGGTGGTTTGGTCATACCCGCAGCAGGAGCTGCTGGTGTCGTGACATTCGCTACCGTAGCAGGTGCTGGTGTCGTGACATTCGCTGCCGCAGGAGCCGATGGCGTGACGGCTGCCACCTGTGGTGGAGGTGGTGTGATATCCGCTGTCGGGGCACCCGGAACAGCCGCCGTCCTGGCCTCTGGCGGCGGCATTTGATCGATGCGTTCGGTCAACCGTTTGCTTTCATGACGGACCTGCTCCACATGTCCCTGGAGGGAACCGAGCTGCCTTTCCATGAGAGCCAGCCGATTGTTGAGATCAGCCAACGCATTCCGCTGATTTTGATCGGTTTGATCCATACGATCAGAGAGTTCGCCGATTGACTTGGCCCATGGGGGTTTTGGTTGACCATCACTCCCGTCAGGAGGCGGGGCACCGGTCCCGGCGCATCCCGACAGGATGATGATGGTTCCCAAGGCCGTAAAATTTCGCAGCCCCGTCAAAAACGAACCAGGATGTTTATGCATCATTTTTACGCCCAATATTGAATGTTCAACCCACATGCATGTCGATGTCAGGGAATGATTTCAGCACGCCGGTTTTTGCCCCAGGCAGATTCACTGTGACCATTGACCAGTGGGCGTTCTTTGCCATAGCTGACGGTTTTGATCCGGGATGCATCCATGCCCTGAGAAATCAAATACTGCTTGGCAGCATCGGCCCGTTTTTGTCCAAGGGCCAGGTTGTATTCCCGTGTGCCACGCTCGTCGCAATGCCCTTCAATGGTCAAATTGCGTTTGCCAATCCAACGGGCATTCTGGGACAGAACTTCGGCAGCTTGCCCGGTGATGAGTGAAGAGTTGTAATCAAAATAAATCCGATGCTCTGGTTCTCCACCAGCACGGCCCGACATGTCATTCTGCTTGTTGCGGCCATCCAGCGTGGAAGAGGAAGTGTCATGGCGTCCCAACGCACGACCGTCATCAGCAGCTGCGGTGTTGGCCTGATCTCCTGCGGCCTGAGCTGAATCCGGGCCACCTTCTGGCACAGATCCGCATCCCGACAACAAACCAAGCGAGATCAAAACGACAGACAAAAAGCGAAAATGTTTTTTAATCATGATATTTGTATCCTCGTTTCAGCAGTGAGTTGGAGTATTTGTGATCGGTAACATCCTTTCGGATGCATTGAACCAAATAAGGTTACATTCAGTCACGTCACTATGGGTTGGCAGGGCTGGGTCATCTATCAACTTATAAGAATCTAACATGGCAGGTGTCTTTGTAAACGATAAAAATCAAGCACCAATTAAAAAGTGAAGACTTGCAAAATTCATGCCAAATAAGTCAATAATCCTCAAGTAAACAGGATACCCCTCTGGCAAAAAGTCAAAAGCAAAACCCTGGGGGATGAATCCCCCAGACCCCCTCTTTTTTTTTAATAGTTTATTCTATAAGGGTTAACGAATCGTCGGCGACCAGGATGGATCCGACGCCTGAATATCCGGGTCCATAGGCACCTTGCGCTCATTGAAACCAGTCAGATCAATCGTATACAACTGCGAACGTCGTCCATGATTTTCTCTGGTAAACGCGATGACCCGGCCATTGGGTGCCCAAGCGGGAGATTCATCCATCCAGGAACTGGTCAAAGCCCGTTCCTGATTGCCTTGCGGATTGATCACGGAAATGCCAAAACGCCCCCCTCCCCCTTTGACAAAGGCAATCAGGTCACCACGCGGAGACCAGGCCGGAGCAGCATTGTAGTTGCCATCAAAAGTGATCCGGGTCTGGTTGGAGCCATCCGCATTCATGGTATAAATCTGGGGCGACCCCCCGCGATCCGAATTGAAGACAATGCGCCGTCCGTCAGGAGACCACGAAGGCGACGTGTCAATGGCAGTGTTTTGAGTCAGACGTGTCAATACCCCAGATGCCAAATCCTTGACATAAATTTCAGAGTTGCCATCCTTGTTGAGGGTCATGGCCATCCGACTCCCATCCGGAGACCAGGAAGGCGCGCTGTTGAGTCCAGGGAAATCCCCTTCTTGAGATTTCGCGCCAGTATAGAGATTCCATCGGTAAATGCGTGGTTCCCCTGTGACATACGAAAGAAAAAACAGATTTTCACCATTGGGCGAAAAACGGGGCGTCAGGACCAGTGAACGGCCTTCACTCAAGTCAGTACGATTGAGACCATCCTGATCCATGATCGAAAGCCATTTCTTGTCGCCTTTTTCAGCCACAAACACAATACGTGTTGAAAAATAACCGCTCTCCCCAGTCAGCCTGGAATATATTTCGTCAGCAATGCGATGGGCCACCAGATGCCAATCTTTTTTCGGGGCACTGAAACTTTTACCCTGGCCTACCGGTTCCCCCTTGAAAACATCGTGCAGAAAAAAATCGGCTTTGACCACCCCGGAAACATCGGTGACCGCCCCGGAAACCACGGCTTCAGCCCCGACCAGACGCCATTCACGAAAATTCGGTCCCTCTTTCCATAAAGAGATAGCGTCTTGAATGCCGGCTTTGTTTTCCAGGATCTGAAAAAGGCCAGAACGCTCCAGGTCAGCGGCAACGACACTGGCAATGCGCTCCCCCATGGCACCAGCTGGGTAAGGCGTACCATCAGGGGCCTGATCCAGAAACCTGGGTATGGCAATCGGAATGGGTTGCAAACCACCCTTGGAAATATCAATTTGCAGCCCGGCGTGGGCACTCCTGCTCCCAAGAAAGGGAAACAATACGAACAATAACAGAAGCATGCGGGTTGGCAGGAATCGGTGTGCGAAGAGCATGATCATGAATCCGTGTTTGGACTGGTTGATAAAGAGACTTTGCTGATGTGAAGCACAATCAATACCAATACCACCTTGCTGAACGAAGTATCAAAGGATGTGAATGGATTGACACAATAACTCATGCATTATCACAAGTCAATCAAACATCCCAAACCAACATCCCCTTGGCCCAAAAATACACTTTTTCCATCAAATGTTCCGCCTCGACGAGATCAAGACCTGCAATATCCAAATCCTCGTAACGCCATTGCACGGCAAAGGGAGATAACAGGCTGCACTGATCAGCATCGAAAGGAAAAGGGATACCTGCATCCAGAATCCGGTCAACCAGTTCATCCAGATCATGAGTTCGACGAAATGATATCCCCTTCTCCACCAAGACAGCCTTCAAACATTTCTCCACCGCCTGCTGTGCATGAAAACATACCGACTCATCAGCAATGCCTGGATGATTCTTGATTGCATGAAAAATCTTCCGGTCCTGGTCTGCCTTCCCAAACAATCGCCGAGCATCATGGCAACAGGGTATCATAAAGCGTCACCCCCTCACGCAAAGCCCAATGAATAACCCCGTGGGACATGTTCTCCCGTTCAACCATTTCCTCTCTGGAACAGACCAGAATGTCCACTGGAACCCGTAGCGGCCTCAACACCTGTCGCAGTTGCGTCATTTCCCGCAATCGATCCTTCACCACAGGTTTGATGATGAGAAAATCCAAATCCGACTCCTCACTGGCATCCCCACGGGCATACGAACCAAACAAAATCACACGCGCCTCACCGGCTGTTTCGCTCAAGATACGCCCTGCGCGATGAATGGTTTCAGGATCAATCATGGCGTGCAACCAACATCCGTCACAAGATCACCCCTCGCAAGCCAACCGGCTGACGTCCGCGATCTGATCAAAGCCCTGCCGGACCAGACGCAACAAGGCCAGTCGATTGCGACGGATCTCGACATCGGGATCCATCACCAGGACATCCGCAAAAAACCGATCTATGGGTTCTTGCAAGGTTGCCAGAATCTCCAGGGCAGCAGCGTAATTCTGGACCTGAATCAGGGGAGCCGTCTTTTGATGACACAGGCGCACCGCATCAAACAGCGCGATTTCGGCAGCCAGGATCCCTCCATGGAGATCCCCCCCCTGCCCCGGATCCCCCTGGTCAGCCTTGTCAAGCAGATTGACAATCCGTTTATTGGCTGCGACCAGCGCGACAAACGACTCCTGTTGCTTGAACACAGCCAGGGCACGCACCCTGGAGACCACGTCATACAGGTCATCCAGACCCAGCACCTGGACCGCATCGATGAGGTCGTAATCAAAATCCCGTCGCAAGTAGACTTTGAGGCGACCGTAAAAAAAATCCAAAATCGCCAGGGAAGTGGCTTTGCTCTCTTCATCCAGCACCCCGGCTGGATAGGCCATGTGGGCCTGTGCCAGGATATCCAGCAAGGGCAAACGCAAGCCTCCATCCAAGATCATGCGGATCACACCCAGGGCAGCCCGGCGCAGACCAAAGGGATCCTTGGTTCCTGTTGGCACCAGACCAATACCGAAACAGCCCGTCAGGGTATCGAGCTTGTCAGCCAGAGATACCAGGGTGCCAAGCAGACTCCCAGGTACTGCGTCACCAGCTCCACGGGGCTGATAATGTTCCCGAATGGCCGTGGCAACAGCAGGATGCTCTCCGGCGGCAAGCGCGTAATACCCCCCCATGACCCCTTGAAGTTCCGGGAATTCCCCCACCATGCCCGTGGTCAAATCGCATTTGGCCAGAATGGCAGCCTTGGAGGCCAAGCCGGATTCCAACCCGGAATCCATGCGATCCGCCAGAGTGCCAGCCAGTGTGGCCATGCGCATGGCCTTTTTGTGCAACGTGCCCAGTCGTACCTGAAAAACCACCTTTTGCAACGAGGAGAGCCGTTCCGGCAAGGGAATCTTGCGATCTTCCCGCCAGTAAAAGGCCGCATCCTCCAACCGGGCGCGCAAAACCCGCTCATAGCCCCGCACCAGAACAGCGGGATCTGGTGGCTCCAGGTTGGCCACAGCCACAAAACAGGGCATCAATGTCCCGTCCAGACGCTGGACCGGAAAATATTTTTGATGGTACTTCATGGAGGTGGCCAGCACCTCTTTGGGGATTTCCAAATATTTCGGATCAAAATTCCCTAGCATGGGCACAGGCCATTCGGTCAATCCGGCGTTTTCGAGTACCAGATCCTCATCCAGGAAGGCACTCCCTCCGGCCTGGGCAGCCAATTGGGCAACCTCGCTGCGGATTTTGTCCGCCCGCTGCTCCAGAGAGGGGATGACCCGGCTTTGGGCCATGATGGCCAGATAGGAATCGGCATCCTGCACCTGGAATGGACCAGGGGCCATGAAACGATGACCCCAGGTCACATCAGCGGCAGTCAGGCCATCCACGGTACGCACCGGCACCACCACCCCATCCAGCAAGGCGACCATCCAGCGGATCGGACGGACAAAACGGGTCTCTCCCGCGCCCCAGCGCATGGATTTGGGCCAGGGAAAAGCCGTCAGAATCGAAGCCAGGAGATCTGGCAGGAGTACAGATGCCACTCTGCCCGGTGTACGGATGGTGTATGCCAGATAGGAACCTTTCGGGGTCTCCAGGGTGGACAATTCAGTCACCGAGACCCCACACACCCTGGCAAACCCTTCTGCAGCCTTGGTGGGCTGACCTTGAGGATCAAAAGCCCGTTCCACCGGAGGTCCGCGACGATCTTCCAGCAAGTCGGGTTGACATTCACGCAAGCCCGTGACAGCCACGGCCAATCTTCTGGGGGTGGCATGGCACCAGAGGATCCGGGTCTCCTGCGCCACAAACAGGCTGGCCTGCTCCAGGGAGGATTGCATGGCGTTGGCCAAATGAGCCGCCGCGTCCGGCAGCATCCTGGAGGGAATCTCTTCACAACCGATTTCCCACAATAAATCGCTCATGCCAACCCTCCTGGATGCTTGATGAGCGGATGCCCCAATGCCGCACGTTGGGCAGCGAAAGCTTCCGCAGTCACCTTGGACAGGGTGCGAACCCGCCCGATATACCTGGCCCGTTCAGTGACACTGATGGCTCCACGGGCATCCAATAAATTAAACAGATGGGAACAGCGGATGACTTGATCATACGCCGGACCCGGCAATTTGCGTTCGATCAACGCCATGGCCTCAGTCTCGTGGGTGGCAAAGAGTTTTAATAATTGTTCCACATTGGCTGCCTGAAAATTGTAGCCGGAGAAATCGGCTTCTTCCTGTTGATGGACATCGCCATAGGAGACGCCAGGGGTCCAGATCAAGTCATAAACGTTTTCAACCCCCTGGATATACATGGCCAGGCGTTCCAGGCCATAGGTCAACTCGCCGGAGACCAGTGGCAGATCCATGCCGCCCACCTGTTGAAAATAGGTGAATTGGGTCACTTCCATGCCGTCGAGCCAGACTTCCCAGCCCAGGCCCCAGGCACCCAGGGTCGGGCTTTCCCAGTCATCCTCCACAAAACGGATGTCGTGGGCGCGTGGGTCGATGCCGATCATGGCCAGCGAATCCAGATAGAGGGTTTGAATGGCCGCTGGCGAGGGTTTCAGAATGACCTGAAACTGATAATAGCGTTGCAACCGGTTGGGATTTTCTCCATAACGTCCATCTGTGGGACGACGGGAGGGCTGAACAAAGGCCACGTTCCAGGGTTCCGGTCCCAAAGCGCGCAAAAAGGTGGCAGGATGAAAGGTTCCTGCTCCCATTTCCATGTCATAGGGTTGCAAGAGGGCGCACCCCTGGTCCGACCAGTAGTGCTGCAAGGATAAAATGAGTTCTTGAAAAGTCACGGCCCGCTCCTTGTGGCTTGTGAGAGAATGATGGATGATCAGGCTGAAAGCAGGTGGCTGTCAAATCGTTTTGCAGCCGGAGTCCATAAAAAAAAGACCTTGGGGGGCGGTTTGGCATTCCCACGCCCTCCCCCTCCTTTTTTGAACGTTAAACTTTCCAGTCAAGGAGTTGTGGAGAGACATGACACTCTATGGGATGATCATTCTGACCGCGTTGTTATTCAGTTTTGTATTGGAAACCAGTGCCGGTTTGCTCAATATCCAGGCCATGCGTGAACATCCACCAGACGAGTTTGCCGATGTCGTGGATGCAACGACCTGGTCCCAAACCCGTGCGTATGCGAAAGATCGCGCCACCCTGGAAATCACAAGTGGCGCGTTCAAATTGATCACACTGCTGACCTGGTGGTTTGCGGGCGGCTTCCACTGGCTGGATCGATTCGTGGGCAGCTGGCATTTGGGAGACCTTGCCATTGGAGTGATTTACATCGGTCTGCTCTTGTTGATCTCCAAACTGGTCTCTTTGCCGTTCAAGATTTACGGCACGTTTGTGGTGGAGGCGCGTTATGGATTCAACAACACCACGCTGCTCACATTCATCACCGACAAGGCGAAAGGGGTGTTGTTGTCCCTGGTGTTGGGTGGACCTTTTTTGATCGCGCTCCTCTATTTTTTTCAATACACAGGCTCTTTGGCCTGGCTCTATTGCTGGGGATTGGCTTCGGCGTTCCTGCTGTTCATCCAGTATATCGCGCCCATCCTGTTGATGCCGTTGTTCAATCGATACACTCCGCTGCCTGACGGAACGTTGCGCCAGGCCATCCAGAGCTATTCTCAAACCAATCACATTCCCATAGGCAACCTGTTTGTCATGGACGGTTCACGTCGCACCACCAAGACCAACGCCTTTGTGACCGGATTTGGCCGACATCGACGCATTGCCTTGTTTGACACCATGATCGAGCGTCATACCGTACCCGAAGTGGTCGCGGTATTGGCCCATGAAATCGGTCATGCCCAGTTGGGCCACATTCCCAAGATGACGACATTGGCATTGATCTATCTGGGAGTGTTGTGTGGATTATTGTCTTTCTCGATGCAAGACCCCAATCTGCACCATGCGTTTTACATGGAAAGGGTGACCCTGCATGGTGGTTTGACCTTTTTCACCCTGTTGGCCGTGCCTCTGGATTTGTTGACGGGTCCAATCATGAAATGGATCTCCCGCCATTATGAATACGCCGCCGACCGTCATGCCGCAACAACCCTGCCTGACCCCATGGCTTTGGTATCGGCTTTGAAAAAACTGGCCGTAAATAATTTGGCCAATTTGACTCCACATCCCTTGCAAGTTGTCATTAATCACGCCCACCCCCCCCTGCTCCAACGCATTGAGGCCATCAAACAGTGCAAAAAGGGCCATAATGGATAAAAAATGGCCAACAGCTCTTTCATTGGCTGGCGGTCCAGCCATTTTTAGTGCTATACAAACGCCACAGCGGCAAAAAAGCCAAGATAAAGAAAAAAATCGTGCCGCAGTGTCATTTCCATGACGATGGTTTGTGTTTATTTACACGCCAAGGAGACTCGTATGACGGATCAAGAAGTAACCATGAAGGAAGATCAAGTGGACCAGGCAGTCCAGCCTCAGGAAGAACCAGTAGTCAAGGCCAAGGAACCCAAGGAACCCAAGGAACCCAAGGAACCCAAAGAACCCAAGGAACCAAAAGCAGCCAAAGAAGCCAAGCCACCCAAAGAAGCCAAGGAAGCCCGTGCATTTCCATTTTCAATTGATGAAAAAACGGGCAAACGGAAAAAAATCCCAAAAATAAGCGAAGAAATCTATCTCAAAGAGTTGGACAAGCTCCATATTGAACTGGTCAAATTGCAGGAGTGGGTCAGAGTCAAGGGCTTGAAGGTTGTGGTTCTGTTCGAAGGACGCGACGCTGCGGGCAAAGGTGGCGTGATCAAGCGCATTACCGAGCCGTTAAGCCCCCGTATCGCACGGGTCGTCGCCCTGGGGACGCCCACCGAGCGGGACAAGACTCAGTGGTATTTCCAACGCTACGTCCCGCATTTGCCTGCTGCCGGAGAGATGGTTCTCTTTGACCGGAGTTGGTACAACCGTGCTGGTGTGGAACGGGTGATGGGCTTCTGCACCGAAGATGAATACCGGGAATTTCTGCGTTCCTGTCCAGAATTCGAGCGTATGCTGGTGCGTTCAGGCATCATTCTCATCAAGTACTGGTTCTCGGTAAGCGATGAAGAGCAGGAACGGCGTTTTGTCAGCCGCACCAAGGATCCCACCAAGCAATGGAAAGTCAGCCCCATGGATCTGGAATCCCGGTTGCGTTGGGAAGAGTATTCCAAGGCCAAGGATGCCATGTTCGCCTATACCGACATCAAGCAGGTGCCCTGGTATGTGGTGGATGCGGATATCAAGACCCATGCCCGTCTCAACTGTATCAGCCATCTGTTGAGCATGATCCCCTATGAGGATCTGCTGACCATCAAAGAGCCTATGAAGCTGCCTCCCCGCAAAAAATCCACAGGATATGTGCGTCCCCCTATCGAAGACCAGTCCTGGGTGCCTTACAAGTATCACGGTTGATCCTGTCGCACAGATCAACCAGCATACAACGACCGGGTTTTTCCCGGTCGTTTTTTTTAATGTTCAATCAGCCGACACTGGGATCCAACCATTCACAAGAACCAGGCATCCACTTCGCTGAAGTGAAATTGATTAACTGATTGAAAATAAAACCTTGGGGGGCGGTGAACCGCCCCCCAAACCCCCCACCCTTTTTTTTTATTTTTTAATTATTAAAAAAAAAGAGGGGGTTTGGGGGATTCATCCCCC